>CATKYY010000008.1 GCA_949841225.1 uncultured Acetivibrio sp.
ACAGGACGGCACAACCTGGGTAATAGAACTAAAATCATCACTTCCAGAGAATGCGTAAGGCTCCTCGTAAAGGCAGTCGCCCAGCAGTTCTTTGCTATATCCGACAATTTCACTGGTTAGCTCTGGATTATTGTAGACGGATGGGATACCATGCATAAAAGAAATCTTGCAGCTGCCGCCGTAGGCTTTGGCTGTATGTGTGCAAAGCTCTTCCATACGTTCCTTGATTTTTTTACGAAGCGTTTCGTCCGTCATTCTAATGGTTCCTTGTATCTCGGCGGTATCTGGCAGAATATTCGGCGCATCGCCGCTGTGAAAACTGCCGGCTGTGATTGTACCTTGTCCGTACGACGGCAGTTCTCTGGCAACCAATTCCTGTATTCCAAGATAAATGTGAGCTGCTATGTTGATTGGTGAAACCGCCTGGTCTGGCTGGGAACCGTGGGCGCCCTTTCCAAAAATTTGTATTATAAAGGTATCGCAGGAGGACATAAAAGCTCCTGGGCGGTAAGCGATTACTCCAGATTTATAAGTACCTGAAAAGTTATGAAGAGAAAACGCAGCATCTACTTTAGGATTATTTAAAACTCCGGCCTCCAGCATCCGGTCGGCGCCGCCGATACCATCTGGAGCCAGTCCCTCTTCATCTGGCTGAAACATAAATTTAACGCATCCCTTTAGCTCTGCTTCATGCTTTTTTAACAGCTTTGCCGCGCCTAAAAGCATGGAGGTGTGAGTATCATGTCCGCAGGCATGAGCGGCTTTTATTTTTGATTTGAACGGCAGATCCGTTTCTTCAAACATAGGAAGGGCATCCATATCTGCCCGTAAAAGTATAGTTTTTCCCATGCTTGCATCTCCAATGGTGGCAACAATGCAGGATTTATAAATCATTTCTGGCTGATAGCCGTATTCGGTCAGCTTTTCTATAACGAACCTGCTGGTATTTTCTAACTCAAATCCGCATTCAGGGTGAGCGTGCAGGTAACGGCGGTTTTCAATAATTTCCTGTTCTAATGCTTTCGCTTCTTCTAAAATAGAGCTCATTTTATATTCCTCCTTAAAATTTTTAATTTGGGTGTTGTATTTTTCGAGGATTTATGGTATGTTATTAATAGAATTAATTCTATGAACTAGTTCTATGAATATATTCTACTAAAATTATTTGTATGTGTCAAGCCTTATTTCAGATGGAAGAAGTGCAGGCATTATTATTATGGAGGTTTACATTTATGGACAAAGAAAAAAAGGGTTTTAAAATGCCGACGGCGTTTACAGTTCTTTTTATCCTGATTTTTTTGATTGGTATTCTTACCCATTTTATTCCCGGCATTCAAGGGGCAAGTCTTTCAGATATGACAACCGCGCCTGTCGCAGGCTTTAAAAGCGCTATGGATGTTTCCCTGTTCGTTTTGGTTTTAGGGGGATTTCTCGGAATTGTTACAAAAACCGGAGCATTGGATTCTGGTATTGCAATTGTGGTTAAAAAATTGAATGGAAAAGAGCTTTATTTAATTCCTATTTTAATGTTTTTGATTTCTGTGGGCGGTACAACCTATGGCATGGCAGAAGAAACGATTGCTTTTTACGCTTTAGTTACAGCTACAATGGTGGCGGCAGGCTTTGATTCTATAACGGCGGCTTCTACGATTCTTTTAGGCTCTACAGCAGGCGTTCTTGGCTCGACTGTAAATCCTTTTGTTGTTTCTGTTTCATTAGATGCCTTGGATTCAGCAGGAATACCGGCGAATCAAAGCATTATTATTGCAGCGGGGGCAGTCTCCTGGCTTATCTGTTATGCAATATCGGCGGCGTACGTTATGAAATACGCGAAAAAGGTAAGAGAAAATCCGGCGGCGAGCCTACTGACGAAAACAGAACAGGCCGCTGTACAGGAAAGGTATGGGAATGCTGAGAATAAGGGCGCAGAGCTTGTTTTTACTGGAAAACAGAAATTTGTAATGATTTTATTTGCCCTTTCTTTTGTGGTTATGATAATTTCGGTTATTCCATGGGATAATTTTGGCATAAGTTTATTTCATGGAACCAGTTTTTTAACAGGAAGCGATTTAGGAGCATGGTGGTTTTCTGATTTATCCGTATGGTTTTTGCTTTGCTCTATTGTTATCGGATTGGTTTACGGGCTGAAAGAGGATGTGATTGTACATTCCTTTATTAGTGGTTCTGCGGATATGTTAAGTGTTGCGCTGGTAATTTCGGTGTCCCGGGGAATTTCTGTAATTATGTCTGCTACAGGGCTGGATTTATATATTTTGGAACAGGCTTCTGCGGCGCTGCAGGGAACGAATGCTTTGCTGTTTATTGCATTGGCTTATCTTGCTGTCTTTTTTGATTCCATCCACTTCCGGTCTTGCCACGGTTTCTATGCCTATTTTGGGGCCTCTGGCGGCGGGACTTGGCCTTTCACCGGAAATTGTGATTTGTTCTTTGAGCGGAGCATGCGCTCTTGTTAATGCTGTAACGCCAACTAGCGGTGTGCTAATGGGAGGAATTTCTATTGCAAGAATTGATTTTGCGACTTGGCTGAAATATATTTGGAAAATCGTTGCTGTGCTTGTTGTTGTACATATATTAATTTTATCAGCAGCAATGATGATAGTTTAATTAGGGTATTTGATACTTTTTTGTTCCAGGCCGGGAGTAGGCGATTATGGCTGTCTGCTTCCGGCCGTATCCATATATAAGGGAATTTTAGGGCTTTAAAAAAGGAAATTAGTTGCTAAAAAACAGAAAAGTGATATAATAAAAATAAATTTTGAAAGACAGGAGGGAAAAAAGATGCCGTTTATTGATTCTAAGGTTACTGTAGCTATGGCAGAGGATAAAAAAGAAGCAGTAAAGTCAGAGCTGGGGCAGGCAATTGGGATTTTAAATAAGCCGGAGAGCTTTTTGATGATAGGCTTTGAAGATAACTATGATTTATATATGGGTGGAAAGAAGCTTGATAAGGGGGCTTTTGTATCTGTCAGCCTGTTTGGGAATGCATCTGCAGAGGCCTATGAAAAAATGACCGCACAAATATGCCGGATTTATGAAGAACAGCTTGGAATCCCTGGAAATGCCGTTTATATTACTTATACAGGCGTTTCGGACTGGGGCTGGAACGGCAGGAATTTTTAAAGGACTATGAAAAAAGAGCATAGAAAGAAAATGATTGCTCCGGCGGTTATTACTATTATTTTTGTTATTTATTTTATTGGATTTTTTGCAGCGTGCACAATGATGCCAATAACTTTGGGCCTAAAGCTTTTCTTTGGGCTGCTTCCGCTTTTATTGGCGGGGGTTATCATTTTTGTATTTGTAGAAAGGTTAAAAGAGATAAGGAGCGGTGAAGAGGATGATCTTAGTAAATACTGATTACATTGAAGGAAAGAGACTGGAAATGCTGGGTATGGTAAAGGGCAGTACGATTCAAAGCAAGAACTTTGGAAAGGATATTACTCAAAGCTTTAAAACTCTGGTAGGCGGCGAGCTGAAGGCTTATACGGAGATGATGAATGAAGCCAGAGCGCTGGCTACGAAAAGAATGGTGGAAGAAGCGCAAGGCATGGGAGCAGATGCCATAGTGAATATACGTTACAGCTCTGCAGCAGTTATGCAAGGGGCGGCAGAGGTAATTGCTTATGGAACTGCGGTAAGATTTGTATAGTATAATAGCATAATAGAAAACGCCGGGCAGAGCAGGAATTTATGCTTTGCCCGGCGTTTTTATTTAAGATTTAGGAGAAGCCTCTGGCAGTTCGTCCAGAGACTTAAAGGTATAGCCCATTTCTTCCCATTTTGTTAAAAGTTCATCCATGATTTCACCATTGGTTTTCGAGGTGCTGTGGAGAAGAACAATAGCTCCTGGATGTACTCGCTTTAAAAGCTTATTGAAGGCTTCTTCATGAGAAGGCTGGCTGTCTTGGTTCCAGTCTACATAGGCAAGGCTCCAGAAGTAGGTTTTATAGCCCAGCTCGTTTGCTATTTCCAGATTATTGGTGCTGTATTTTCCCTGAGGCGGCCGATAATATTTTTTCATAGGTTCCCCAACGGTTTCCTGATATAGGGCTTCCAACTCTCCCAGCTCTTTTTCAAAGGCGGCGCGGTCCATCTGGGACATGTCAGGATGATGATAGCTGTGGTTTCCGACAATATGGCCTTCGTCAATCATTTGTTTTACCAGGTCCGGCCTGGTATTCAGATAGTTGCCAACGATGAAGAAAGTAGCTTTGGCATTGTGTTTTTTTAGGGCTTCCAGAATAGCCGGGGTATTTCCGTTTTCATAACCGGCGTCAAAGGTAAGATATAGTACTTTTTCGTCTGTATTTTCTGTATAGTAGGCGTTATATTTTGCCAGTTCTTCAGAGGTGGCGTTGGCTACAGGCGGCTTTCCATCTTCCTGGAAGCTGAGTCCCCAGTTTCCTTCCGATGGCAGCAGGAGAGAATCATTTTTTAATGCGGCGTCTTTTTCTATGGCGGCGGACACCTCATGTACAGCTTTGGCAGTAAAACGTCCTGTTAGAAAAGCGGCGGCAAATAAAATACCTAAAGATAGGAATTTTTTCAGGCTTTTATTTTTCATAGGCAAATCTCCAAAAAGGAAGAAATCTTATTTTATGTATATTTATAAAAGAAGGGTTTCATGCTTAAAAAGGGTTCTTTTATAATTTGTGGGATGCAGAAACTCAAGATTTTAGGGTATAATTTTGTTGAGAGATAGGGTATGCTATAGATGATAAAAGTAGGAAGGGAGAGAAAGATGGATAAGAAGGAAGAGAAAGAGGGCATACTTTGGAAGCTATTTTGGGCCATGTTTGCCTTAAGCGCGTGTACTTTTGGAGGAGGATTTGTTATTGTTTCTTTAATGAAAAAAAAGTATGTTGAGGAGCTGGGGTGGCTGAAAGAGGATGAGATGTTAGATATAACGGCGATTGCCCAGTCCTCTCCGGGGCCGATACCAATTAATGCATCTGTAATATTAGGCTATCGAATGCGCGGCATTATAGGAGCGTTAGTAGCCATTTTAGGAACGGCTCTGCCTCCGATGATTATTATCACATTAATATCCTTCTTTTATGTGGAATTTAGAAGTAATCCAGTGATTTCTGTAGCGTTGCAGGTAATGCGGGCTGGAGTTGCCGCTGTTATATTTGATGTGGTAATTAATTTGGCGGGGAACGTATGGAAAACAAAACGGGTTTTTTATATTGGTTTGATGATTGCTGCGTTTATTGCAAAAATTGTGTTTGGCGTAAGCGCTATGGCTGTTATTTTCTGTTGCCTGGCAGCCGGTTTTTTAGATCTTTTCCTGGATATGGGAAAAAGCGGAAAAGAAGCATAGCAGGAGGGACAAAAGATGGTATTATTACGATTATTTTTTAGCTTTATACAGGTAGGCCTGTTCAGCGTAGGAGGAGGATACGCAGCGATTCCGCTAATTCAGAATCAGATTGTGGAAGTCCATAAGCTTATGACATTGGAAGAATTTACGGATTTAATTACCATTGCAGAGATGACGCCGGGACCGATTTCTATTAATTCTGCTACTTTTGTAGGAAACCGCTTAGCAGGCGTGACAGGAGCCGTTATTTGCACATTAGGGTGCGTTCTGCCATCATTTTTTATTTGCCTTGCATTAGCGTACGTTTATTATAAATACCGGAGCGTATCAGGGGTGCAAACAGTGCTTGGGGCTTTGCGGCCTGCAGTAGTGGCTCTGATAGCATCGGCGGGATTATCAATTCTTATGCTGGGGCTGTTTCAGGCGGAGGCCTCGGAGATTGTATTATCAGATTTTAGGGTAATTGAATTTCTTTTATTTGCAGGAGGGCTGTTTATTCTGCGGAAATACAAGGTGAATGCGATTGCTATTATTTTTGGAACGGGAGTTGTAGGGACGCTGGCCTATAGCCTGATGCCATGAAGGGAAGAGATAAAACGAGAGGGTGTTCCTCAAGTCGTTTGGTGACTTTGGGACACCCTCTTAAACTGTTTATCAGCTTTTCTTACACTGACAGGAGTTAGAAGCAGTTTTTACATCAAATCCTGGATTAAAGGCATAGAAGTTTTTGAAGTTTAAATCGTCTTGGACTCTCCGCAGGGCTTCGCCAAAGCGCTGGAAGTGTACCAGCTCTCTTTGGCGGAGGAATCGGATCGGTTCGCATACTTCAGGGTCTTTTACCAGACGAAGAATATTGTCGTAGGTGGAACGTGCTTTTTGCTCTGCCGCGAGGTCCTCTGTTAAATCAGTAATAGGATCGCCTTTTACTTGAAATTCGCAGGCATTAAAAGGGATACCTGCAGCGGCAGTTGGCCAGATGCCCAGAGTATGGTCTACATAATAGGTAGCAAAGCCGGATTTTTCAATTTCTTCAGGCGTCAAATCACGGGTAAGCTGATGGACAATAGTAGAAACCATCTCCATATGTGCCAGTTCTTCTGTACCCAGATAGTAATCGGTAATGTTCTGTTCAAAAAGACAGACCTTCTTGTTATAAGGGACAATCCTTTATGAATACATTGTAGCAAGGTGGTGCTGATAATTGAAATACCGTGAATTTATCTATGCTGGGGAGTCTTTTCCACAAATTACAGAACAGGAATATGCAGGGTTTTATCTGCAATTTCAAAAGTCAATACTTGCTTCTTTGAGAAAGAGAGAGCTTTTGACCTATTCTCAATATGACCGTTGCATTGAGGAAATAGAAAGGAAATTTAGCGAAAGTAACCATAGCCAAGCTTAAGCGCTTGGCCTTTTATTTATAGAAATTTGTCAGAAAGAGAGGTACTTTTGTGTCAATAGATAGATATGAGAGACTGAATCAAGGTACGGAACGAAAGAACACGAAAAAAAGAGTTGCTGCTTATTGCCGTGTTTCTACGGGGAAAGAAGATCAGGTTAATTCCTTTGAAAGCCAATGTACGTTTTTCAGGCAATATATAGAGCGTAATCCCGATTGGGAGCTTTATGAAGTGTTCGCCGATGAGGGTCTTTCAGGTACAAATACCAAAAAACGTAAAGAGTTTAATCGTATGATTGTCTGTGCAAAAAATGGTGATATTGATTTGATAATAACAAAGGAAATTTCCCGTTTTGCAAGAAATACCCTTGACAGTATATTTTATACCCGTGACCTTAAGCGGTATGGGGTAGGCGTTATTTTTATGAATGATAATATTAACACTTTAGACGGTGATGCCGAGCTTCGTCTTGCTATTATGTCCTCTATTGCACAGGAGGAAAGCCGCAGAATTTCTGAGCGCGTCAAGTGGGGGCAGAAACGGCAGATGGAGCGGGGCGTTGTATTTGGACGCAGTATGCTTGGGTATGATGTGAAGGATGGAAAAATGTATGTCAACGAGGAAGGGGCCAAGATTGTCCGTCTTATTTTCCATAAGTTTGCCGATGAAGGAAAAGGAACGCATGTTATCGCCCGGGAGCTTTGGGAAGAAGGCATTAGGCCTATGCGCGTCAAGGAATGGCAGAATACGGTTATTCTTCGTATTCTCCGTAACGAAAAATATTGTGGTGATTTAGTACAGAAAAAAACGTATACGCCGGATTTTCTGTCGCATGAAAAGAAAGTAAATCTGGGGCAGGAGGAATTCATTATTATTAGAGAGCATCATACGCCAATTATTTCCCGTGAGTTATTTGATAAAGCAAACCGTATTTTAGATGAAAAATCATGTTCTCAGGAGGGAAAAGCAAAATACAGTAACCGTTATCCATTTTCTGGGAAAATAAAATGCGGCAGATGCGGCGCAAGCTATGTCGCCAGATATAAAACCCGAAAAGATGGGAGCAGGTATAAAGCATGGAGGTGCTTTGAGAGCTCAAAATATGGCCGGCCTCATATTGACAAAGCAGGAAATCAGGTGGGCTGCTCCAGTATGAGTATCCGTAATGAAGACGCTATTCATATTATGTGTCTTGTTTGTAAGCAGCTTACGCTTGATTACAGGAAAATAACAGATAGCTTAATGAAGGTTATTAATAAAGTGATTTCATTGGATATGGTAAATGAGGATACAGATGCATTAATGAAAGAAATTGAAATTGTAAAACAAAAGCGTACTGATTTAATTAGACTTTATATAAATAAAGAGATTGACCACAATGAGTTTACAGCGCTCAGGGCGAAATACGATGATGAAATTGGCAGATTGGAGTCTGTGGCAGAAAACAATAAAAGACAGCAGGATGAAAAACACAGGCAGAAAAAATTGATGGAGGATATAGGAAGGGTTGTAGATGAGCTTATGGGTGGTATTGAGTATGAGGATGAATTCTATACAAAGCTTCTTGATAAAATAGTTGTTTATGATAGGGAAAGCATAGATGTCTATTTGAATTCGCTTCCTTTTAAATGGAGCTATAAGCTTGCAGGAATTTCCTATAAAGGTATTAGAGCGTGATTTTGTAATGGCAGGAAGGACCATAGAACTATATTATTATATATTATAAAAAGGTATTTACTCATTTCAAATATGTGATAAAATTTAAGTAACAGGAAGTTAAGGAAGGAGAACATAGCAGAAAAAGCTGGTGCTCTTTTTCCTAGGTTACTAGGGCGTGTTTGAAAAATCATTCCCGCCATCTGTACGCCTCATTTTGCATGATATTTGCATCAAAACCAGTGGCGTAGCTTACTACGCCCCCCTTCTTTTGGCACAAATCCCTTACAAACTGTGACGCACATCTGACAGAAAGTATTTTCAAGCGCCCTCTTAAGGAAAGGGTGAGAAAGTAATGTTTACAAATTTAAAAGTGCGTACAAAATTGATTATACTGACGGCTATTGCAGTGGTATCCATGTGTATTATGGGCGTTATGAGTATGAGCGGTATGGAAAAGTCCTATCGGCAGTCGATTTCCAGTATGAAGAAAGCGCTTTATGATGATTATGATGCACAGATTAAGGGACAGGTGGAAAATGTGATTACCCTGTTGGAAAAGATTTATAGTGAATATCAGAATGGGACATATACAGAGAGTGAAGCGAAAAAGTTGGCCGCGGATATGGTAAGAGAGCTCCGGTATGGGGAAAGCGGTTATTTTTGGATTGATACCTATGAAGGAGATAATGTTGTTCTTCTGGGCCAGGAGGTAGAAGGGACAAACCGGCTGGAAACAAAGGACAGCCAGGGATACCAGATGATAAAGGACATTATTAAAAATGGCCGCCAGGCAGACGGAGGCTTTACGGAATATTATTTCACGAAGGAGGGCAGTACAGAAACGTACCCAAAACGTGCTTATAGTAAGGCATTTGAGTCATGGCAGTGGGTAGTGGGTACTGGAAATTATGTGGATGAGTTGGAAGATTTGGCAGTAGATAATAATGCGCCTATAAAAAATATATTCCAAACTACCAGGAAATGGTTTTTTATCTCTATAACCGTGGCCGTATTGCTTTTGATTGCGATTGCTCTGTTGATTGTGACAGATATTACAAGGTCTTTGAATGCAGCCGTCCGGCAGATGAATTGTATGGCGGAAGGAGATTATGCTACGGATTTTATGCAGAAATTTTTAAGGCGCAGGGATGATTTTGGTCATCTGGCCAGGTGCATCAAAGATATGAAATCTGCTATGGTAAAGCTAATTAGCCAGGTACAGATAGAATCTGAGATAATTAGCGTTGCCGCCGGTTCTGTAAATGAATGCGTTGCAAAGCTGAATGACGACATTGCAGGAGTGTCGGCGGCTACGCAGGAACTGTCGGCGGGAATGCAGGAGACGGCGGCTACTACAACAGTAGCGGATGAATCGGCCGGGGAGGTATACTCAGCAGTACAGCATATTGCGAGCCGTTCCCAGGATGGCGCGCAGGGCGCTGCTGAAATTAAGGGTAGAGCCGCACAGACAAATATAAAAATTAAAGGAGCCCAGGAAAAAGCAGCGCTTTTGAAAAGTGAAATTCAACAGGACCTGGAGACAGCGTTAGAAAATGCAAAGGTAATAGACCAGATTTATGAATTGTCCGGCGTTATCATGAAAGTGGTTTCCCAAACAAATCTTTTGTCTTTGAATGCTTCCATTGAGGCTGCCAGGGTTGGAGAAGCGGGAAAAGGCTTTGCAGTAGTTGCAGGAGAAATTGGAGAGCTTGCAGAACAGTCCAGACAAACAGTTATTAAGATACAGAAAGTGACGGAGGAAGTAACAGAAGCAGTAGGGAACCTTTCTTCTAATGCAAGGAAATTATTAGATTTTGTTGTAAAGGACATAACGGCAGATTATCAAGATTTTATTACAATTGGAGAACAGTATGATCAAGACGGCGTTTTTGTAGATGAATTAATGGGTGAATTCAGCACGGTTGCCCAAGAGCTGTTTAGTAATATGGAAGGAATTAAAACTTCTATGAGCGATATTTCCAAGGCGGCCGAAGAAGGAGCAGAGGGAACTACAGAAATTGCACAGCGAGCTTCCGTTATTGTAGAAGAATCAGAAGAAGTGCTGGAGCAGGTAACTAAGACGAAACAAAGTGCAGAGACGTTGCGTGCAGAAATTGGAAAATTTCGTGTAGATAATAAGAGGTAGCCAGGTTTTTACAAAGTGGAGCGTATAGATTAAACAATGAATTTTCAAAAGGAGATGTTGTGTCTGGAAAATGATTTCTGCCATCTATACGCCCCGTTATACACCTTTCTTTTGGTGCAAGTTTCTTATGAGCTGCGACGTACATCTGGCAGAAAATATTTTCAAACGCCATCTAAGGCTTTTTTGTATTATCTCCATACAAAGCTTTACGGATTTGCATGGTTTTTGCAATCGTTTCCAGCAGCAGAGGGAAGTCAACGGGTTTTGTCAGGTGGGCGTCCATTCCGCTGTCTAAAGATGTTTGCTTATCGCTTTCAAAAGCGTTTGCTGAAAGAGCAATAATTGGAATATGGGCCAGGCTAGGCTGACTGAGGCTGCGGATTGCTTTTGTGGCCTGCCAGCCATCCATAATTGGCATTTGTATATCCATCAGGATTAGCATGTAGTCTCCAGGTTTGGAGTTTTGTATTTTTTCAACGGCGATATTGCCATCGGTAGCTGTTTCTATAAGGAAGCCTAGTCCTTCTAGTATTTCTGATTCAATTTCCAAGTTAATTTCGTTGTCGTCTACCAGTAAAATTCTTTGCTGTTGTAAGAGAGCCATAGCATCTTCTGTACTGGAGACAGACGGAGGCGCCGCTTGCGCCTGAGTGCGGAAATGGAGAGTAACGGTGAAGGTGCTGCCTTCGCCGACAGCGCTGTCTATTTCTATAGTACCGCCCATTATTTCTACAATACTTTTGGCAATGGTAAGGCCCAGGCCAGGGCCATGGATACCGCTGGAGGTAGTGTTGTTTTCCCGCTCAAATGGTTCAAAAATACGTTTCTGGAAATCCTCACTGATTCCAATACCTGTGTCTTTTACAATAAACTGGCAGGTAATATGGTCGTCTTGAAGGTTTTCTAACTGGACGGCAATCAGATCCGCACTACCGCCGCTTTTCGTATAGGTAATAGCGTTACTGCACAGATACAAAAGCAGCTGCCTCAGCCTGTCCTCATCGCTGTAAACATTATGCTGCTCTAATCCGGTCAGGTTAAGGGAAAAGGCTATATTTTTTTCTGTTGCTTTTGGAAGTAAAGACGTATGTACTTCCTGAAGGATTTGATATAAATCGCATTCTGTTTCCATGAGCTGGATATTTTTTGATTCTGTCCATGACAGTTCAAGGACTTTGTTAATCAGGTCTAAAAGCTGTTGGCTGGCAGTTTCAATTTTGTCCAGGTAGCCCTGGAGCATTTCTTTGTCGTCAATATGCTTTTTTGCCAGCGTCGTATAGCCTGAAACTGCATTCAGAGGAGTCCGCATATCATGGGACATATTGGAAAGAAAGGTATTCTTAGCAATAATAGCCAGCTTTACATTATTTAAGGCTTCTTCCAATATCTGCTGCTGTTCTTTTTCCCGCTGGATTTCTTCATCAACCTTTCGGTATCCCATGACAATTTGGGAAATATGCTTGGTATTGCCTACGTTTACAATACGCAGCTGCAAATATTGTATTTTTCCGCCTTTTAAAATCCGGTAATTTGTGTAATAGGTTTTATTCTCTGCTAAATGCTCCCGAATGTAGTCCGGGGATGTAACCTTAGAAATTAATTCCCGGTCTTCCGGGTAGACCCAGGTATTAACATAATCCGAAACATACCAAAGGAAACTTCGCACCTCAAATTTTTTTTCAAATTGGCATTCTGAACGGCTGCTTAGACGGTACGGCAGAATTTTGTCAGTATCTAAGTCGGCGTAAAGAATAGATTCATAATTTACGCTGAGGCCTTCTATAACTTCAAGACGCCGCAAATGTTCCTGATTAATCAGTTTTCTTTCTTTGTCGTATTCTTCAATCAGGTTTTGGAGCTTTTGCGTTTCTTGCTTTTTTTCATTTAATAAAATGGTTTTTTCCATTAACTGTTGGTTTTTCTTTTCTGTTGCATCGCTCATAAATACATAGAAAATATCTCCAACCGTTTCGCTATGAATAAAGTGACCGTAATCTTCAACCCAGCGTATGGTACCATCCTTGCGGATAATCCGGTATTCTACATAATCCAGGTTATACCGGCTCACAGAAATCTGTTCCTGGATACTTTTTTGGACTGCATCGAAATCTTTTGGGTATACGATTCCACGGAAGGAGTTTCCCGTTAATTCCTGAAGTTCCTTGAGGGCGCTGCATTGGAAAATACGGAGCAGAGCTTTGTTTGCGTAAATAATTTCCTGTCCGCCGTCCGCATGATATATTAGAAAACCGCCTGGCATTTCATCCATAAATTTTATCAGGTAGGACATACCGACATCGTTAGGGTCGGAACTGTTCAGCAGGGCCAGAAGATATTCAATTAAATTTTGGTTTGTTTTTGATTCGTCCATAGATATTCCCCCTGAAATATTTTCAGACAAATTTTATCATAAAAAAGGCGGTCTGTCACTAGAGAGATAGTCTGAGTTTTGATTTTTTTATTTTATGGCGTTGGGGTGAATATAATAAATGGAACATTTCCGATGCTTCTGTACCTATATCTGTCAGAAGGCCCGCAACATCGCGATAAGGCATAGAGTACCTTTGAGAGAGGTATCTCATGCTGGCGGCCAGCTCTCCATCCGGGCCTCCAAACTGGCTAATGATGACCTGAGCCATCTTTGGATTGCATTTGGTAATGTTGACTGGATACTGAAGCCTTTTTTCATAATTCCACATTAATTGCATCCTCCTTCCCATGGCCATGGAGTGCTGACCCAGGACCAATAGCTGCCGCAGGTTACGTTTTCATTGTTTAGCGGTCCATAAAGACGGGTATATTCTTCAGCGGCCTGGTTGCGGAGTCTGCGGTAGGTTTGGTAGTATTCCATAGCCTGTTTGTCGCATGGGTGGGTATCCAGGTACAGGACGACGTCATCAATGGCAAAGCTTACTTCATGGATAAAATTCATTAATTTTTCTTTTTCACTTCCTGACATGAACAATCCCCCCTTCTTTGATGGTTTGGCGCCTGGCATTCAGGCATGTGGTTTTGATGGCGCGTTCGGCTTGGGCATTGCGCCTGGTTTTGCATCTGGCCTCTGGCCTGCCGCGCAGCTTGGTTTGCGTTTTGACGGCAAGACGGAGCCAAAGGATTGACAGCCGTAGTGTTTTGAAAGTTGCCGCGGCGGCAGTTTCCAGTATTCCGGCAGCCAGGGCCCGCATATTCAAAAGGGAAAATAAGTTCTTCAAAAATGGAGCCCTGTTCCAGGCCTCTGGCGGCGTCGCTGACATTTTGCCATGACTGCCATGGAACGTACGCCATTGCTAAAGGCAATCCCTGCATAGCATCATAATGATCCAAAATAAAAACACTCCTTTCTTTTTCCACCGGTTTTCTCCGGGTTAATACAATTCTATGTAAAAACCGGGCTATTGGTGATTTGTCTAAATAAACCGGGGTTTTGTGCCGATATAAATCTTGTAGCTCTTGAGTCTGCGGACTTTAACGAATGATTTGTAAAGCCGCAGGCTTAAATCGTAACTGTCTAAATATACATGGAGGTATGTAGTATGATTATTCAATCAAGCAACGTCGCTATGGGTTCTCAGAGAACTTATAGCGCAGTGAATCTTGGTCTGATGTCATATTCCAGCTGGGGCAATCGTAATGTAGGGAAAACGACAACAGCTGCTGCTACATTGCCTACAGCTAAGGAGAGCGCACAGACAAGGACGAAAAATGAAACAGGCAGAGCCCAGGTGCAGGTAAACGGTTTGAAATGGAGGATTTTGACCCAGGAGAAAAAAGAGGAGTTCGTGCCGAAAGATCCAATAGAATACGGCGGTTTCCGAAATCTTTTAGAGCTTTTATTCCATGCAGAGGTAAGGAATAAGGATTGGCGGGAGATGCTAAGGGGAGCTCTGGAAAGAAACAGAATGGGAAGTATTAATTGGCAGCCGGCAGGAAACGAAGGCTTTTCTTACCATGAAATACAGTACCATGCAGAAACAGAGGAGACCCGGTTCTATTCGGAAGGCATTGTTAAAACGGCGGATGGCAGGAGCATTTCCTTTGATATTGAAGCTGCTATGAGCCGTAGCTTCGAAGAGTATGCCGAGGTCAATATCGATTATCGGGGAGCGGCTATGGTAGACCCTCTGGTAATTAATCTGGGCGGCGGAAGTGCAGAAATAAGAGATCAGAAATTCCTTTTTGACATTGATGCAGACGGGGAATTGGATAATATTTCTCTTCTTGGTGAAATGTGCGGCTTTTTGGCGTTGGACAGGAATGGAGACGGCGTTATTAATGACGGCAGCGAGCTTTTTGGTACAAAAAGCGGCGATGGATTTCGGGATTTGGCGGTTTTTGATATGGACGGCAATGGATGGATTGATGAAAACGACCCGATTTTTAATAAGCTGCGTATTTGGACGAAGGATGCTCAGGGACGCGATAAATTAGTAGGGCTGGGGGTAGCCGGGGTTGGCGCCATTTATCTTGGGAATGTCTCTACAGAGTTTTCTGTGGGAGAGGCGAAGATTCAGAAAACCGGCGTGTATCTTAAGGAAAACGGCCAGGCGGGAATCCTTCAGCATGTAGACTTTGCCGTGTCTTAATAAGGCTTTTGGAGATTTCACTGTTAAATATGTATAAATTTAAAAATTCCTTTGAAAAAATAGCAAAATGTGTTTATAATAAGATAGAGTATGTTTAACTATGAATAGAGTGGAAAAAATTAGATATTAGATATTATAAGATAAAATGCATTTGAGAGTAAGGAAGGAGAAAGGGCATGTTAGGCAGTGACATCGGAATTGATTTAGGTACCGCGAGCGTATTGGTTTATATAAAAGGAAAAGGCGTTGTTTTAAAGGAGCCTTCTGTAGTAGCGTTTGACAGAGATACAAACAAGATTAAAGCTATTGGCGAAGAAGCGCGGCTTATGTTGGGGCGTACGCCGGGCAATATTGTAGCTGTGCGGCCTCTTCGTCAGGGAGTTATCTCAGACTATACTGTAACGGAGAAGATGTTAAAGCACTTTATCCAGAAGGCGGTAGGGAAGAGGGGTCTTCGTAAGCCTCGGATTAGCGTATGCGTGCCAAGCGGCGTTACAGAGGTTGAAAAGAAAGCAGTAGAGGATGCTACTTATCAGGCAGGTGCAAGAGAGGTTGCTATTATTGAGGAACCCATTGCAGCTGCTATTGGAGCTGGTATTGATATTTCAAGGCCATGTGGAAATATGATTGTAGATATTGGGGGAGGAACCTCGGATATTGCAGTGATTTCCCTTGGGGGTACTGTAGTTAGCACCTCGATTAAAATTGCCGGCGACGATTTTGATGAAGCCATCGTACGGTATATGAGGAAAAAGCATAATTTATTAATAGGCGAGAGAACAGCCGAAGATATTAAAATTAAGATAGGAAGCGCTTTCAGACGCCCAGAAAGCGAGACTATGGACGTCCGGGGACGTAATCTGGTGACGGGGCTTCCGAAAACGATTACCGTATCTTCAGAGGAGACAGAGGAAGCTCTGAAAGAAACGACCTCGCAGATTGTGGAAGCAGTGCATAGCGTACTGGAAAAGACGCCGCCGGAGCTAGCGGCAGATATTGCGGACAGAGGTATTGTCCTGACCGGAGGCGGCAGCCTTCTGCGGGGATTGGAGGAGCTGATTGAGAATAAAACAGGAATTACTACGATGACGGCGGCGGACCCAATGACCTGCGTGGCTATTGGAACAGGTAAATTTGTTGAATTTTTAAGCGGCAAGAAAGAATAATGAGGTGAACGACCTATGGTAAGAGGCTTGTATACGGCCTATACGGGCATGGCAAATGAACAGAAAAGACTTGATATTATATCCAATAATATTGCCAATGCAGCAACGGTAGGCTATAAGGAGGAGAGCGTTACGAACCAGTCCTTTGACCAAATGCTTACATTGAAAATCAGGGATGGTTCTGAGGCGCATTTGAATAAGAAAATCGGAGATATGAGCCTGGGAGTAAAACTGGGCGAGGTTTATACGGATTACGGACAGGGCTCTCTTAGAACAACAGGAAATACTTACGACCTGGCGATTGAAGGAAAAGGCTTTTTTGCAGTGGCATTTACAGACAGGGCGGGCAACCAGTCCGTGCGTTATACCCGGGACGGCTCTTTTAAAATAACCCAGGACGGCCATATTGTAGATACAGAGGGCAACCCTCTCCAGAGTGAGAACGGAGACGCCCAGGTTCCGGTAGATGCAGCTAACGTTGCTATTGATGTAGACGGGACGATTTATGCAGACGGCGTGGCAGTAGATAAAATCACGATTGTGGATTTTGCAGATTACGACTATTTGGAAAAGGTAGGCGATGTTGCTTACCGGCCTGTAGAGGGAGCGGAAATGATAGAGGCTACGGGTATGATCCACCAGGGTTTTACAGAGCAGTCTAATGTAAACGCCGTTTCTGAAATGGTAGAAATGATCGTAATTACTCGCGCTTATGAAGCCAACCAGAAGGTAATACAGACAACAGACACCATGCTTGACAAGGCAGTCAACACGGTAGGAAGAATATAACGAGGAGGTAACAGCTTATGATGCGTGCATTATGGACCGGTGCATCGGGAATGATAGCGCAGCAGACAAATGTAGATACGATTTCTAACAACCTGGCAAATATCAACACTGCAGGTTACAAACGGGAAACAGCGGAGTTTAAATCTCTGTTATATCAGAGTATACAGCAGAGATCTACAGACAGTGAAGGAAATCCAAAGCCGGTAGGCGTCCAGGTGGGGCTGGGCGTTCGTAATTCTGCCATAACTTCTCAGTTTAAGCAGGGAGCTTATAATGAAACCGGGAACGACTGGGATTTTGCTATTGGCGGCGACGGCTTTTTTGCGGTACAGATGGAAGACGGTACAGTAGGCTATACCAGGAACGGTTCCTTTAAAATGTCTATTGGAGTAGCTGGTACAACCTTGTGCGATGCAGATGGACGGCCGGTTCTGGATACCAATGGAAGCCCTATTGTATTTGACGCGGGTATGAGTACTTCGCTGATTACGGTGGATGCGGACGGCCGGTTCTGTTATCCAGATCAGACAGGAAACGCGCAGCCGACAGGTATTCAAATCGGATTGGTGCAGTTTAATAACCCTTCCGGTCTTGAAAAATTTTCCGGTAGTATTTTAAAGGAATCTGCAGCTTCTGGAGCGCCTCGCTGGGAGGCGACGGACACGGTGCTGAAAAAGAGTGAGATTCGTCAGAAATATTTAGAGGCGTCCAATGTACAGGCAGTGGATGAAATGGTAAATCTGATTATTGCCCAAAGGGCCTATGAAATGAACTCTAAAGTGATTACAGCATCGGATACCATGCTTCAACAGGCAAATAATTTGAGGGCGTAATGATTAGAAGGAAATGAGGGAAACAATATGAGTATGTCAGTAGACGGTTTATCCTCTTATTATCTTAACAACATGGCCAGTACCAGCAA
The DNA here is from genome assembly GCA_949841225.1 of uncultured Acetivibrio sp. Classification (GTDB taxonomy): domain Bacteria; phylum Bacillota; class Clostridia; order Lachnospirales; family Lachnospiraceae; genus Velocimicrobium. The sequence continues at coordinate 18,010 of CATKYY010000008.1, forward strand.
CAGCGACAAAACAGAGAAGCTGGAGCAGAATCTTGGTAGTATAAATGTTGAAACGGCAGAGGATGCAGAGCTTTTAGAGGCTTGTAAGAGCTTTGAAACTTATTTTGTAGAGCAGGTATTTAAGGAAATGAAAAAGACCGTACATAGCAGTGATGACGACGGCGAATATATGCAGTATTTTGGCGATATGCTGACAGAAAAATATGCAGAGGCAGTCACTGACAGCGGAGAGTTGGGAATTGCCCAGATTTTATACGAATCTATGAAAAGAAACAATATAACAAATTAGAGTGTGCGCGGGGGCAGAGTTTTAAACCCACGCGAAGAGGAAAAGGGTGTACTGACTCATTTATTTGGGAGGCGGTATGCCTTTTTTAGGAGAATGGGATATGGCGGAACAGTATGAAGGCTATGTAGAAAAAATTGTATATCGGAATGGGGAAAATGGCTATACGGTTCTGAGTCTGTCCCAGGAAGAGGATGAGCTGACCTGCGTAGGCGTATTCCCTGTTATCAATGAAGGGGAATATATAGAGGTAACAGGAAATATAACAGAGCACGCTATTTATGGAGAGCAAATTAAGGTAGACAGCTATCAGGTAAAGGAGCCGGAAGATACTCTGGCTATGGAGCGGTATTTAGGCTCCGGGGCAATTAAGGGCATTGGACCGGCTTTAGCAGCAAGGATTGTGAAGAAATTTAAGAAAGAGACTTTCCGTGTGATTGAGGAGGAGCCAGAACGGATTTCAGAGGTAAAGGGCATCAGCGAAAAAAAAGCCAGAGAAATCGCTCTGCAGTTTGAAGAAAAAAGGGAAATGCGTAATGCTATGATGTTTTTGCAGCAATATGGTATTTCTAACAGTATGGCGGTAAAAATATACAAGGAATACGGCGGCCGGCTATATGAGGTTTTAAGGGAGAATCCTTATCGGCTGGCAGAGGATATTTCTGGTATTGGATTTAAGCTGGCGGACGAGATAGCGGCAAAAGCGGGAATTTCACCGGATTCAGATTTTAGAATTAAGGCCGGGCTTTTATACATGCTTTCCCAAGCTTCCGCGGCAGGTCATATTTATATACCTGAGGAGCTGTTGTTAAGAAAGGCTTCCCAGCTTCTTTTGGTAGAGCCAAAAGTTATGGAACGGCAGTTGGAGGAGCTTTCTTTAGACAACCGGATTATTAGGAAGGAAAGGGATGGGGAACCGATTGTTTATAGCGCGGCGCTCTATTATATGGAAATGAATTGCGCCAGAATGCTCCTGGATTTGAATATCCGTTATGAAACAGGAGAGGAGCTGCTGATTCGGCGGATAGAAGCCTTGGAGGAAGAAGAAGGCATAGTTCTGGACGATATGCAGAGAACGGCAGTGCTGGAGGGGGTAAAAAACGGCTTTTTGGTTATTACTGGCGGACCTGGTACAGGAAAAACAACCACCATTAATACATTAATCCGGCTTTTTAAAACAGAAGGCATGGATATTCTTTTAGCGGCGCCTACTGGCCGGGCGGCAAAACGAATGTCAGAAACGACAGGCTGCGAGGCCCAGACGATTCACCGGCTGCTGGAGCTGAAAAAACCGCCGGAGGAGAAGGAATCCTCCAGTATGGCATTTGAGAGGAATGAAAGGAATCCGTTAGAAACGGATGTTATTATTATAGACGAAATGTCCATGGTGGATATTTATCTTTTATACGCCCTGCTAAAGGCAGTGCCGGCAGGTACCCGGCTAATATTGGTAGGAGATGTGAACCAGCTGCCAAGCGTAGGACCAGGAAATGTTTTGAAGGATATTATTGATTCTCATTGTTTTAATGTAGTAAAGCTTTCAAAGATATTCCGCCAGGCGGCAGAAAGCGATATTATTGTAAACGCCCATAAAATCAATCGGGGAGAATCAATTTCCCTGGATAATAAAAGCCGGGATTTTTTTATGCTAAAGCGAGAAAATACGAACGTGATTATTCAGGTATTGGTTTATTTGATTCGGGAAAAGCTCCCCAGGTATGTTAAGGCGGGAAGCTTTGACATTCAGGTGCTTACGCCAATGCGGAAAGGAGAGCTGGGAGTCGAACGGTTGAACAGGGTTTTGCAGGAATGCCTGAATCCGCCTTCTGAAGAAAAAAAGGAAAAGGAGTTTGCCCATGGGATTTTCCGGGAAGGGGATAAGGTAATGCAGATTAAAAATAATTACCAGATGGAATGGGCTGTCCGAAATTCCTTTGGGATTACGGTAGATACTGGTATGGGTGTTTTTAATGGAGATACGGGAATTATTAAGGAGATTAACCATTTTGCAGAGCTTGTAACAGTAGAATTTGAAGAGGAACGCCAGGTAGAGTATCGCTATGGGGATATGGAGGAGCTGGAGTTAGCCTATGCTATTACTGTGCATAAAGCCCAGGGAAGCGAATATCCCGCGGTTGTTATGCCGGTTCTTGCAGGCCCGGCTATGCTTTTTAACCGGAATATTTTGTATACTGCGGTTACAAGGGCGCGTTCCTGCGTTACTTTGGTAGGCAGCGAGGATATGGTACAGCATATGATAGATAATGTAAGCGAGCAAAGAAGGTATTCCAGCCTGGCCGAGCGTATCCAGGAAATGTAAATTGCAGAACCATGCGGTAAATAGTAGGTGCAATTTATTTTTATATGATGTATAATGTACGTAAGTATTTGGGGCTGTATAGCATCCATAAACTTGGCGCGTACAAAAGGAGTTAAAAATGAAAAAAACAACATTGGTAATTATGGCGGCGGGTATGGGAAGCCGTTTCGGTGGGATTAAGCAGTTGGAGCCGGTCGGGCCAGGCGGAGAGATTATTCTGGATTATTCCGTATTTGATGCCATCCAGGCGGGTTTTCAGAAAGTGGTATTTATTATCCGCAAGGAAATAGAGGAGGATTTTAAGGCGGCCATTGGAAAGCGCCTGGAAAAGCAGATTGAAATTGAATATGTATTACAGGATATTGATAAGCTTCCGGCAGGCTTTCAAAAGCCGGAAGGAAGAGTTAAGCCATGGGGAACAGGGCAGGCTATTTTAAGCTGCCGGGGAATTGTAGAAGAACCCTTTGCAGTTATTAATGCGGATGATTATTATGGGAAAGAGGCTTTTGCCCTTGTAAACAGATTTTTGCAAAATCCTGTGGAGTGCGGGAAAAAGTATCATTTTTGCATGGCGGGCTTTGAGCTGGGAAATACTTTGAGCGAGCATGGGGCCGTGACAAGAGGCGTATGCCAAATAGGGGAAAATGGCGTTCTGGAAGGTATTGAAGAAACCCATGAGATTGTGAAAAAGGGAACCATGGCGGCGACGCCGTTGAAACAGTTGTCTTTTCGGCAGCCAGTATCTATGAATATGTGGGGGTTTACTCCAGATTTCTTGGAGATTTTGGAAGAGAAGTTTATAAGGTTTTTGGAATCTATAAAAGGAAATGAGGAAAAGGCAGAGTTCCTTTTACCGACGATTGTGGATGAACTAATCCAGTCAGGTCAGGCTCAGGTAGACGTATTGAAAACGCCGGACCGCTGGTTTGGAATTACTTACCGCGAGGATAAAGAATATGTGCAAGCGTCTTTCCGGCGTTTAACGAAAGAAGGACTTTATCCTGAAAAGCTGTTTTAGACAGGGCGTTGCTTATGGGAATTAAAACGGGAATTACTATTTTTTTTGACTTATTTTTCCCACCAAGATGCCCGGTTTGTGATAAAATTTTAAAAAAGCAGGAAAAAATTTGCACAAAATGCAAAAAAGAGTTAAAATGGGTAAAGGAGCCGCGGTGTTTTAAGTGCGGTAAGCCGGTAGAAGCACAGGAGCAAGAATATTGCAGGGATTGTGCCGGCGGCAGCTTCCATTATATAAGAGGGTTCGCCCTTTGGATTTATGAGGGAGCAGCCAGAAAATCTATAGCGGCTTTTAAATATAGGGGCAGGCGGGAGTATGTCTCCTTTTATGGAGAGGAGCTCATGAAGGCCTATGGGAAAGAACTGAAAAGACTTTGTTTTGATGCGGTGGTTCCTGTTCCTGTATATAAAGAAAAGGAAAGACTGAGGGGCTACAATCAGGCGGAGCTTTTAGCAAAAGAGATTGGGAGAGCATTGAATGTACCTGTTAAGACAAAAGCTCTTTTAAGGGTTCGTTCTACTAAGCCTCAAAAAGGGTTGGATTATAAGGAAAGACAAAAAAATTTAGAAGGAGCAATACAATTTTTCCCGGATGATTGTAAAGGCGGGATGCTTGGCAGGATTCTCTTGGTAGATGATATTTATACTACGGGCAGTACGATAGAAGCATGTACAAAAAGCTTGCTTCAGGCAGGGGCTGGGGAAGTTTACTTCATTACACTATGTACTGGGAAAGGATGTTAGGAGGTAACAAGAATGGATGTTAGAAATTGCAAAGAGTGCGGAGCCATGTTTAACTATGTGTCGGGGCTGCCGCTGTGCCCTAATTGTATGAAGAAGATGGAGGAAAAGTTTTCAGAGGTAAAGGCATATGTATATGATAACCCAAAGTGTGGAATTAGGGAAGTGTCCGAGGCAAATGAGGTGCCAGTGCCGATTATTAAAAAGTGGATTCGTGATGAAAGACTGAGCTTTTCACCGGATTCTGCAATTGGTCTGGAGTGCGAAAGCTGCGGGAAAACGATTTATACAGGCCGTTATTGCGATGTCTGTAAATCAAGGATGACCCATCGGCTGGAGGGGGCTTATCAAAAGCAGGAACCAAAGAAGCCTTCCAAGCCAAAGGGTGATAATCAGAACAAAATGAGATTTTTAAACAGTTAGGTAAAGAATAAAGATACATTGGAGGTGGCGGCAATAGAAGCGGAAAATCTGGACGTTGTTGCTATATATGAAGATACTTTTTCTTCGCTGACTCAGAAGGTAGCCGCGATCAAATTGGAAGAAATTAATGCAGAAGAGGCGAGTCTTCAGGAAAAGTATGCTTTTATGATATACACAACAGGTACCTTTGAGTCAGCTGTTAGGTGTGAAATGGAAAACAGGCTTTTTGAGCAGATTGCGTTAAATCTGAATAAGGGCCAGGAGCTCCCGGAGGATACAAAGGTATTGTATCTTACGGAATATTTGAATATTATTTGTGGCAGAGCGTTATCCTCTATTAATGGGAAGCTAAAAAGCGCTTCCAGGCTTACCGTCCCAAAATTTATAAAGGAAGGCGAGGAAGGCCAAAAAGAGGCTTATGCTCATGAGGAGCATATCGGTTTTGCTACAGAGTATGGGAATATGAAGGTGGTTTTGAAATATAATTATGAAACACAAAGGAGGCAGAGTAACATGGCTAAATCTGTGCTGGTGATTGACGACTCACCATTTATTGCAATGCAGGTGACAGAAGGAATTGAAGGAAATGGCTACAAGGTAGTTGGTCATGCCAGAAGCGGCGAGGAAGGCGTGACGATGTATCAGGAATTGACTCCAGACGTTGTATTACTGGATATTATCATGCCGGGGATGGATGGGTTTGAGACTGCCCAGGAAATCCTCAGTAAAACACCAGAAGCTAAAATCGTTATGTTAAGCTCCCTGTGTGACAGTGAAACGTTGGAGGAAGTTAAGAACATAGGGTTAAAGTATCTGGTTCCGAAGCCTTTTGCCGCAGATACGCTTATCTCTACATTGGATCGTATCCTTAGCGAGGCTGAATAAAAGAGACTGCATAGAAGGGGGCGTTGCTTTATAGATAAATAATTATCTATAAAGCAACGCCCTGCTTTTACTTTTTTAAAGCAATACCATCCTTTAAAAGAATAATTTTTTCTTCCTTCAAAAGACGTCCTATGGCGCGCTTGAAGGCATTCTTACTAAGGCCAAAGGCTTTTTTTATGTCTTCTGGCGCAGATTTGTCATGGAGTGGGAAAAAGCCTTTTTTCTGCAGAGCGGAAAAGATAAGCTCGCTGTCGTCGTCCATTTGCAGGTATGCTTTTTTCCGTAAGCTTAAGTTCAGCTTTCCATCTTCGCGGATGCTGGAAACACGGGCTTCTATAGTATCTCCAATAGAAAGCTCCTGCAGTACCTCTGTTTTAGGAATTAAGGCGGAGTATTTATTGTCAACAGCTACAAAGGTTCCAAAATTATCGCTGGTTTCGTAAATGGTTCCTGAAACATAGTCGTCTTTTTTATATGGAGAATGGCAGTCCAGGTAATGGTATACGTTCATAGTAGCGCATAAACGCTGGCTTTTATCAATATAGAGAGCAACCAGAACCTTTTCCTGGGGCTGGATTTTTTTTGTTTGTTCCCGAAATGGGAGAAATAGGTCTTTTGCCAGGCCCCAATTCAGAAAAGCGCCAATGTTTGATACCTGGGCTACTTCAAGAAGAGCGATTTCCCCGAGAGTAAGGTATGGAACGGTAGTAGTAGCGATCGGACGGTCCTCAGAATCCTTGTAAACAAATACAGATAGCTCGCCGCCTATTTCAAAAGATTCAGGCACCTGGTTATTGGGAAGCAATATTCTTTCTTCTTCTAGTCCGTCGCAGGAGTTAAGATATATACCGTTGCTGGCTTTTTTAGCAATGGTCAGGGTTTGTATTTTTCCTAATTCTATCATATAATTTTTTTATTCCTTTCTGTCTTGCTGTTTTTTAGATCTATTTAGAGACTGGAAATCGCCTGAATTCTGCATTACTTGTTATTGACCCGTAAATGCAAGAATTGCGTAAATTTTTTGGTTTTCGTCCTCTAAGACAACTGTGTATAACTTGTCCTGGCAGGAAACCTTGGGATAAATCCGGTCGCCCAGATAAGCGGCGTTCCGGTATTCTACCCGCAGCTCTTTTACATCAAAGCCTTCGGGAAGGTATTCCTCCGCCATCAGGATATATTGGCCGTTGTTTACATGGTTATTGGTATCTATATTAGCGGATACTACGCAAAAAGAAGGATGCTCTGTAAGGTTCTCAGGAACTGGAACCTTGCGGCTTGCATATTCCATCGGGTATTTTGGCTCGCTGCCATAAAGGGCTCCAGCCTCCGGGGGTATTTTGGCGGGATGTCCGGTAGAGGTATCTACATAAACCCAAAGAGAATTTGCAACGGCGCAAACCTGGTCTTTAGCATCCTTCATAATAAAGTTACGATAACCATAAAAACCTTTAAAATCATAAGCCCAGGTTCCAACAGTTATACTTTCGCCCATGGAGGGCGCTCTGTTTACGAGAATCTGCCAGGAATTTAAAAGCCATGCGCGGTTTATTTGAGAAAGAGGCTCAATTCCCAGGCCTAAATCTTCTGATTGAAAAGTACTGCAGTCCTGGAAATAGTTTGTAATTCCTGTTAAGGTTAATTTTTTATGAAAATTCGTTTCGCTGTAGCGGATACGGCTTTCAAATGAATACATATCATATCCTCCGTTCTGTAATGCTTTCAGGCACGCCATACTATACTCAGGGATTATTATAGCACAAATAATGGAAAAAGTAGTGGAAAACTTGAAAAAATAGTATATAATGTTTCTATAGAGTACATCGGATGGTAAGGCTGGATTGGAGGAGAAAATGGAGCAGATACAAAGGGTGAATAGAGTATTTTTAATTACAGTAGCAGCAGCCGTGGCAGCTTCTTTTTTTATAGGCAGTATTCCGGCTGTTCAGGAGAATCAGCTTTTGGGGCTTTTAATTTCTCAGTTGGTTTATGCGGTCCCTATATTGGTTTATCTGTTAGGAAATAGTGAAAATCCTTTTGAGGCTATTAGGCTCCATAGGCTTCGGCCTGCTAGTATTTTGCTTTTGGCGGCGTTTACCTATTTTATTATGCCGCTTTTAAATCTTTTGGATGCAGTGAGCAGGCTATTTTCTACAAATGTAATCAGCGGTTCTATTGTAGGGATTATAACGGAATATCCTTTGTGGGTGGGGATTACTGTGATAGGGCTGGTGCCTGCTATTTTAGAAGAGAGCGTGTACCGGGGCGTATTTTTCAATGAATATAGAAAGCAAAATCCAAGGCTGGGCATTTTTGTCAGCGGGCTTTTATTTGGATTAATGCATATGAATTTTAACCAGTTTGTTTATGCCTTTGTAATGGGAGTTATTTTTGCTCTTTTGGTTGAAGCAACAGATTCATTACTGGCATCTATGGTGGTACATTTTACAATTAATTCTACTTCTGTAGTTGCGGCCTGGGTGACAAGGGGAACGGATATAACTTATGGACAGGAAGAACTTCTTTATAATATACGGTTTCTTATTGTACCTGCGGTTGTAATGACGGCGGGAGCCTTTGGCCTGCTGTATCTGATTGCGGGGCTGGAAGGGAGAAGAGGCGTTGTTTTCGGGCTTCTTTCTCAGGAGAATAAAAAAAGAGGGACAGTAATTACACTGCCGCTCCTTTTTGGTATAGGTATTTGTTTTGCGATAATGATTTATATTGAGGTCATAAACCGCCTTATACTGTGATGTCAATGTTGCCGCCCAGATTTGGGGAGACAGATTGTTCCATCATTTTTATCATGCTATTGCCCAGAGTTTCAATAGAGGATAGGCTTTTCGCAAGGACTGCTACGTTTACATCTGTCATAATCTGGGTTTGCGTCATTGATGTAGCCATTGCAGGAATATCCATAAACATACCTCCTGTTCGTGTTATAATTTATTATTCATATCGTCATTTTAACATAGAAATATAAGTTTGTCATAGTATTTTTTTTAAAATGAGATAAAATAGCAATAGGGTTAATTTTTAATAGCTGAGCCTGTGTCTGCGATATGCTCGCAGATTTGAGGGCAGAAAAGAGGAGAAAATGGAAAATATATTGGACGTTGTTATTATCGGTTCCGGACCAGCCGGGCTTACGGCGGCTATTTATGCCAGCCGGGCAGAGCTTGAGGGCATAGTAATTGAGAAAAGCGGTATGAGCGGCGGGCAGATTATTAATACCTATGAGGTAGATAATTATCCGGGGATACCGGGAGTCAGCGGTTTTGAGCTGGCAAACCGGTTTCGGGAGCATTGCGACAAGCTGGGAATGGAATTTGCTGAAGGAGAGGTTGAGCGAATTGATGTAGCCGAAAACGGAGTGAAAACCGTACATCTGGAAGGCGGCAAAGAGTATAAGACGAAAACGGTTATTATTGCCGGAGGCGTAAAAATGAGGAAGCTGGAGGTGCCTGGAGAAGAAGAGCTTTCTGGTATGGGCGTGTCTTATTGCGCTACTTGCGACGGAGCCTTTTTTAAAGGAAGGGATGTTGCAGTTGTAGGCGGTGGAGACGTGGCTGTAGAAGATGCGATTTTTTTAGCAAGAGTAGCCAGGAAGGTATATGTTATCCATAGGAGAGATGAGTTCCGCGCTGCTAAAAGCCTGGTGCGCCGTTTGCTGGAAATGGATAATGTAGAAATTATTTGGGATAGCGTTGTAGAACAAATTAATGGCAGCGATATGGTAACTGGGCTTTGTCTTTTTAATAAAAAAACCGGGGAGAAACGGGAGCTTACTTTGGATGGTGTTTTTGTGGCAGTGGGAAATATTCCTCTCTCTAAAAGCTATGAGGGTGTGTTGGAGCTGGATGAAAATGGCTATATTATAGCCGGAGAGGACTGCCAGAGCAGCGTACCTGGGATTTTTGCCGCCGGGGATATAAGAACTAAGCCGTTGAAGCAGATTATTACAGCCGCGGCAGATGGCGCGAATGCTGTTACAGCTGTAGAAAAATATATAAATGAGGCGTCTGGAAGTTTTTGACTTTCAGACGTTTTTTTGTTGACTTCATAAAGAAACGGTGCTATAATGTTTGCAGACATTGGATTTAACAATTTTGTAACATTTAGGATAAAGACTTAACAAATGGGAGGTTCAGTAATGAAAAAGGCAGTGATTATAAAGGCAGCAGCGGTTTTTAGCGCTACAGCCGTTATCGCAGTTGGAAGTAATGCATTAGATATGTCAGCCGTTAGTTTATTTGGGGAGTGCGGCGTGGCAGGTATTTCCTTATCATTGCAGCAGTATACGGAAAATACAGATAAAGTAGACAATGGGCTTGTTCAGACAGCATCGGCTGAGAAACCGGAGGGGAAGGCTGCTCCTGCAGCAGAGGCTTCAGAGGAGCAGCAAAAGGAAACTCTAAAAGAGGAAAAACCAGTTTCTGAGTTTGAGAACGTAGGTATTTCTGTTGCAGATAACTATGTAAATATCAGAAAGAAGCCAGACACAGAAAGCGAGATTTTAGGAAAGCTCTATAGAGGAGCGGCAGCTACAATCTTAGAGACGAAGGGCGAATGGGTCAAAATTAAATCAGGAAGCGTGACCGGTTACATAAATGCAGATTATCTGGCTATTGGTTTTGATGTAGAGGAACTGGTAGACCGTTATGGAACCAAATGGGCGGAAGTTACTACGACGACCTTAAAGGTTCGCGAGGAGCCGTCAACAGATGCAGTTACCTTGACTTTGATTCCTTTAGGAGAGTCTTATCAGGTATTGAAAGAGAAGGACGGCTGGGTAAAAATTCTTTTAGATGAAGGCGAAGAAGGCGAAGAAGCTACAACAGGCTGGGTATCTAAGGACTACGTTGATATTCGGGTAGAGTTTGAACATGCGATTTCTATTGAGGAGGAAGAAGCAGAGAAGAGAAGAGAAGAGGAAGCCAGAAAAGCAGAAGAAGAGCAGCTTAGGAAGCTGGAGGAGGAAAGAAGGAAACAACAGCAGTCCAGTAATTCAGGAAGCTCCAATTCCGGTTCTAACAGCTCTAACTCAGGAAATTCAGGCTCCAGCAGTTCAGGAGGTTCCAATTCCGGTTCTAGCAGCTCTAACTCAGGAAGTTCAGGCTCCAGCAGTTCAGGAAGCTCTGATTCTGGTAGTACCGTAGGCAGCGGTAGCGGCGCAGATATTGCAGCATATGCGCAGAAGTTTAAAGGCAATCCATATGTATATGGAGGCACCAGCCTGACAAATGGAACAGACTGTTCTGGATTTACACAGTCTGTATATAAGCATTTTGGTATCAGCATTCCTAGAACTTCCGCAGCTCAGTCGGGAACAGGGAAAAAGGTTAGCTTAGATTCTCTTAAAGAGGGCGATTTAGTATTTTATGCAAAGAACGGTCGTGTAAATCATGTAGCTATGTATATTGGAGGCGGACAGGTAATCCATGCCAGCAGCCCTAAGACAGGAATTAAGATTTCTACTTTAAGATACCGTACGCCATACTGTGCAAGAAGAATTGTAGAATAAAATAAAAGGTATTGCTATACAGGTTTTGTATAGCAATACCTTTTTCTGTTGGGTTTCTGTATGTTACAAATGTATGTCTGCCAAGGGATAAAACTCAAGTTTTTTTATATATAAAATGGTTGCTTATCTCAAAAAAGCTTTGATTTACGGGCATATACGCAGGCGTGATAATAATCAGTATGCCCCTAAAGGTGACTGTAAAAATCAACACCAGATTTCGCAGCGCTAGTACTGTAAAATGCTTCTATTACCCCATTTTCATAAAGCGAAAAATTTGTTCTATAACCAAACGACATTTCTGGGAGAATATGAACTACATTCGTTCCGTAATAACCATACAAATCATAATTCCAAGGGGAAAAAGTGGGATTTGATACGCTATGTTCTCCACCTACAATAATAAGTTCCATTGTCCCGTTTCCGTCTATATCATAAAATGTGTAATAAATATCCTCTCCAAAACTGCTGATTGCTTGCGGTATTTACAATCTATAATTTCAGAAAAATTGAGGCGGTAAATTGTTGGCAATAGAAATGGGTATTTATGAAATCAGAAAGGATGTCGGACAAAGAAAAAGACTGGGTAAAGGGGACGTGCTATCTATTTTTATAAATGATATAGAAAATATAAATAAAATCTGTATAGCAAAATGCTTTACAAACGCTATAATATGGAATATACTATTATTATTAAGAAAGAGGTGATGTAATGGCTCAAATTAGTTTGCGTATAGAGGATGATGTAAAAAAAATGGCAGAGCAGGCATGTGCCGATATTGGCATGTCTTTGTCTACGGCAATTAATATTTATCTCAAAAAACTTGGGCGTGAAAAACGAATACCTTTTGAGGTGGCTGTAGATCCTTTTTATTCGCAGGAAAACATGATCAGGCTAAAAGAGTCGGTAGCACAGATGGAAGCTACAGGCGGCACAGTACATGAGGTAGATTTTGATGATTAAGTCATGGTCAGATGCGGCATGGGAAGATTTTGAATACTGGATGAAGCAAGATAA
>CATKYY010000009.1 GCA_949841225.1 uncultured Acetivibrio sp.
CTCGCTTCACCTCCATCTTCCTATACTTGTACAATAAACTCTCCCATATCGTCTATTCTTTTCTTCTCATACCCGTCTGGTACCCAACCTAACTCATATACTGTTTCTATAGTTTCACGTTTTCCTCCGCTATTTCTAAAATCTTCAGAAGACCCTAATTCATTTAAACCGCCATACCTATCCTGAAAAAACTCTATCACAGGAAACCTCCCTGCTGCCGAATGCCCTCCAAATCCCATAGTTATTGTAAAAATTACAATTACTGCAACTGCCGCTTTCTTAAATGGGGTGTTAACAAGCCTGTAAATATAAAATAGCTTCGACGGTTGGGACGCGATTTCTGTGGCTGATATTTCGTCTTCTGCTCCTGTCTCTTTCGCCGCTCTGTCCCTTTCCTCCAAACGTCGTATCTCTGCCTCCTTCCATTCTTCAAACTCTTTTGAAAAATGGTGAGGCTCTTTTTCGGCTTCCGCGGCTATTTTCTCAAGCTCTTCAAGTTCCTTCTTCTCTAATTCTTCTATGCACTTTAAAAGTTCATTTTTACTGAATGCATATTTTCTTTCCTGTTCCGCTTTTTTCATCTTAGTCGCCTGCTTTCCTGTAATTATAACGCTTATCATCCAGATAGTGTCTCTCTTCCAGTCTTTCCAGCAGCATCTTTCTTCCTCTTTCTAATCTTTTCCTTACTGCAGTTTCCGTAATCCCGCAAGCAGCTGCTATCTGTTTATCTGAAAGCTCATATTTGTATTTTGAAATCAACACATAGGAATACTTTTCCGGCATACCTTTTACAATTTTAAATAGGTTTTCCTCCTCCAGCTTACGAAGAACCATTTCCGCACAATCTTCAACCGCAATATTTTTAAGGCTCTCTTCATTATAATCAGCAAATGTTACTCCACACTCCCGTTTCCTTTTTGTATAGACATTAATTGCAATATTCCTGGCAGTCATCAAAAGATACGCCCGCATCTCTCCCTCCTCCATGGCGTCTATCTTTTCCATAATCTCCTCTCTGAATACGCGTATCAATACTTCTTGTACGACATCCTCAGCCAAATGAGCATCGTTCAGAACCCTATCCGCTACTGCATACATGCTGTTTCCAAAATTTTCAAACAGATAACACAGCTTTTCCGAATCACTCTTTTCTTTAAACATCTATTATCCTCCTACTTTTCTTATCATTTGTAAATATATTTATGACAATAACCCGTCGCTTTCCGTCTTGTAATCGCGACAAATTACTTGTGCTTTTTCCATTTTTTTCCTGTTGGGTATTTTTACTGAACTTGCCTGATGCTATATTATATCATATCATGTCGAATTTTGCGGACACACTCCGTTGCTACTTTTCCGCCCCTTATGCTATACTCTCTTACAGAAAGCAGGCGAGGAGGGATTCCTATGCTAGATGTCTATATTTGCCCCAATTGCGAATTGGTTCGCTATGTGTCCAAGGACAAGACCCATTGCTTCCGATGTGATGTAGAAATGAAGCACGCTGATATTCCATACGCTGACTATATAAAACTCAACTCCGAAGAACGTCGGCCTTACATACTTCAAGCAAAACAAGAGCCTTGAACCTGAAAGTTAAAAAAACAACCGCCGCACCTATGCGACGGCTGTTCTCATTATAACAGCTTTATCCATATTTTGCCACAAATTGTTGCCTTTTCTCATAGCTTTTTTTCAATTTCCTCTATGTACCCCAAAATCCGCGAAGAAAGCTTTACCCCTGTATACTCGTATCCCGCTAAGGCCAAGGCTTTCTGAGATTCTGTATAATGATCGATTCTTCCATATATTTTTGCTTTATGCAGGTATAAATTCCGAATCAATTCCATAATACACTTGTTTTCCCTGTCGTATTCAGGATTTTCATAAATTGCCTCTATCCATTCATCAATATCATTCAAAGCTTTTCCTATATTTTTCTTCTCTGTCAGATAAATTGCTTCCGCGTATGCGCGGTAGGCCTCCCTTCCTTCTCCGTTTTTCAGCAAGGCATCTCCCTTTTTCTTCCACCTTTTTATTTCTTCCAATTCTTTTCCTCCCTTTCTTTTTTTCTGACAATTTTCCGCTTCAAATAAAGCAGCAAATCATCCTGCTCCTCTTTCGGTAGTTCAGCCATCATCTCAATTAGCCTCCGCTCCCTCTCTGGCAAATAACGGTAAGGAGAGCTTTTTTCCTCTCTTTTCGATCTTTCATACTCTTCTTCTGAAGAAACCAGCTCGTCAATGCTGACTCCATAAAACTCAGAAATCCTTGTCAGTACGACATAATTAGGTATCCTGTCTCCTATCTCATAGTGGGCGTACGCCTGCCTTGTAATTCCCAAATATTCCCCCAACTGTTTCTGAGTATAACCGTTGTATTTCCGAAGCCTTTTTAAATTGCCTTGTAAAACCGTTTCACCCATTTGCATCCCCCCTCGCAGCTGCCCTCTTCAAATAGTTTACCAAATTGTACTCATAGTTTCAATCCTTATAAAAACAATTTGACAATCTACCTATTTATACGTTATACTACGCAAGTTACTAACTTTATTTGAATTATATATTTAAAAAAGCTATAATCTACAGATAATTTCTGTTATAACCTACTGAGAAAGGATTTTTATGGAAACAATCACATTTGAGGAACTTAATTTAGACTCCCGGATATTGCGGGCGGTAGAGGAGATGGGTTTTGAAGAAGCCTCTCCGATCCAGGCAAGAGCTATCCCGGTTGTAATGGAAGGCAGGGACGTCATTGGCCAGGCGCAGACTGGAACTGGGAAAACAGCTGCTTTTGGCATCCCTCTTCTTCAGAAAATAAACCCTAAAAATAAACATCTGCAGGGAATCGTCCTCTGTCCCACCAGAGAGCTGGCAATCCAGGTTGCCGATGAAATCCGTTCCCTTGCCAAATTTATGCATGGTATTAAAATTCTGCCTATTTACGGCGGTCAAAATATCACCAATCAAATCCGTTCCCTGAAAACAGGCATCCAGATCGTAATCGGTACTCCCGGCCGGGTAATGGACCATATGAACCGCCATACTCTGAAATTTGCAGATGTAAAAATGGTCGTTCTGGACGAAGCGGACGAAATGCTTAATATGGGCTTCCGCGAGGATATTGAAACCATACTGGACGATATGCCAGAAGAGCGTCAAACAGTGCTGTTTTCCGCTACGATGCCAAAACCAATTCTGGATATTACCCAAATGTACCAGAAACAGGCCGAGATTATCCG
Source organism: uncultured Acetivibrio sp. (assembly GCA_949841225.1). Lineage (GTDB taxonomy): Bacteria > Bacillota > Clostridia > Lachnospirales > Lachnospiraceae > Velocimicrobium. Next base: position 3,245 of record CATKYY010000009.1, read on the forward strand.
GGTTGTAAAAAAGGAACTGACCGTTCCAAAGATTGAACAGTATTATTATGAAGTAAAAAAGAAAAATAAAGAAGAAGCCTTAAGCCGTCTGTTAGATATGTATTCCCCAAAGCTTTCGCTGATTTTCTGCAATACCAAAAAAGGCGTCGACGAGCTGGTTGACCGCCTCCAGGCCAGAGGCTACTTTGCTGAAGGACTCCACGGCGATATGAAGCAGCAACAGCGCGACCGGGTTATGAAAAAATTCCGGGACGGAAAAACAGATATTTTGGTAGCTACGGATGTAGCCGCGAGGGGTATCGATGTAGATGATGTAGAGGCAGTTTTCAATTATGATCTGCCACAGGAAGACGAATATTATGTCCACCGAATCGGAAGAACCGGAAGGGCTGGAAGAGCTGGTATGGCTTTCACCTTTGTAGTCGGCAAAGAAGTCTATAAATTAAAGGACATTCAACGTCACTGCAAGACTAAAATTATAGCTCGTCCAATTCCTACTCTGGATGACGTAAGCGGCATTATTGCAGAAAAAATCCTGAACCAGGTCAACGATATTATCGAAAATGAAGATTTAAAAACCTTTATTGACTTAATTGAATCTAAAGTTAATGAAGAAGATTATACTTCCTTAGATGTAGCCGCCGCCTTTTTAAAAATGGCTATGGGCACAGACCATGATCCTTCCCAGATAACAGCCGACGATTTTGAAGACACCGGCGCTGAACAGGGTATGGTGCGTCTGTTTATCAATATCGGTAAAAAACAACGGATTAAACCGGGAGACATTCTGGGCGCTATTGCAGGAGAAAGCGGTATCCCTGGAAAATTAGTAGGAACCATTGATATGTACGATAAATACACCTTTGTAGAGGTTCCAAAGGAATATGCTTCCGAAGTTATTCAGGCTATGAAGCATGCTTCCATCAAAGGAAAATCCATCAGCATCGAGCCGGCAAACCGAAAATAAATACTGTGATTTCTAAGCAGACTGTGTAAGCAGGCTGCTTTTTTATTTTATAGGAAATTCCTTCGGATTCCCTATAAAATAAAAAACAATTATCGCACTGCGGCGGAAAAGAAATATGCCGCTAAAGCGACCCGCCGCAGGCGGAGAATCCTGCAGAGCAGGATTCTTTGTTTAACCCTGGCTTATTAGTCGAGCTTCTGCATTTTGTAAATAATATATCTGCCAGAGGGAGAAGGACGGCTATCTTGCATGGATATGCACCGTTAAAACCACAAATTTGTACTTTGCTTCGGTGTGTGAAGGCAAGATAGCCGTCCTTCTCCCTCTGGCAGATATACCACTTGCAAAATGCGGAAGCTCAAAAAGCTTATTGCTATTTACGGATACTTCTTATTTATGGTAAAATAAAGTTACAAAGAAGGTATTAGCATACGTTTGAAAATTAAAATTTTCAAGCTGCAGGTTTGTGTCTGCACGGCAACCACAAACCTGATATGCACAAAAAGCCGTGCAGAAATGGAGCTGCTTATGAAACTTGTATTTATTGGGGCCGACCATGAGGTGACAGGCAGTTGTCACTATATGGAGGTAAATGGTAAACATATTCTCGTAGACTATGGTATGGAACAGGGAATTGACGTTTTAGTGAACCAGGACATACCGGTAAATGCCGCCGATATTGATTATGTATTTCTGACCCATGCGCACATTGACCACTCCGGGCTTCTTCCTCTTTTATATGCCAAGGGTTTCCGGGGACAGATTTTTTGCACAGAGGCCACCTCTGATCTCTGTAATGTTATGCTTCGAGACAGCGCCCATATTCAAATGGCAGAGGCTGAATGGCGAAACCGGAAAGGCCGCCGTTCCGGCGCTGAGGATTATATTCCTCTTTATACCATGGAGGATGCTATCGGCGTTATTAAAAACTTCGTCCCATGCCCTTACGACTGCCGGATTTCTATTTATGAGGGCATACAGGTTCGTTTCACAGATATTGGCCATCTGCTTGGCTCCTCCAGTATTGAATTCTGGCTGACAGAAGAAGGAAAAGAAAAGAAAATTGTCTTTTCCGGCGACATCGGAAACAGCAACCAGCCCCTTCTTCGCGATCCCCAGCCTACAGACTTTGCTGATTATGTGGTTATGGAATCTACCTATGGCGACCGCAGCCATGGCGAACGTCCCGACTATGTAAAGGAGCTTGCAGAAGTTATCCAGACTACCATGGACCGGGGCGGCAACGTGGTTATTCCGTCCTTTGCTGTAGGGCGTACTCAGGAGCTTTTATATTTCATCCGTATCATCAAAGAGCAGAAGCTAGTACGCGGCCACGAAAACTTCCCTGTTTATGTCGACAGCCCTCTTGCCATTGAAGCGACTACTATTTTTAACCGAAATAAAAGCAGCTGCTTTGATGAAGAGGCAATTTCTCTGGTACATCACGGCATCAATCCTATTAGCTTTCCGGGCTTAAAAAGCTCTATCACAAGCGATGAATCCAGACAGATAAACTTCAACACAACGCCAAAGGTTATTATTTCTGCCTCCGGTATGTGCGAGGCCGGCCGTATCCGGCATCATTTAAAGCATAATTTATGGCGTGAAGAATGTACTGTTTTATTTGTAGGCTATCAGGCGGTAGGAAGTTTAGGACGCTCCCTGTTAGAAGGGGCTAAAACAGTCCATCTCTTCGGTGAGGAAATTACAGTCCGGGCAGATATACGCCGTCTGAACGGCGTTAGCGGCCATGCCGACCGGGAAGGCCTCATTCATTGGATTCGCAGCTTCCGCGAAAAACCGGAACGCGTATTTATTGTCCATGGCGAGGACTCTGTCTGCGATTCCTTCGCCGCCCTTTTAAAGGACACCTATGGATTTAACACCGCCGCCCCTTATAGCGGAGCTGAATTTGATCTGACTGCAAATGCCTGGATAAAAGAAGGGCTTCGTATTCCGGTAGAAAAGAAAAAGAAGGACTCCAGCCACATTTCCGATGTATTTCACCGTCTTGTGGCCGCCGGACAGCGTCTTATGGCTGTTATCCGCCACAACGAAGGAGGCGCCAACAAGGATTTGGCTAAATTTGCCGACCAGATTAACTCTCTTTGCGATAAATGGGACCGCTGATGCCTCTTTAGTATTTTATTGAAATTAGAAGGTGTTTTGCTGTCCTAAGAAGGTAAAGCTCTTAAATACCCTTTTAACAGCTTTACCTTCTTAGGACAGCAAAACTGCCTTTCTAATTTCAAGGCTTTTCCTGTAGCACCAATAAGAGCCCCCGTCCTCTAAATAGTTCTTACAATATCTTTACAATATTCTTAATCTAATTGCAGTATATCCCAAAATCAACTATGATAGAAATAGATAATTATATCCTAAAGAAAGGATTAGAAATTTGTGCCTGCGCGCCGCCTGACTCAAACTCATTGAGGCGCAGAAGGCCGCGCAGGAATGAAGGAAAGAGTGAAAAATTTTTCACTACCAGGTTTGTGTCTGCACTGCATCCACAAACCTGCGATGCAAAAAAGCAGTGCAGAAATGGGGTAAATTATGAGAAAACTTCGCAAATTTTTATTTACCGGGACAGCCCTTCTTTTACTGTCCGGTTTTCTTTCCCCTGTACAGCATGGAATTTCCACTGCTGCCCAGGCGGCCCAAACGCCGGCTTTTTCTACCAAACGAACCTCTCTTTACGAAAACGGAGAAAATGAAGGTATTTACGCCTATACAATAAAAAACCTGAAAAAAGGCTACACCGTAAAATGGAGCCTGTCAGGCTCCGGCGCCCCTTACCTTACATTGCAAAACGCCACTACAACCGTTACCGGAAAAAAGGCGACAAACCAGGTATATGTGGATACTCTCGGCTCTCAAGCCGCAAAAAATAAAAAGGCCGTCCTAACTGCGCGTATTTACAACAATAAAGGAAAGCTGGTCCGCAAAATATCCGATTCCTTTACCATAAAAATAAACTCTTCTTATTTGCAAATTAAAACCAATAAAATTACAGACAGCCTGGACAGCCTTTCTGTCAATCAGGCCTATGATTTTGATTGTAGCATTTCCCCGTCCAATGCCACCAGCAAGCTATACTGGAAGGTAACTACGCAATCTGGTATTGATCGCTCCAGCCAGATTACCTCCGATGGCATCTGGCGTCCAGCGGCGGAGGGCAGCTACTATATCCAAGCCTATACAAAAAACTCTGCTTCCGGCAGGGTTGTTTCCTCTGCGCGCATACGGGCTACGGTAGGCAGCTCTCTTTCTGGAATCCGCCAGACTGCTTCCGATGCTGTTACTGCCGTATTTACTGGTAATATGAAAGGAAAGATTTCTTTATCTGACTTTTCAGTTAATTTTATTGCGGCTGACAGCTCTTCCTCTGCCAGCTCTGTTTCTGGTACTCCTGTCTCCTTAAAGGAGCTTTCTTTTTCAGAAGACGGCCGGTCTGTTATTGTAAAAACCCATAGCTCCCTTGCCGACAAAGCCATTTACCAAGTCAGCTACAAGGGACAGTTTGTCTCCACCTTTACCGCCAGCGCGGGCAAACCGGTATCCGGCGTAATCCTGACTACAGAGACTCCCGTCAATACCTCCTATAATATTGAATATATCCTTTACGATGCTAATGGTATTGACGTTACAGCTCTTTATAAACAGACGGTTTCTTTTCAAGGCGTTGTAATAAATGGATCTGTCACCAGCAGCGGCGCTCTCTATATGAGTACGTTAGGCGAATATGCCTCTGTCACTATGACCTGCTACAGCGGCGGTGAAAATTTTACGGCCACTGCCAATATTCTCTGTACCATACCTGGCTCTTCCGGCATCCGCACTGTAATTACAGACAGCGCTATTTCCCCTTCCTTTGAAGGCTCTGCTTCAGATTCCAGCTTTTACCTGGGAGATACCGCTTATTTCCATTTCCAGATTATTGACGAAAATGGAAATCCAGTTTCCTATTCCTATCCATCTTATTCCTCGCTGGACACCAGTATTTTTACTATCTCCAGCGATGGAAAGCTTACAGGAAAAAAGGCCGGAACCGCTGTTTTATCCTTGTACTGTACCATAAACTCTAAACAGGTCCACTACCAGACCGCCATTACCGTCCTGCCGCGCCGCGCGCCGTCCCGTCTGGCTCTTAGTGAAACCAGTATTACCATGTCCAACGCCCAGGAGGAGGATTATAAAACGGAACTGACCGTAACTGCCTACGACCAATATGGCGTTACCGTCGGTCAGGACGCTGCCGTAGCTATGATTCAGGAAGAAAATAACAAAACCATCCTGGCTCAATACGATTCCTCCACAGGCAAAATTACAATTTCCCCAAAAGGGGCCAAACCAGGGATTTATACCTATACCCTTACCCTGTCTTTCGGAGGCGACCAGGTTTTTGCTTCCTTCCAGCTGGTTATTCAGGACGTTCCAGCTCAGGGCTTTGAAACCTATACCCCGGAGCTTAATACAGCTATCGCTGATACAAGCGCTGTAACCTCCAAAGAACCCCTTTGTTTTAAGGTCCGCTTAGCCCATTATATTAATGGCATTTTTGCCGGCTATGCCCCAATCCAGACCGCTGCCGTACAAAATGACCAGGGCTGGTACAGCGACGACCTGACGGAAGCTCCCTCTTCCAAGGCGCAAAAAATCTATCCTTTAAATAACCAGATTACATTAACCGCCGCCTATTGGACAAATACAGTTTCTTCCGCCTCTTTCGTAAAAAAAGCCCCTGCTGGGACTTACACTGTTACCCTCCGTTATTATGAAACCGGAGAAAATGCAAATACCAAAATCCAAAGCACAAAACTAATGGTCATTGTAAAATAACAGCTTAAAATCATTGCATTTCTGCATTTTGTAAATCTTGCGCCTGGCCAAGGACTCAGGCACAAGATTTACAAAATACGGAAACTCAGGTTAAAATTCTCTTTTCTTGTCGCCCACAATATGATATACTGGTAGATACAGGGACTTTATGCTCATTTGCACTTTCGTTTTACAAAATTTATGGATGGAAATCGTGAAAGCCTCTGCCGACACGATTTTTATTTTCGGAAGTACAAATAATAAAAATTTTAAGTAAATTTAGATAATTAGCAAATTTTAAAATTATCTACCCAAAATATAAAAGAGAGGAACAGTGCAGTGAAACAATTTTTTGGTATGAGCCAGAGCGGAAATTTAGAAGAAGCGCTCCGCGGCCTTAGCAGGCCTCAATTCATTATGCTTCTGTCAAACAGCGATCAATTTGAAGCACATGTAAAAAAACTAGAGACGCTTTATCCCCATGTACCCAGCATCGGATGCATTGGAATGAGCTACGACACCAGAGTTGTAGAAAAAGGCGTCAGCGTTATAGCATTTTTAGACGGCGTCAGCGCTGCCGCCAATGTGCTGGAAGAAGTATCTACTATGCCGGTAAAATACATTAAACGGCTGGAACAGGATATGGATAAGATAAATGCTTCCCAGCAAGACACCATATGTATTGATTTTTGCACCGGAAACGACGCTTGCGTCTTAACCACGATCTACAGCGCATTAAAACGCAGAGATGTTTCTTTGGTAGGTGGCACGGGCGATGCCGGAAAAGTTTCTGCCAACGGCCAGATATACGAAAACGCTGTAGCTTACGCCCTGGTGAAAAACCACAACGGCAGGGTAAAGGCTTATAAGGAGAATATTTACCGCAGAATGGGCAATTATCGTTTCATCGCTTCCAAAACAGACAAATCCCAATACATATTAGGCGAATTAAACGGCCAGCCTGCAAAACAGACCTATCAGAATATTCTCCATGTAACAGAAAAAGAAATCCTGACCCAAACGTTCAAAAATCCATTCGGAAAAATCAACGGAAACGACACCTGTATTATCTCCATAAAAGAAGTAAACGGCAACGCCCTTACCTGCTTCCGGCAGGTAAACGACTCCGACATACTAATTATGCTGGAGCTGGGCGATTATAAAGAAATTGTCAGAAATACGATTCAAACCATTAAAACAGATTTTTCAAAAATATCAGCCGTCTTTTCTGTTAACTGCTTATTCCGCTACCTGCTATTTAACGACAACCATTACATGCAGGAATATCTTCAGGAAATGGCAGCCCTTGGCAACCACGCCGGGCTTGTAGGCTATGGAGAGCACTATAACAACCAGTTTGTAAACCAGTCCATGACTTGCGTTGTATTTGAATAAGGGGAGGGAAAAACATGCTATTTAAGAAAAAAAGCCCTAAGCTTTTGAAAAAGAACTCTAGCAGAAAGGAAAGCCTGTACCCAGTGCTGTATGTAATGGACAGCTTAAAAGAATACCAAAGAGATCTTGTAAAAAAGGAAGTTGACTCTTTATTTGAACTGAACATGGTAAGCGATTCTTTCCGCAATGTATTGAATGAGGCAGAAAACTTCCAGGCAACTCTTCAAGACTTTGGAGGTACCTTTTCGAACATTAACCAAGTATCCGGCCAATTTGCAGAAGTAAAAAGCCAGATTACCCAATCCGTAACCCAGGCGCAGAACGAAGTAGAAGACCTGAAAAACAGCTCCATACAGGTAGAAAATGATTTTGGCGAAATGGAGCATACCTTTGAATATTTGCAGGCCGCCGTAGAAAAAATCAAGGCATCCACAAATAAAATCATAAACATTGCCAATCAGACAAATATCCTGGCCCTCAACGCTTCCATAGAAGCAGCCAGGGCAGGCGAACAGGGAAAAGGCTTTGCCGTAGTTGCAGGCGAAGTAAAAAGCCTGGCAAACCAAATTAAGGAGCTGACTACTATCGTAGATGCAGGTATCTCGGAGGTAGAACAAGGCACGGAACAGCTAAGCGCCAGCATCAACACTTCCCAGCAAGCATTAAACGAAAGCATTGGCAAAGTAAATGAAACCTACGAAGTATTTGATACCATCCGGCAGGCATCCGAGGGCGCCACAACTGTACAGTCAGAGATTTCCCAGGCCATCAGGGACTCCGAAGTTTCCCTTCAGGCATTAGACACCTTCTTCAACAAAATAAAAGGGCAGTACCAGGAGGTTGTAAAACATATCAACTCTGCAAGTCTCCTTGGCACTACCAAAAGCGCAATCTTTGAAAATGTGGACAATATGTTGTCCCAGATACCGCCTATTATAAAAGAGGAGTAGAACTCATTAATACTTAATAAAGTAACAAATACAGAAAATCTCGCAGTTTCTATACAATAATAAGAACTGCGAGATTTTTTCTCTCAAGTTATTTGTCAAATACAAATATTTTCTTTTCCCCAATGATAAGATAGAATGATGATCCGTTATCTATACATTCACTTTTCTTACTAATATAAATGGTTCCACATACCCCTTACCCACTACACAGCCCCATTTTCTTGCTGTTACCTCCAGCCCTTCCAACGATCTTGGATGGGGAAATTTGCAAAGCTCCGACCTATAGCATTTTATAGCTTCTAACTTTCTTTGAAAATAATCATCCACTGTTTCAAATACATTTGGGTTAAATGGTTCTGTATAAGAAAAATTCCATTCTGTTGACGAAACAGTTTCAAAAGTATATATCTCCTTTACTGTATAGTTAACTACTGGCCTAGTTGCTGTAAGTACTGCCTTATATGTTATTTGATGATCTATATTTAAATCTCCTCTATGATGAGTATAAATAACTTCCGGTTTAAATTTCTTTATAATCTCTTCTATATATTTTACTATATCCAATAAATCCACATGGTCAAACCGATTATCTGGGAATCCCGCAAAAAAGACATCCTGGTATCCAACATAATTTGCCGCTCTTAAGGTATCCTTATGAAGTTCTTCTATTACTTTTTCGGGTGTTTCTTCTCTACTCTCCCACCGGGATGTCTGCCCCTCACCCAATATTATTGCCTTTACAACATCCCCTCCCTGACTTCTTTTAGCAACTGTTGCACCCACGCCAAGAATTTCATCGTCAGGATGTGCAACAACAACCAATACGTTACTCATACATCTTTTCCTCCAATTTGCTTTATTGCATTTATAGTTCTACTTTTAACATCACTAATTTTTCTTAAATAGTTTCTGAATCCCATTTAAAAAAAATTATATGTAATCAAAAAGAGAACCTTATTGGAATTAAACCTTAGCTCTTTTTAAATAATAATGCTTCCTATGCCCGAATCTCAAAAGAATCCCATGATAATTCTGAATCTCCAAAATATTTTTTCTTATTTTAGCAAAATTACCACTTTTTTAAATATGTTTTTCTCTCTATCGGATCACGCCTTCTAATTTTTGGATCCTCATAATAGGAATCGCTCTTTACATGAGTAGTAGAAACCTCTTCAAAAATAGCGCCTCCTCTGGATTCAAACTTATGCTTTTCGCCCCGAAGCACCGTTTGAATATCTCCTGGTCTCATGTCCCTTATATTTCCCTCTATATTTACTTGCAAATCACCATATAAAAGCTGAAAAGTTTCCTCTTTGACTTTATGGGCATGAAACGGGTGTTTTTGCCCTGGTAATACAATAATTAACTTTTTACAGTATTCTCGGTTAATTATGTTAATAATAACAGCGCCTGTTTGTCGAAAATGTTGCATTCCATAATGATGAGAGAGCTCTACTTCAAAAGAATTTCCTAAGCAAATACCGGCTTCATAAAGCATCCCCTTTGCATCATGTATAACACTTCTAACTAAATTTATTTCTCTAAATGGCCGCTTTTCATGAAGTTCCTCATTAACCTTATAATTCTTACTTGCTATAAGCCCTTCCTGAAACTCCCCGCTAGTCATCTGTTTTTCATTACATGGCATAGCAAAAAATACATCTTCTCTTGTCAGCTCTTCTCCCGCCTCTATATCGCGTTTTAAATATACTCCCCGTGCAAGGGAATTTAAAGAATCTACTTCTTCTTGGCTAATATACTTTTCATTATACTTTTTCATCTGACACATATTTTTTGCATTGAGAGCGGCTTGCACCCATTTATCTGCCTGCTCTGGATTCATAGAATAAGCATTTAATTGAATCCCTTCCGCAGGAAGCCCCACATGACGCTCTAAAAGTTGAGCCCCTTTAGCGACAGCAACCATTGGGACAGTATTATCATTGGGATCTTCATGACCAGAATAACCAACCACCACATCTGGATAACGTTTCCGCATACGCTCAATAAAATCTAATTGCAAATGCTCCAACGGCGCCGGGTACTCTGCAATACAATGCATAAATGCAAACTGGATTCCCCTATGTGTAAAGTAGTTATAAATTTTATCAATATCCGATAATAACTTTCCCCCAGTGGATATAACAAGAGGCTTACCTGTTTGTTGTAGTTTTTCCAAAAGCGGCCAATCCAAAGAACTGCAGCTTGCTACCTTTAAGATGTCAATTCCCTGATCCATGCACCAGTCTACTCCATCCTCATCAAAAGGCGTTACCATAGTAATCAGCCCTTCCTCGCGAATAGCCCTTATAATCTGGTTAAATTGATCATATGTAAGACGAGTACTTAAAAATCTTTGTACATGTTTTACATCTGTCTTTCCTATATAATCAGGATGAATAAAATTATCCAGATTACGATATTGTAGCTTTACTGCTGCTTTGATATTATATTTCCTTGCAATCTTGCCCATAGCGCGTACAATATCAATTCCATGCTCTATACTTCCCTGGTGACTATTTGCCATTTCAAAAATAAATAAATCTTTAAATAAGTCATTCTGATTCATATTTTAGTTCCTTTCATTAAGCTATATTAGTGCCAATAATTAATGTTACTATCGCTTTTCTTTCCATCTTAGTATAGAAGCGTTTCTGAAATATATATCATCAAAACCTTCAAAGGCTGACTCAAACGCTCAAATTTTATTATCTCTAAGTAACAAAAAAAGAGAACCGGTATACAGGTAATAACAACAATTGTAACCAATGTCCGATTCTCGCTATTATTTCTTTATTATATGTCATCATCCCTGATTATATTTAGAAATTCTTTCTATAAGAGTTCCTATGTTTACTCCTATAAACTCTTATAGTCTCTATATCGACCAAAACAAATATTTTCTTTAGCATATTTATGTTTTTTCTTTCTGGAACATTCTATTCCTCCTCTCTTTTACCATCCTTCCATTAACTCCAAAAGCAGCTTCATATCTAACATTTTATCATCAATATAATAATCTGCGTTTGGTTTTCCAAAATGCAGCTCATGGTATTTTAGCCCCCATTGCTCAAATTGAGACTTTGTCACCTGTTCCCAATCTTTTCCTGTCACATAGCCTCTTGCTGTAAATATAATAATTTCATTTCCCATATTATACAACTGGTTAATGGCCTTTATCATCGCTTCATTCGGCTCTGACTTAGCATAATCAAGCCCTGGTTCCAACTTCGCAATTACGCCGTCAATATCAAAAACAAAACGCTTACTCCCCATAGAAAGCTTCAAATACTGTTCGGCTCTTTGAAACTCTTCTTCTGTATCTATATCAAAATTTTTACTCATTTCATAGCCTAAAATTGTTTTTCCCGACATAGAATGCTGTTCTAAAATGGTTCTTCCTCTCGCCACATCTATACAGGCGTTTTGATAATAAATTTCTGGTAGCTCCTGCCTTGGATAGTTGTAAGCTTCTGGAATATCTGTTAGCAAAGGTGTAATCTTTCCATCTTCTCCTTTTCTCCACATCTTATAGGCAATTTCCTTTGCCGGCGCAATACTTCTCACAGAATCAGCCTCCGGGCTGTTAAAAAGAAGCTCTACCATGGCATCAATGTCTCCCACATTACGAATTGGATAGGTAGGCCGAAGCTGCACTACAGCATCTGGAATATAACCTTCCGTTTCCTCCAAATATCTAAGACAATGATAAAATACATCAATATCCAAAGATGTATCTGTTGCATATTCTGCCGGTCTCAAAAAGGGAACTTCACAACCATATTCCCTTCCAATTTCTGCATACTTTTCACTATCTGTGCTTAAAATAATACGATTAATATATTTTGATTGCTTCCCATGTTCAATAGAATAAGCAAGCATAGGCTTTCCGTTCATAAGTCGAATGTTCTTATGCGGTACGCTTTTAGAACCGCTTCTCGCTGGTATAACTGCAAGTACTTTCTTCATTAATTACCTCACTTAATGTCTTGATTTTTGTTCCCTTAATTTTGGCTCCACCCTCTGTAGCATCTAAAAATATAATACCAGTTCCTTCTTCCCTGGCAATCCGTTTCTCTATCCATTTTCGATATATATTAAAACTCTGATTTGTATACACTGTGCTTCCATCTATTGCCTCTATTGGCTTCAGCCCTGTACTTTCCTTCGGAACCTCTCTTCGCGAGGTACCCGCTGCATGAGCATAATTATTTGTATACGCAAAATCCAAGCCTAAAAATACAATTTTTCTACAGCCAAGCCGAATACCAATATCTAGCGCCGCAGTCATAACAGAACCGCCTGTTTCATAAAGAATATATCCCTTTTCTCTAGCGTAATCCTCTGACTTTTCATATTCTTTCTGGAAAAACAAATATTTATCGCCGGCATATATTTTCTTTAATTTATGTGCTGCTGTAGATAACAGCAGCATAGGGACTGTTTCACTCTCTACTTCCCTAAAATGCCAGGCAATCCGTTCGTTAGCATCTGTTTCAATTACAAAATCCGGGCGAATACCCGCTCCCAATAGCTTCCTAAAAGAAGTTCCTGTTGCAATTACAAGACTCCCCTCTGGAATCTCTTTTAATTTTTCATAATTTTTATCCAGAGAAGGACCTGCGCCTACTAAATATAGCGTTCTTTCATAAAATTCTGACTTAAGGCTATCCAAACACAGATAGCTCCCCTTTATATTCTCTCGAAAATTCGCATTTAACAGCTTTAACTGATTCTTCACATTATTATATTGAAGAAAATACTCCTCCATCCATTCCTTCATTAGGGAATCATCCAACATATCAAGTGAAGGCGCATAAATTAAAAATTCCTCATCTTTTTCCATAGAAGAAACTCTTTTAGAAAGCTTCTGCAAATCTTTATCATAAAAAATCTTTATATTAGCATTGGCCTCAATTACTTCTACTGCCCCATAAGCTTTAAAAAGCTCCAAAACCCTTTTATCGCTCTCATAAACCTCAATACATATATTCTGATCCAACAGTGCAAGAGCCTCTATGTGGTATCCAAGCCCCAGTCCGTATATAATATAAGAAATTCTCTCTTCCTGATACCAGCTATCTGCCAACTCCAAAGCGGATCTATAAGGATTCTTGTTACTGTGGAAATACCTCTCCTTCTTTCCTTTTCCTACCCACAGAGTAACTGCCCCTATGTTTGTATATTCCACCCGATACTCCCCATACTCCTCTGCTGAAAATCCTGTAGGACTTCCTCCTTCATCCACAGCTATTTTTTCCTGTAAATCATATAAAAGAGGAAGCAGATATAACTCATAATAATCCGCAAGCAATATGTAGTCCTTTTGCTCCTGAGCCTCTAAAAGCACTTGGCAAATCTGCACTATCGCCCCTTCCTCCAAACGTATTCTATCTCTATTAAAATAGTCGGTTTCTTTCAAATATAACGGAATTATCTCCATCAATTTATCAGAAATAATTATAGTTTTTCTAATTGCCCCATTCTGATTCTGAATCCGAAAAAAATGTATTGCCCATTCTATTTCACGAACTAATGCTAAATTTCTTTTATAAATCTCCTCAATTTCTTTTTGCAACCTCTCTTCCCTCCTAATGCAGCCTTCCTATCATAAATTTTAAAATCTAAAATTTCCTTATCCTCTAACCGCTTCTTTCACTCTCTCAATCACATACTCCTGTTCTTCCTCTGTTAAATCAGGATAAATAGGCAAGCTAATCATTCTCCCATAAATCTCCTCTGCATTCTTGCAGTATACCTGGCTATACCCGTTCTTTTGATAATAAGGATGCTTATAAACTGGAATATAATGTACATTAACTCCAACTCCTTGTCTGCGGAGCCTGTCAAATACTTCCTTCCTATCTCCCCCTATAACCTGTATTACATAAAGATGCCAGCTATTTAACGTCCCTTCTGCCTGCTCTGGTATTAAAATTCCCTCTGTATCGCGAAAAGCCTTATTATAAACTGCTGCTATCTTCCGCCGTTTCTTTAAAAACTCCGGTAAACGCTGCATTTGTGAAATTCCCAATGCACACTGTATATCGGATATGCGGTAATTATACCCCAAATCTAACTGCTCGTAGTACCAGTCTCCCTGATTCTCAGTCATAAAATCAGGATTTCTTGTAATTCCATGCGTTCTAAAGAGCGACAGCTTTTTATACAGCTCTTCATCATTCGTCAGAATCATACCGCCTTCCCCAGTAGTTATATGCTTTACCGGATGAAAACTAAAGGTGGTCATCTCTGATAACCCTCCAATTTTATCCCCCTTATACTCTGCTCCCAGGGCATGAGCCCCATCTTCTATTACTATTAATCCATACCTTTTTGCAATTCTGCGGATTTCATCCATTTCACAAGCCTGCCCCGTAAAATGAACAGGGATAACTGCCTTTGTCCGGGAAGTAATTTTCTCCTCTATTGCTTCTGGTGAAATATTGTAGGTCTTCGGATTAATGTCTGCAAATACAGGCGTTCCTCCACAATAAAGAACGCAATTAGCAGAAGCTGCAAAAGTAATCGGAGTGGTGATTACTTCATCCCCAGGCCCAATACCTGCAGCAAAACACGCGGCGTGGAGCGCTGCTGTCCCATTAGAAACGGCCACTGCATATCTTGTATTTGTATATTTTGCCACACAATACTCAAATTCTGCCACCTTAGGCCCAGTTGTCAAAAAATCAGACTTTAAAACCTCAGTTACTGCCTGTATGTCATTATCATTAACGGATTGTCTTCCATATGGAATGTACATAAATTTCCTTCCCTTCTAATCATGCTTTCATCAAAAATATTTTAATAAAACCTATTTATCCAATAAATACTTCTCTTTCGACGCTCCTACCATTATCTCGTATACATTATACACTTGTTCATATCCATTATCTAAAAAAGCTCTTTGAGAAGCAATATTATCCGGTTTTACTTTAGCTACCAGCCTTTTTACCTCTGGAAAATCTATTTTCACCTGATTACACAAAAGCTGCAAAAGATTTTTTCCATGTCCCATGCCCCTTTTTGCTGCACATATGCTATATGTTATCTCTGCTTTTTCTCCATGAACAAAAAGCCGCACCTGTCCTACTGCCTCCGTATCATACATATAAATATACTGCATACAATTCATGTTAGATAATAACTGCTGATACCATTTTCTATGTTCTTCATAAGAAATTTCTTGTGTTGAAAAAGAATTTTTTCTTACCATAGCTTCATTTACCCACTCAAACAGCAAATCCATATCATCTTCTTTTGCATACCGCAAACAGCCCTTCATCGTATTACCTGCCTCCTTATGCAACTCATTTATTGATTTTCTTTCATTTTCGCGTATGCCTCAGCCAATATAGGTTTTATTTCTTTGGCCGCCTGATTTAGATTTTCATATGTCTTCAGAATTCCTTCATAAACGTTTATTTCATTTTCCTCCTCTAAGGAATAAATATCTTTCAGATCTCCTTTTTTCTCTGTAATCCAGGACTCCAATAATTCCCATACTGGTCGTTCCATAATCCGTTCTCCCAGTTTAAAAATTTCTTTTACCAGCTTATTATACTCTTTACCATGTTGTCCCTTTTTACAAAATGAGATCAGCTTTTTTGTTTTTACAATTACATTTTTTGTATCAACATATATTTTATCATTATCATCCACTGATTTCTCAATATATTGCACTACTCTTTGATATTCTTTCCCTTCAAATGCCAAAGGAATCTCCTCTACAAGTCTTTTACAGTCAATGGAAGAAACGCAATATTTCTCAATCGCCTCCGATAGCGGCATAATCTCTGAACCATGGATCTTAGCTCCCCCTTCTGTCGCATCAACTACCGTCATCTGATCTTTAAGCTGAGCAATTGCATCTTCGAACCAATGGATAAAAACATACCATTCATGTCTTGTTTTTATCATATTTCCATAAATATCCTCCACCTCTACCTGCCATTTTCCATGAAGTACCTCGCCTTTCATACGCCCTCCCACATGAGAAGCCCCATTGCGATAAGCTAAATCCTGCCCAACCATAATCACTGTTTTAAACCCCCAAGTGGCGCAAATAGAAAAAGCCATTGTTGCTACAGAAGGACCGGCAGAATAGTTTTTATCATCTGGTATTTTATCTGGTTTTAACTCCTTAAAATAAGATGAGCTACAGTAAAATATTTTCATTCCTTTATGATTTTCTAAAATCTTTCGATTTGTAAGATCGCTGCATAACAGCGGAACCTCTTGACATTCTTTATTTTCCAAATGTTCTGTCCGTTTTTTAGGGTCAATTGTAGCTATAAAGTCCGGTTCAATCTGATGTTTCACCAATTCCCGCATCGCTGTATCTGCTGCTATAATAACTGCCTTTCCCTTTGCTTCTTTTAACAAATCTATATTTAAATCTAAAGAAGGCCCGGCCGCTACTATAATAGCTGGTATTTCTGGAGCAAAGCGGCCTATATACTGCTCCAGATACTGGGCATTTTTTAAGTATTCCATACAAGATAGCGTATTCCTAACAATTTCCTTCCCAAAAACTCTATCTGTATTAAATTCCAGCCGGGTCCTTAACATTCCTTCCCGAACCTCATTTTTATATTCTGTATACTGTTCTGTAAAAATCCGACTATATACCGGATGGCAAAGCGCCTGTAAAGAAGGTAAATTATTCCATGCCAAACAAGCATCCATAAGAACATACAACGATTTTTCCTTTAAACCATTTACTAATAGCATTGTTCTCTCTTGTGCAAAAATATCAGAAATCCTTGCTCTATGCATCAAATAATCAAAGATTTCCAAGCTTGGCTCATAAATAATCAACCGCATGTCTGAAGCGCCTTTTTCCCAAAGCGTCTCCACTATCAAACCGTTTCCTAACCCAAAAAGCAATACTACCTGCTCTAAACTTTTAAAAGAAAGACTTTCTCCCCAAGCTTCTGCTTCTTTTTGCGGACATACGCCGCTATTTAAAAACCAATCTCCTTTTTCGTTCCGAAGCCTCAAAACCCAATTACCATCTTCTGCTTCTACTTCTTCTATTTCAAATTCTGATTTTTCTTTCTTCCATGCAATATATTTCTCATACATTGCAACGTCATAGTTTTTCATCGCTTCTATATTTTCTTCATAATAATTTCCTAAAACAAACCCTTTTTCCTTTTCTTTTTTTAATATTCCCAATATTCTTTTCTGTAAAATATCCGCCAATCCTCTGCTATCTTTTTTCTCTAATGCCTCAAAGGCTTCTCTAACTGTAACGGTTATCTCCTCTAAAAACTCTTTACTTCCTTCCTGTTCAGGAATATTCTCTAAAAAATTAATTAACTCCATCATGATTTCAAAAACCTTATCCAGTTCCTGATACCCCTCTTGTTTCTCCTGATAAAATAGGATTACAGCTCTTTCTGTTTTTTCTACTAACTCCGCTACTCTATCCTCTAAGGCCACCATTTCCTCTATCCTCCTATATTTTCCCTTTAGCAAAATAAAAAACTTCTATATGCAGCAAAAGAGCCGACATAAAGTCGGCTCCCTTTTGATAGTAATATTATCTTAACAATGTCAGAACACCCTGTGTAGACTGGTTAGCCTGAGCCAGCATAGACTGAGCTGCCTGCTGAAGGATACTATCCTTAGAGTACTCAACCATCTGATCTGCCATGTTTACATCACGGATACGGGACTCTGCTGCCTGCAGGTTCTCTGCTGTGTTATCATCACTAGCGATGGTATGCTCCAGACGATTCTGGATAGCACCCAAATCAGAACGCTGTGCAGAAACTGCTGCAAGAGCTGCATCTGCTGCTGTAATAGCTGCTTCTGCTGCAGACTGACTATCAACCTTAATATCATCAGTAAGACCTATATCGGTTGCTTTCATACTCTTAGCGCTAATATCAATAGTCTGATCTGCATTTGCACCAATATGAAGCTTCTTACCAGAGAATGTTCCATCCAGTAACTTCATAGTATTGAACTCAGTCTGCTCTGCAATACGAGTAATTTCTGACTTAAGAGCTGTAATCTCTGAGTTAAGAGCTGTACGGTCAGCGCTTACGTTAGTATCGCTGGCTGCCTGTACTGCAAGTTCTCTTACCCTCTGAACCATAGCATGTGTCTCATTTAAAGCGCCTTCTGCTGTCTGGATTAAAGAAATACCATCCTGAGCATTCTTGGAAGCCATCTTAAGACCTCTGATCTGTCCACGCATCTTTTCAGAAATAGAAAGACCTGCTGCGTCATCGCCTGCACGGTTAATCCTGTAACCAGATGATAACTTCTCAGTTCCTTTAGAAAGATTACCAGTTGTAATGCCTAACTGCCTGTTGGTGTTCGCTGCTGCCATGTTATGTTGTACTATCATATTTATTCCTCCTTGAATTTTCATCAGCTTCCCTGCTGATGTTGCTTTGTTTTAAGTAAATGTTTTACTTGCTATATATATCGGTATTAGTTTTAAATACTTTATACCTGATTATAATTTTTTTTATTTTTTTCGATCCAGAAAATAGGATTGGCCTGCCTGGTGCTGGTTTGCCATGTTATGGTAATATTTCTCCGCTGTCTGATTGCTGTTTTTAAAATTTCTGATTTCCTGCCGCTTGTCAGTCAGCTTTGCTGTCAGCTTTTCTTTGTTTCTTGCTTCCATAGCCTGCAGTCTTACGCTCAAATCTGTAATTTCTCCAATCAGTCCCTGAGCCTTTCTAATTTCACTGCGATATGCTGCCTTATCGGTTTGAAGTACGGACTCCAGCCGCTGATAAAACGCTTCAAAACCATCCTCTAGCTGATTTAAGTTTTCTATCACCTTTTCCTTTTTTTCCATGGCTTCCTCGAAGTAATCCATGGAAAAATCCTTCCTATTCAGGGCAGTCTCCTGCTCCTTTGTGATTTCTGTTAGAATCTCCAGGGTTTCCTTCTTTTTTTCCAAGGTATCAACCAGGATTTTTATATACACTGCATTTTTATTTTCCGCCATACAACTCACTCTTTCATTTTGCTTTTCCCTGCTTCATGACTTCCTTCCAGGTATCCCGCATTTCCCGGATATGCTTCAGAGCATCTTCCAAAATTTCCTTATCCTTTTTTATATTTGCCTGCACCAGACGGCGGTAAATATAATCGTATACCCGGTCAAAGTCCTGCCAAACGGGATATTTATGGTCCAATGTGGAGCGAAACTCTAAAATAATATTTTCTGTTTTTACAATATTTTCATGAGCCTTTTGAATATCATGTTCCTCAATTGCCAGAATAGCAATATTAGCAAACTTAATTGCTCCCTCATAGAGCATCAAGGTAAGCTCGGCTGGAGAAGCAGTCTGTATTGAGTTTTGTTTGTATGCCATTGCAGCATTAATAGCCATTTTATATCCTCCATTTTCTTATCTTTACTGTCACAGATTCCCCTCTGTTATCAACCGCCCATTAAATTACTAAGGTAGTTGCTCTGAGACTGGAGTTTAGCAAGAGCGGTCTCCATTGCAGAAAACTGCTTATAATATCTTTCCTCCATATCTTCTAGCTTGATTTCCCAATTTGATATATCTTTTTTATAACTGGTAATCTGCTTTTTCATTTCTTTATCATTATAAAAGGTCATAGCGCTGCTTACAGTACTGCTCTTCATTTTATCCTGAAGAGTATTATATAAATTCATTGCAATACCAGAAAGCGCTTGCGCCGCCTCTTCTGGATTTTTAGAAAACATTTCTAAAAGCTTATTGTTTTTATCTGCATAAGTAGAATCATCCGAATCCCCATAAATATGAAGCAAACCTTTTTCCGTATAAGCACCCGTCACAATTCCAAAGCTTGCCAAAGAATATTTAGTCCCATTTACTGTTACAGAAGTCTGCAGGCTGCTTCGCATTCCGGTTATAACGCTATTCAGAGAATCATCTCTCCGCAGCAGAGAGTCCTTAATCTTACTCTCCCACATTTCAATCTGCTTATCAGACATAGCCTCCTTTTCTTCATCTGTCAACGGTTCATAGCCCTTTGCAGAATCAGCGCCGTACAAGGAGTTCATTTCTGTCATAAGCGCATTATAGCTCTTAACAAAATCCTTCACCATACCCATAACAGCGTCGGTATCCTGACCTACTGTAATACTTACCTTCTCCCCTGCTGTAACATTCTTAATAGAATAGGTAACGCCGGCTACAGTAAAACTATTGCCTTCTCCAATAAGTTCAGCCCCATCCAACATAATTTTAGAATTTGCTGCCTGAGTGATCTTTAATTCGGAATTTCCATTGGAAGCCACGCCGTCTACAATATCTGCAAGCCCCAGACCGCCAAGCTGACCTGTGATAGGCGTCCCGTTCACTGCATCAGAAATCGCAGTTGTATAGGCCTTAACTGCTTCTCCATACTTTGTTAAATTAGCTGGAAAATCTGTAGTTTTCAGCCTTTCTGCTTCTGCTTCTATCTTTGCTTTTCCCTCATCCGTCTTCACGTAAGCATTTGCAGAGTTCTTCAAAGCAGTGTCCAAAGATTTTTCATAAGACTCTTCGGCTTTCTTATTTAGCGCCGCCTCTTTGCCGCCATTTTCTGTTAAAAGTCTCTGGTACTCTGCTTCAATAGCCTTTTCCCGGTCTTCTACAGTATCGAAGTTGAGCCCCTCGTTCATCTGCTTATTAATATTGGCTACAGCTTCTGCCCTATATGCATTTTCAGCTGTTTTCAATGCTGCTTCCGAAAACTTTTCTGTCGGCTCGCCATTTTCGTCCAGCTCATAAAAAGCTTTCTTAACTGCCGTCTCTACTTCTTTATAAGCTTTCTTTTCTTCCTCTGTCCCGCTGGTCGGATCATTTTTTAATGCATTTAATGCATCTAATCTTTCCTTTGCAACCGTCTTACTTGCCGCCTTAGAATAAAGGCTTTCTTCCATATCAGCAAGCTTTTTCTCCGCTTCCTTAAGCTTTGTCCAGGCTGTCACTTTATCTGTGGCGTTATCATAAGCCGCCTGTTTCTTGTTCAAATCTTCCAGAAGAGTACGATAGCTGGAAATTTCCGAATCTGTAAGCCCTGCTTCCTTTAATTTATTTGCTGCCTCCGAAAGATTATCGCTTGCAGATTTATCCATCTGATACGTCTGAATAGAAAATGCATTGGCGGCTCCGCTCTTTGTACCGCTGATAAAAAACCTGCCCTGGCCTTCATCAAAGCTTGCATTCAGCCCTGCATTTTTCATCGTATTAACTAAATCTTTAATCTTCGTATTTTCTGTCACTTCCAGCGTCTTAACTGTAGCGTTGCTTCCTGTACCAGAAGTAATCTTAATTACTGTACCTGCTGCTATGCCTGCCTCTGTTAACTTACTACTGCTTTTCAGGTCTACCTTACCGCCTGTGATATACTGAGCGGAAGCCAAGCTCGTTACCTCCAGCGTATGCGAACCGCTCCCCGCTGAGGTAGACGCTGTAGCCGTTATTATATTCTCATTAGAAGAGCTCGCTTTCTTTGCAGCATAACTACCAGCCAAACGCAATTTACTGAGCTGATCTGTATACAACTTATAAATCTTTGTATTAAGCTCCGCCCACTTTTCCTGTTTCCATTCCAATTTAGTTTTTTTCTGCTCTATTTTCGTCTTTTTCATAGACTGAGCAGACATAAGCTCCTTTACCAGGGCGTCTGTATCCATACCGGATATCATTCCTGACATTCTAATCGGCATATTTCCACCTTACCTTTCTTATACTGCCTACCGTCTCTCATCTACCATGATTCCCGCCAACTCCCACATTTTTTCTACCATTTCCAGGGATTTCTCCGGCGGTATCTCCTTAATAACTTCGTTCGTATCCTGATCAAATACCTTGATGGATACTCTTCTGGTTTTCTCATGATAAGAAAATTCACATCTGGTCTTACTCATCCTTGAAGCATAATTTACATGTTCAATCGCAGCCTGAATTTGCTTCTCTGTTGCCTGTCCATCTTTGCCCGGTTGGCCCTGGCTTTCCTCGCCGCCTTCCTTCATTGTCCTTACTGGCTGTACAGGCGCAGAAACCGGCGCTGCAGCCGCTTGAGCCGTTCCTCCTTGATTTACCGGTTTTACCGGCGCCTCTGCGCTCACTGCCTGGGTTGTTCCTAAAATCTCCATTCCCATACGATTACACCTCCATGTGATTTTTAAATTTTTATAGTCCTTATCTTACTTATCGGCAGCTATATTTAAAAAGTTTATAGATAACAGGCAATTTTCTGGCATTGCCAATCTACCCTTCTTCTATTATAATTACTAGAAAAAACAAAGATAAGGAGGATTATTATGAAACTACACTTTTTCAAAAAGCTGGCGGCCGCCATGGCCGTTGCCGTGGCTGTGACCGCCCTGCCCGCCGCGCCTGCAAACGTATCTCAGGCCGCCGCTGCTCCAGCTTTCAAAACCAGCCGCAAAACCCTATATGAAAACGGCGATTCAAAGGGTACTTATACCTATACAGTAAAAAACATAAAAAAAGGCTATACTGTACGCTGGTCCCTTGCCGACACAGGCGTTGATTTTGCCGAGCTGGCAAAAATATCTACAAAGGCTTCCGGCACAACCGTTTCCAACAAAGTAACAATTGCAAGCGGAGGCGATATGAAGGCGAAAAACGGAAAGCTTTCTATTGTTGCAAAGGTATACGACACCTCTGGAAAGCTGGTAAAAACCCTGAAAGACAACGTTACTTTGAAAATTCAGGCTACTACCGTTAAAATCAAAACCACTAAAATCCAGGATAAGCTTACCGCTTTATCTGTAGGAAAGGCCTATGATTTTGACCGTACTATTTTCCCATACAACTCCACCAGCAAAACCTACTGGTCTGTTACGGATTCCGATGGGACTGACTGTTCTTCCCAGATTAACTCTTCTGGAGTCTGGACGCCAAAAGCAGAGGGTACCTACAAAATTACTGCTATTTCAAGAAACGCCAAAACCAGTAAGGAGCTTTGCCGTGATGAAATCACTGCCGTTGTAGGCACCACTATGGGAAACGTTACCCAAACGGCTGTAAATAAGTTTACTGTTTCCTTTAATTCTGACGTTAGTAAGGTAATTACAACGAACAGCTTTACTATCAAGGAAACCAACGGCCTTTCAACAGTTCTTCCAAAATCTGTTTCTTTCTCCAAGGATGGCAAAACTGTTACGGTCACAACTCATACGAATTTCCGGGACGCCGCTTCCTACACGGTTACCTATGGCGCAGCATCCAAGACCTTTATCGCTAGCGCAGGCGCTGTTACCCGGATTGACATTCTGACCTCTACAGTCCCTGTAAATACCGCAACCGCTATCGATTATGCATTGTATGACTCTAATGGTATTGATGTAACCGCTATTGCTAAAGGCTCTGTAGAATTTACCGCCAGCATAACAAACGGTTATATGACGGAGGATAATAAACTGTTTTTAACTACCGTAGGCAAGGGCGGAACTATTACTATCGTTTACACCGACGGCGCTACTAAGCTTTCTGCTACAAAAAGCATTACCTGCAAAGAAACAGAGGCCAGCCAAATTACAAGCACAGATTTTACCATTACAGACAGCGCCGCCGCTCCAGATTTTAAGGCCTCCGGCTATAAGGCGAATACCTCCGTTTCTATCGGAGAAACCGGCTACGCCCATTTTAGAGCAGTTGACAGCGCCGGAAATCCAGTCAACTATACAAGGGTTACTTATGCATCTTCTGATGAAAATACCCTGATTGTTGAAAGCGGCGGAAAAATGACCCCAATCAAAGAAGGAACCGCCGTCGTCATTGTAAGCGCTTTTGAAGGTACAGTCGAAACAAACTACACCTTCCCTGTTACTATCCAGGCAAAGAAAAAGATTACCAGTCTGGGCTTAAGCGCCGCTACAGTTACGATGTCCAACTGCGGGGACTCCAATTACAAAAAATACATAGATGTAATCCCATATGACCAATTTGGCAAAAAAATGCCTCTAACCAACTGCACAGTAACTGTTTCTGAGACTTATAACCGCTCTTTCGCCTTCTATAATGGAAGCACAGGCCAGATTGAGCTGTCTGTACCTGCCGGTACTCAGGCAGGCACTTATACTCTTACAGTAACCGCTGTCTGCGAAGGCGCCACCCTAAATCAAAAGTTCTATTTAGTCGTTGTAAACGTGCCTTATGATTCTACCGCCATCGGCTACACCCTTGAGCTCAGCACAGGCAGCAATACCGTAGACGTTTCCATGAAAAATGGGGATTCTGCCGAAGGTAAGGTAATCTACGTAAGGCTTGGAAAAATGCAGGGCGGCGTATTTGCAGGCTATTCCTATTTTGACTCTGCTACTATCCGCAAGGACAATCTGTATTATACGCAGGATTTGACTATACCAGGCTCTACCGCCCAAGTCGATTTAGGATCAGGCGTGGATATTCCAATTACCCTGGCAAAAATATCCTCTGATGGCACGACGATACAAAAAGCAGCTCCAGGTACTTATTCCATCGTTGTTAAGCTCAATAACAGACAGTATACCCTGGGCTTCACTATTACAGATAACCAGGATGCGCCTGTTGTTTCTGTCAAATCTACAACAAGCAGCCGGACGGTATCCAACGCCTTAGAGCTTGCCAGCGATTGTCTGAACATTCCGGCAGGCTATGAACTGATAAACTGTACTGCTGTAGGCGCTACTGCTACCGGCGCAGCTATCCCCGTTTCCTCTGGCAGCAAGCTCCACATCCTGACTGTCACCTTAAGGAACCAGATTAAGCTAAAAACCGCTGCCGGAACAGAGCAGATGGTATATGTTACCCATACTGTCAATGTAGGACAGACATTGACCAATAAATAATCTTTCAAAATAAAAACTGCTGCAAAGCTCAGAAATTTTATTATTTCTAAGCTTTGCAGCATAAATGTCAAATTAAGAATCTGTAAAAATACCCTATTGCAAAAAATCAATCCAATGATGTATTGCTTTTGCTGTATTTTCTGCTCCCATAGAATTAATTGTACGTTTTCCCGCCTGACTTAAACGTTTTCTAATTTCCCAATCTAAAATTAAATTCTCTATTAAGCCAGAAACTTTTCTCTTGTCCATTTCACTAAACCATCCTCCTGAAATGCTTGTACCAGCTTTCCACATATAGCTAGCCACTAATTCTTGATCCTGAGCAAGAACAAAGCTAATAGATGGCACGCCGCAAACTGCCAGTTCATATAAGGTACTTCCCCCGCTCGTAAGAAATAAATCCGCCTCCTCCATACAGTTTCGCATATTAGCATTACAATGAATGATTGCGCCGCTTTTCCTCAAATCTTTCACATAATCCTCTTCAAAATCACTCCCTGCAACTATATGAATTAACATATTATTTTCTTTTGCTATATCAGCCGATACTTTTCGGACAATTTCAAGCATCGTTTTACAAAATCTCAGCGGATCAGCGCCGCCAGAAGTAACATATACATTTGTAACATCTTTTTTAATTCTCTTTACTGATACTTCTTGAAACTCCTCCCGAAGTAATGTATAATCCCCACCTGTCAACTGCACGAGTATATCCCCATAATTAGCATCCTTTCCATAGATATTCCCATTAATTATGCAATCAACTGGCAATCTTCTTTCTAAACTGTCGTCCATACAGGCTAAGTTTTTCACTTCATTTCTTAATAGACTAAAATAATCATCTCGCGCGCCATAATGATCAACAATAAGACAAGAAATATCATATTGCTGTAAAACAGCTTTCACTTCCTCTATTTCATCATAAATAGACGGGAAACTATAGCTGTTTTTTCCTGTTGTATACTCTTTATTTAAATATATAACCTCATAATTCACTTTTAGATTTATTTTATTTCTACATATAAAATAAATCTTAAAATCTCCAAATTTAGAAAGCGCATTGGCTAATGATAAGCACCGCATAAAATGTCCCAAACCAATAGTCGCGCCTGTATCAAGACGTATTCCTATATTTATCATAATTAACTCCATTTCTGCATGGCTTTTTGTGCTTATTTTAATCTTTACGCCAAGGCCCAAGCATAAAAATAGCTATTTTTCCATTCACCTTTAATTTTTTAAATATTTTTCATAAAATACTTCAAAATTTCTACTTAATATCTTTTCTTTTTGAGACTTGCAAATTTTATATTTTTCACAAAACAAATTAAAATACAAAATCGCATCTTCAAAAGAATGATAAGGATAATCGGAACCAAAAAACACTCTTTCATAATTACAACGATCCATAACAAAATGCAAATCTTCAATGATATGAGAATCCCACCAGTATTTAATTGTAAAACTAATATCAAAATAAAGATTCTCATACTCACATAGTAAAGAATGAGTATCTAACTGTTTCACCATTCCTCCATGAGCAATAATTAATGGATTTGTAAAACCACTTTGCAAAACTTTTGCTGCTAACTCAACCCCATTTGTATTGTAGACATCCTTTGACCCGTAAGAACCGCAAATTGTCAAAATCATCCCCAATTCCTGCACCTTTTTTGTATACCTGCAAACCCTATCAAAATCTGAATACAAAAGCCTCTGCTCATATGGCAAAAGCTTTATCATTTTTATTCCAGCCTTGGAAACTTCCTGAAGCTGCTTTTCTACATCTTCCGCCTTAGGATCTAAAGCAATTGACAATACAATATCTTTACCAAAATCCAACCTATAGTTTTCTTCCCTATAATCCTTTTCATCAATTAAATATGATATCAAAAAATCATCAAAATAAATCTTTACAATCATAAGCATAGTTCAAACTCCAATTAC
>CATKYY010000010.1 GCA_949841225.1 uncultured Acetivibrio sp.
AATATCGCTATGTTAGAGAGATATTCCGCCAGTTTAATAATATTAAGCAATCCGCTGTAATAAAATGGACGCATGATTGACAGCCTGGTTGTCGATTCCTGTTCCGGCCAGATAATCTTTTGTGGAGGACTTGTTGCGTAATGTAACCGTTGATTCAGCGTTAATCGAGGTAATGAACATACCTGTCAATTCTATTCGCTCTGTAGTTAGAAGCCTATTTGAATAAGTTCCGAAAAATGATAATGGATTTTCCACACCATTGATAGCTACTGCATAAGCAACATTTAGTAATCCAGAGACAGGACGAACTAGTATAGAGTAGTCTATCCGGTAAACGCCTGCTGTGTTTACTGTAATCTCTGCTGTATTTGGGGTAAAGGAAAAATCACCGGACTGAAACGCAAGCAGGAAACGAACATCTTCTTCAGAGGCGACGTCCTGGAAGCCTCCCTGCATAACGGCATTAAAATAGCACGGTTTTACCCCTGGACCTATTGGACCGGCTGGTCCAGGTTTTCCAGGCGGTCCTGTGGGCCCTTGGGGTCCAGGCTCTCCCGGTGGTCCAGGCGGTCCCTGGTAGCAGCAATTACAGCATAATTTATTATAATTCATTTTATACCTTCCTTTCTGCGTATAATCGTATTTTATTTCATTTTATGTAGATATTTGTTGATTGTGCAATGAATATGGTAGCTCACTATCCTCTTTGCGGATGTTTATTATGTTTTCGTATTTTGAAATGGCAGGTCTGCCTGGGGTACATTTTTTCCGTTAACGGCATATAATAGAACAAAATCGCATAGGATGATAGGTTATATATTATGTATGCTGCTCTGTTTATCTTATTGTTGCTTGCTCTTTTGGGTATGCTGTTTAATCATGTCCGCAGGAAAAAAATTATCTGTAAAATTCTGTGTATGGATAAGTGCAGGAAATGTTCTCTGCTGGAGGAATTAGTTGAGCCATTTGGTTACGTTTTTCATTGTTGCTGCGGTTTTTTCTCTTCTGGTATTGATGCCTGGCAGAAGGAGGCCGGTTATACTTGGCTCTATGACTATATGGCGCCCCGTTTTCAAATGGTGTTTGATTCCCTCCCGGTCTATTTCAATTATGACGGTAAAACATGGCTGATTGAATTTTGGAAAGGCCAGTATGGGATTAATACAGGCGCGGAGATTGGTATCTATCACGCCGATAGACTGCTGTCTGAAGCAGAGTACCGGACGGCGCATTTTAAGGCGGCTAGAGAGGATGAAATGCTGTCCTGCTCTTTGCAGCTATGTATGGAAAATGGCGCTTGCATTAAGACTTCAGAAAGACATTGGTGGTTAACTGCTTTTATACCAGGCGTGTTTTCTGAACCTTCCGAGCTGTGTTTGAAGGCATCGCTTTGCTTTAACAATAAAGAAATGCTGGAAGCCTTTCGCTGTGGTTTGTGCCGGGCGGGATATATGGAAGAATTGATTACAGTACACAATTTATCTCTGTCCTTTACTTTTCATCATTCCAGGCCGGAACATTATGGTTTGCTGACCTGCTTCCACCGTTGGTTGTCGCAGTGCCTGAACCGGATGTACTGCCATCTTTTTATGTGGATTACCAGACCCTTTGATTGTATGGAAGACCGTATTTTATTTCTTTATTACTATATTCCATTTTGTTTCCGAAGGCTTATGCGTCTACGACGTTTCCACAGGAGGTGCCATAAGAAAAATGGCTGCCGCCGTCCGAAATGCTGCTGTAAATGCGCTTCGTATGGCAGGAAAAAGCTATGAGTATTACAAGCCGTTTAAACCATGCCTTTGCTCAGGCTCTTGTGCTACCGTTTCATAATTGCTCCAAATATGTTCTTATAAGCGATTGTCACAGGGGCGTGGGCGCCTCTTCTGACAATTTTTTAAAAAATCAGCACCTGTACTATGCTGCGCTGGAGCATTATTATAGGAATGATTTTACTTATATCGAGCTGGGGGATGGAGAAGAGCTGTGGGAGAATAGGAAGCTGCACAATATTACGGATATACATGAGGATGTTTATTGTATGTTCGCCCGGTTTGAGGAAAAAGGGCGGCTCCATCTTCTCTATGGTAATCATAATATTGTCCGTAAAAAGAACCCGGCCTTTTTGGAAGCTGTGATTTTGTACTCGGATGCTGCGCCGGAGAAGTCTCTGTATTTGACCCACGGCCATCAGGCCAGCTTTTTAAACTCAACCTTATGGCCTGTCGCCCGGTTTTTGGTACGATATTTCTGGAGTCCCCTGGAAAATTTGGGTTTTTTGGATCCTACCAGCGCCGCTAAGAATTATGAGGTAAAGAAAAGGTGTGAAGAAAATCTGCGAAGCTGGGCTGAAGCGCATGGGCATATTTTGGTTACGGGGCATACGCACCGTCCTGTGCTTCCAGAAGAGCCGTCTTTTTATTATAATACGGGAAGCTGCGTTCATCCCCGCTGTATTACCTGCATTGAGATTCAACAAGGAGAGATGACCCTTGTAAAATGGAGTATGAACGCCCGAACCGACAGCGTATTATATGTGGCCAGAGAAGTGATTTCCGGTCCGGTGAAAATATTAGGGCGAGTTTGAAAAAACATTCCTGTTTTGATATATTTCTTTACTTTTTCGACAGTTTATGTGTACAATACTGTCAAAACATATATGAAAAAGGAGATTTTATGCAATATACATGGAATGACATTGAACAGCATGTTGCTGCCTGCACCCATTGTCCCCTGAGCCGGACCAGACGCCGGCCTGTTATGGGACGCGGAAGCTATCAGGCTGATCTTATGCTGATTGCCGAAGCGCCTGGAGGACAGGAAGACCAAGAGGGGATTCCATTTGTGGGACGATCTGGAGAAATATTAGATAGTCTTTTGCGGGATTGCGGATTGAGCAGAGAGGAAATTTACATTACCAACATTTTAAAATGTCATCCTCCTGGTAATCGTGATCCAAAGGAGGAGGAAAAAGAAGCGTGCTTTGCATATCTGAAATATGAGACGTTTCTTTTAAAGCCCAGAATTATTGTTTGTCTTGGCCGTGTCGCAGCGCAGCGTATTATTTCACCGGATTTTAAAATTACCAGGCAGCATGGAACCTGGACGTACCGGAAAAATTGCGCGTTGACGGCCACATATCATCCTTCAGCAATCCTGCGGGATCCCTCTAAGTATGAGAGCGTAAAGGAGGATTTTTTAGAAATTGTAAAAAAACAGGCTGAATTAAAAAAATAGAAAATGGAGTGTGGAAAGTTGGAAACTTTAAAAAGAAGAGGTTTTCGCTAAGGGTGTTACTTAGCGAAAACCTCTTTTCTATTCGTTATCTAGTATATCTCATATTATTTTTTTCGTCAATGCCCTAGTTTTGGTAAATTTTCTTATGATTTCAGGGTATTTCAGATAAAAGATCAATAATTTTCTGTTTATTTTTAAGTAAAATCCTCATATTCAAAATTTAAACCGTCAAATTTATTGTAGAATGCCTTAGAGTTACGGCAGAGTAAAAAAGGCAAAAAAGCAATTTAGCTTTTTTCTTAAAAGCGTTATTGCTGTCAAAAAAACCGTCAAATAATAAAAATTACAAAACCAAAAGCATAGCAGGTATCCAGAGGGTTGATATTTTACGCGGAAATCAGGCTGTTTTGTCTTTGTTTTATTCAATGTTAATTAAAGAAAAAAGAGGTTTTCGCTAAGTAACACCCTTGACGAAAAACCTTATTTCATATAGAAGCTATTTCAGAAAAATGCTTTTTGTTGGAGGGGCAAATGGAAAGGAAAACAGGATACTGTATTATAACCTACCGTTTCCGTTTGTACTGTCAGCACAAGAGCTGGCTTTTGGAAACAAAGGGCGTATATAACCGGGCGCTTGGTTTTTATCTGGAGCTTTTGTTAAAGGAGCCGGAGCTGGCAGAGCTTTCTTCCGGGCAGCAGATTATGCGGAGGCTGGAGCTTTTGTCTGTAGGGGCAAGAGGGCAGGAAAAAGGGAGCGTGAGGTATCCGCTTCCTATGGAAAAGCTGCCTTTGTATTTTAGGAGGGCGGCCATTAATGATGCCATCCGTATCTGGAGAAGCCAGAAAAAGGAGACTATTTCTCAAAAGACTTTGACAAAAGAGGAGAGAAATCGAGAGAAAGGGGAATGGCAGGCGGCTCCGATGTTTTATCAAGGGATGTATAAGGATTTTACAAGTACCTCTATTTCTCTGAAGCTTTGGAATGGAGAAAAATGGGTTTGGGAAACCTGCGGTTTGAATACCTGTGGAAGAAGCTTTCCTGAGAAAGGGCGGATGCTATCGCCGGTATTGAAGCTATCCGGCGGCAGGGCTATGCTCCATGTGCCTGTAAAAGAGGCGGTAGGGGATGTCCGTACTGTAAAGGAACGGCTTTTGGAAGGCGGGAAAATCTGCGCGGCAGCGTTTCCATGTAATGACTGTTTGGCGGTACTGGTTGTTTTGGATAGAGATGGACATTGTACTAAAAGTTTGTTTTTACGGGATGGGAAGGAGCTGGCCCATAAGAAAAAACAGCTTTTGAACCAGATTCGGAGAAACCGGGCCGTTATGGGAATAGGGCCGGGGAAGGAGAAGGAAGGGGTTCAGAAAGGTTTGGAGGACGAGAATAAGCGGCTGAAAGAGAAGATAAGGAATCTGACGGACTCTTATGCTCACAGGGTAAGCCGCCGGATGGTGGATTTTTGTGAAGAGGAAGGCGTGCAAATCCTGGTAGTGCCGAATTATAAACAGCCAATCAACTTAAACAAGCGGGGCTATTTGTCGGTTACCAGCTATGACTGGCTGGGAAGGCGGATTATTGGGCAGCTCAGGTACAAGGCTTTTAGCAGGGGAATTGTAGTAACGTCTGTCAGTACAAAAGGGATTGCCAGCGACTGCCATGTGTGCGGGGAGCCGGTGAAACGATTTAATGGAGAGAGGCGGCCAGGCAGGAAATATTATGGCGGGAAAAATTTTATCTGCCCGAAGGGGCATAAAGGAAACTCCTATTTTAATGAGGCAGTGAATGTGGGGAAGCGTTTTCAGGAAGAGGCCAAGGCTTTGATAAGATAAATTTTAAAGTCTGTGTTTGGTGTTGAAACAGGAAGGCAGAAATCCTTGGTGGAAACATTAAGGTGAGGCAGATGGCTACAGGCGGTCTGCTTTGGGTACAGCATCGCCGTTTTCTACCTTTTGTTAGGAATGATGTGCAGGAAAGAAGATGCTGGAAGATATTAATTTAGATAAGTTATTATAAAAATATTTTGAGGAAAAGAGGAAAAAAGATGTTGGTTTCAGCAGAAGAGGTATTGAAAGCCAAAGGTGGTCATGTGATTTTACCAGATATATGCGTGTGTTGTGGAAATCCTATACCAGAAGGCCGGCAGGTATGCTGGATATGCGAACATCAAGGTAAGGAAAATAAACAGGAAGAGAAAGAAAGCAATGAAGATTAAAATACGCCGGAGGAAAAAATTGGAAAATTTATTTCATGATGTATCTGTACGGCTTAGTAAGTTTTTAAATATTATTTTGGTTACGTTGCCTTTTACATTGTTTTGGTATGGATTTTATGTAGATTATTTAGCTGTACATTATTTTAGAAGAGGAAATTGGATGGTAATTTGTCTGTTTTCTATTTTGTATGTGATTTTTGGGAGGATATATGAGGCATTTACAATTTCTATTAGCCGTATATCGGAAATAATTTATAGTCAGGTGCTGGCAGAGGTGATGGCTAATTTTTTAATGTATATTGTTATGTGGCTTTTAATGCTGTATCTGCCGAATCCGTTGCCTTTACTGGGAGCATTTTTATGTGAAACCGTTGTTTCCGTTCTATGGGCCGTTATTGTACACAAATGGTATTTCTATCGGTTTAAGCCACAGGAATCTATCATTGTATATGATCTGAGGAAAGGTATGGAAAACCTGATTGAAGAATATGAGCTGGAAAAGAAATTTAAAATTGTAGGAAATGTTTATGTACAAGAATGCCTGAATAATCTTTCTATTTTAAATAAAGTAGAAAATGTTTTTTTAAGCGGTATCCATAGTCATGATCGTAATATTATTTTGAAGTATTGCGTTAAAAAAGGAATTAATGTGTATGTAATACCACGAATCGGAGATGTGCTGATGAGCGGGGCAAAGAAAATACATATATTCCATTTACCTATGTTGAAGGTAGGCAGATATAATCCAACGCCAGAATATCTTTTTGTAAAACGTTTATTTGATGTTTTAGTAGGAGTAGCGGCTCTTATTGTGTTTAGCCCGGTATTTTTGGTAACGGCAGTTGCAATCAAAAGGCAAGATGGAGGTCCGGTTTTTTATAAACAGTCTCGTTTAACGAAGGATGGGAAAGTATTTAATATTCTAAAATTTCGGAGTATGCAAGTAGATGCGGAGAAAGATGCTGTAGCAAGACTATCCACAGGAGAAGAGGATCCTCGTATTACTCCAGTGGGACATGTGATAAGGAAATATCGTATTGATGAGCTTCCTCAGCTTGTGAATATTTTGTTTGGGGAATTGTCCCTTTGTGGACCTCGCCCAGAGCGTCCAGAGATTGCGAGTCAGTATGAAGAAAAAATGCCAGAGTTTAACTTAAGGCTTCAGGCAAAGGCGGGTCTTACTGGATATGCGCAGGTGTATGGAAAATATAATACAGAACCATATGACAAGCTTCAGAT
Organism: uncultured Acetivibrio sp.; assembly: GCA_949841225.1. Taxonomy (GTDB): domain Bacteria; phylum Bacillota; class Clostridia; order Lachnospirales; family Lachnospiraceae; genus Velocimicrobium. The sequence continues at coordinate 6,690 of CATKYY010000010.1, forward strand.
GGATTTGATGTATATTTCAAATCCAAGCTTTTTAGAAGATTTACGCATTATGTTTGCAACTGTGAAAATTTTGTTTCGGAAAGATAGTACAGAAGGAGTTGCCGAGGGAGCTATAACAGCTATGACAGCTGGGCAAGAAGAAACACAAAATTCCATAACTAGAAGTGGAAAGGAAGCGTAAAAACAATAGATATGTGCAAAAATGAAGTTAAAAAAGAGCCAAAAAATGGGGTAAGGGAATATAGAATTCATATAGCAATTTGTATATTGATAGCGGTAGTTGCTTTTGGAATTAACTGGAAGATTGAAGCAGATAGAAGTCGTACCTATGTGGTGTCTGAATCAACACATACATTATTAAAAGAAGTAACAGAAGCAAGAATAGAGGGAAATGCTTTTGTTTTGTCTGGCTGGGGATTTGATACAAATTATTATAACAAAGAAAGCAGCAGCGAATTGATTTTACAAGATACGGAAACAGGGGAAACACTATGGCCGAAAATGCAGAAAAATCAAGAACCAGTGTTAATTGCAGAAAAGTACACAAATGGGGAAGATTATTCGACAGCTGGATTTACTGGAACGCTGGAATCAAATGCACTAAAAGGTGGCAACGTTTATGAGATACTGCTCCGATATACTTCGGCTTACATAGATGAAAATGGAAGAGAACAATTTTATATAAGAACTGTTACAACAGATAAATTTATTTATGAAAATAAAATAATAGAATATAACCCCAAAACCTTTACTGGATTGGAAATTATGGGAACAGAGCTAGAAAAGGAACTAGAAGGCGCAGAATTGTTCCATTATTTTCCAGAAGGTATGTGGATTTATTGTAAAGGAAGGAAATTGTATTACGTAGTAAAAAGTTCAGTTATTGGGGAAAGAACAGATAGTCTTTGTCCTATGCATTGCTATATCAGAAATGTCCAGGATGTACCCGAAGAAGGGCAGAAATACGGTTTTAGGAACAGTGATTTTAATTTTGATTTGCAAAGCGTGTCTTTTACAGGGATTGAAGGGTATAAAGTAGCTGTGGTTGATTTGATGTCGGATCAGATAACATACCTTCGGACAGGGCTTTATTATACAGATTCAGGATGGGTATTGCAGAAGATGAAACAGTTGAATTAGCATTTGAAGAAAAGGACAGGTGTTTTATGAACAAAAGGGCTTTGATAATAACGACAGTAAGCGGTTTTGTTCCACAGTTTGAAATGAATAATGTAAAGATATTACAGGAATTAGGATATGAAGTACATTATGCGAGTAATTATCATATGCCAGCTTATGGGAAGGATAACAGTCGGTTAAAGGATACAGGTATTGTGAAGCATCAGGTTGATTTTGTACGATCTCCTTTTCGGATAAAAGAAAATTGGAAGGCTTTTTACCAGCTACAGAGGCTAAGGAGGCAAAAGAAATTTGATTTAATACATTGCCATACTCCAATGGGAGGTGTGCTGGGAAGGTTGGTGTTTGGTGTTTTTAACAGTGGGAAAGAAAAAATTATTTATACTGCGCATGGGTTTCATTTTTATAAGGGGGCGCCAATAATAAACTGGCTTCTTTATTACCCTGCAGAATGGTTTTTATCCTGGTGGACGGATGCGCTGATTACAATAAACAAAGAAGATTATGCCAGGGCAAAAAGGTTTAAGGCAAAACGGGTTTACTATATTCCAGGTGTAGGGGTTGATGTGAAAAGGTTTTGCAGGTTTCCAGAGGATAGTTTAAAAAAACGCGGTGAATTAGGTATTCAAAAGGATGATTTTATATTGCTGTCTGTAGGGGAATTGATTCCTCGTAAGAATCACCAATTAGTTTTTCAGGCTATGGCGAAGCTGAAAGAAACAGATGTATATAAAAAGATACAATATCTGATTTGTGGTCAGGGGGAGCTAAAAGAGGAATTGACTACTTTGGCAAAGAAGCTTGGAATCTGGGATCACGTTCAATTTTTAGGATACCGTTCTGATATTTCCAATCTCTGCAACTGTAGTGACGTATTTTTATTTATGTCGTTGCAAGAGGGTTTGCCAGTAGCGTTAATGGAAGCTATGGCTTGTGGAATGCCAATTATCTGCTCTGGCATCCGGGGAAACCTGGATTTGGTTGTGGATGGTAAAAATGGACGGATTACAGATTTTAATCCAGAGGAACTGGCAGATTGTCTTGTAGAGTTGCTTTCTTCTCAGAAAATGCGGGAAAAACTAGGGTCAGCAGCAAGAAAAACCATACAGGGTTATAGCTTGGAGCATATACAAAAACGTATGGGAATTCTTTATCATAAGGAACTTAGGGAAAGCTTGGGGGGGGGCAGAATGTAGTAGTTTCTTACAAAAGATAGAAGAAAGGCAAGAACTACGGAAAAAACTGAATATTCCTAATGATGCCACGATATTTATTTCTGTTGGGGAATTAAATGAAAATAAAAATCATAAAACGGTAATTCAGGCCTTTAAAAAAGCCCATATTAAAAATTCTTATTATTTAATTTGTGGGACAGGCGTTTTAAAGGAGAGCTTAGAAGAGTATATTTGCAGGCTGGGTATTTCTAACCAGGTTATACTTCTTGGATTCTGTAATAATGTGCCGGAGCTGTTGCGTATGTCAGATATATTTGTATTCCCGTCAAAGAGGGAAGGGCTTGGCTTGGCAGCTATTGAAGGACTTGCAGCAGGTCTTCCAGTGATAGCGGCTAGAAACAGAGGGACCAAGGAATATGTAACAAAAAAAACAGGAGCTCTTTGTGGATGCCTGGATGTGAAAGCATTTATGCAGCAGATGCAGGAATGGAATGAAAGAGTACAAAATAATGGCAGGCAGATAGCAGATGAGGGAGAAAAAGCAGCTAGAAAATTCGATATAAGAGGTTGCTCTTTTAGAATGAAGAGAATTTATGAAGTAACAATGGGTAAATAGAAAAAATAGGAATTTTAGGGAGACGGGCTGTAAATATGGATATTGATATATCAGTTATTGTACCAGTTTATAATTGTGAGGAAGAAATTAAAAAAAGCGTGCAGTCATTGACTGGCCAGACGAAAAAAGAAATAGAGATTATTCTTGTAAACGATGGTTCAACAGATAAAAGTTTGCAAGTTTGTAATGCCTTAGCAAAAGAAGATAGTAGAATAACTGTGGTTACGCAGGAAAATAAAGGCGTTTCAGGCGCCAGAAACAGGGGAATTGCGTTGGCGCAGGGAAGAGCCATTATGTTCGTGGATGCAGATGATCATGTAGATAAAGCAATTTGTCAAAGTCTGTGGGATATTTATAAAAGAGGAAACAGTTATTGCATTTGCGGTTATGCACATGAATTTTGTAATATGAGAAACAAGACGGTAAAAGGGAGAAGTATTGTTCCTAAAAAGAAAGAATATGAAAAATTGGATACATTTTTTCAGGATATGCCAGAACTATATAAAAATTATCTGATTTTTACACCAGTTGCAAAGTTATATGATGCAGAGGTTATTCGTAAGAACCAGATAAGATTTGATGAATCTATATCAGTAGGGGAGGATTTGTTATTTAATATTGTTTTTTTGGAATATTGTGGACGCATCGGTTCAATAAACAAAGCATTGTATTACTATAGGCATAAGGAAAAAGGAAAATCTTTAACATCTACATTTAATCCGAAAAGGATAGGCTGGGCGGAAGAAATATATAGAAAAACATATCAATTTGCAAAAAAACATAATAAGGAAAACGAGATGAGGCCGTTAATTTTAGATAAATATTACAGGTACTCTATTTGTACTTTGGAGGTTTTATATAGTGGGGAGAACACCCTTGGCAGGCGGGAGAAGAAAAAATTTCTTTCTCAAGTTATCCATAATACGGCTAGGAAGAAGATACCACATCAGAAGCTGAGTTTTGAAACAAAGGTATACGCAATTTTGTTTCAAAGTCGGCGGGGCTGGCTTTTGAAAATGTCAGCTATATTAAGAGAGAAGATAAAGAGGTTTTTTAGATAAATGGTAGTGTATATAGTTACTTTTAGTATTTCTATCCTTTTTATGTATTTAGCCTATGAAAAAAAAGGTGGAAAATTGAGAGAAAGGTTCTTTTTATGTTGTTCCTTTATGGGGCCTTTTCTGGTTGCAGCTTTTAGGAGAGATGTCGGTACAGACTATATGAATTATAAGGATATTTATTGTAATTATTATGACTGGTTGGATGAAACCTGGGAGCCGGGATTTGTTGGGATATGCAAGCTTGTACATAATATGGGGCTGAACTTTCAATGGATTATGGCAATTTCTGCATTTCTTATTTTATTTGCGGTTTATTATTACATAAATAAGGAGGCAAAATATCCGGTATTTAGTTTGTTTATTTTTTTCTCCATGGCATATTATTTTCAAGGGATGAACATTGTCAGACAGTGGCTTGCCATTGGAATAGTTATGTTTGGTTTTCGTTATCTAAAGGCTGGGAATATAAAATTTTTTGCCTATGTATTTTTAGCGTGTATGTTCCATAAGTCGGCCATAGTTTATTTAGTGGCTTGGATTTTTTTAAGGGTTTGCTGGAAATGGTATTATTATTTTTTAGGAGCGGGAATATTAGCCGTGATGCTGTATTTCCATAATTTTTTCTTAAATTTTGTATACCTTTTATATGGAAGAGGGTATGCAAGCGGAATATTTTCTAAATTTAATTTTGATTTGAAGTATATTGTATTTTATTCTCTTTTACTTTTTTTATGCTGTTTATATTATAAAAAATTGTTGCGGCAGGATAAAAAAAATATAATTTTTATCAATATGGTGTATATGATTCTTATGTTGTACTCATTTTGTGGGTGGCTGCCTTTAATATCCAGGGTTATTGATATGTTTGCGCCTATGGTGATAACTTTTATCCCAGAATTGCTTTTATGTCTTGGATGCAAGGAAGAAAAAAAATATGTAAGAAGCTTTGCAGTCGGAGGGTATCTTGTCATTTTCTTATATTTAACCTTGTGTTTGAATTTCCATGATGTACTACCATATTTGCATATAAAGCTATAGTAAAGGATAACTTATGAATTTTTGAAAGAGGAGAAAACAATGCGGAACATTCCTATGATTTCTGTTTTAATGCCTGTGTATAACGGGGAACGGTGGCTGGATACGGCTATCAAAAGTATTTTAATACAGACCTTCCGGGACTTTGAGCTTTTGGTTCTTTTAGAGTATGGAAGCAGTCCAAAAAGCAGAGAAATTGTATACAGCTATACGGACAAGAGAATCCGCGTGATAGAAAACCAGGAAAGGCTTGGGCTTGCAGCTTCTTTAAACCGGGGTATCCGGGAGGCCAGAGGGAAGTATATTGCCCGGATGGATTCGGATGACGTTAGTGGAAAGAAACGGTTTGAAAGGCAGGTTGCCTATATGGAAAGGCATCCGAAGATCGCTATCTGCGGGACGGCAATGCGGCTGAATGGAACGGTAATTATGTCCCAGCCCGCCAGCCCGGCGGCAATCCGGTTTTCCAGTTTCCAGGAATGTGTTTTCTACCACCCTACGGTGATGTGGAGGAGAAAGCTGTTTCTTGAGAAAAATCTTTTTTACGGAGAAGGGCTTCAGGCGGAGGATTATGAGCTTTGGATGCGGGTACTGGACCAGTGCAAAGGAGCTAATTTAAGGGAGCCTCTGCTTTTGTACCGGCAGCTTGCAGATAGTAAATCCCATAAAGGCAGGGAGGCTTTACAAAAGGAAAACGACCGGCTGTTGGAGCCTTATTGGAGTAGGAACGGGCTACGGTACTATGCCCCGGAAAGCTTTGGAAGCGCCTTGGACGGCGAGAGACGGCAGAAGGAATGGAGGCTGTTGGAGCTGGCTTATAAAACGAAGAATTTTAAAGGGAAAAAAGAGATGGTTAGAAAACTGTTTTTTGATGCCAATATGGAGGATACTCTGGAAATAAGAGATTTAATAGAACAGTACCATCGGCTGTTTTCGGACTTGTACCCGGAAGCTGGCTGGGAGAGGATAAAAACGGCTGGCTATGCGGTATTTCGTGTTGCAAAGAGAAAGATACGTTTGAAATGGATGAAAGTATAGGGAGGCGGCAGGCAGCATGATTATAACAAGAACACCATTCCGGGTAAGCTTTTGCGGCGGCGGGAGCGATTTGCCGGCGTTTTATAAAAAACATGGCGGCTGCGTACTGAGCACAGCCATTGATAAATATATGTATCTATCCGTCCACCCGTCCTTTGATGCTAAGACAACGGCGTTAAAGTATTCAAAAACAGAGGTGGTACAAGAGATAGATAAGATTGAGCATGGGTATTTCCGCACCATATTGAAAAAATTTGGGATACAAGGGGTAGAGCTTACCAGTACGGCGGACGTTCCGGCAGGAACAGGCCTTGGTTCTTCCAGCTCTTTTACGGTAGGGGCGCTGCATTCCTTGTATGCCTATACAGGAAAATATATAGCAAAGGAAAGGCTGGCCTCAGAGGCTTGCCAGGTGGAGCTTTTGGATTTAGGGCAGCCGATTGGGAAACAGGACCAGTATGCGGCGGCTTATGGGGGATTGAATTTTTATACTTTCCAGAAGAATGGGGACGTATGCGTGGAGCCTGTTCTTATGGACCACAGGAAATATGAGGAGCTTCAGGAAAATCTTTTGCTGTTTTATACGGGAGACGTGCATTCTGCTTCAGAAATATTAAGAGAACAGGGAAACAATGTGACGGCAGGACAGAAGGAGAAAAACCAGCTTAAGATGTGCGAATTGGCTTACCAGCTTCGGGAAGAGCTGTGTCAGGGGAAAATTGATGCATTGGGTGAAATCCTGAATGAGGGCTGGAGACTGAAAAAAACCCTGGCTTCTGGAATCAGTAGCCCTAAAATAGAGGAATATTATGAGACGGCCCTTAAAAACGGCGCTATAGGAGGGAAGCTTCTGGGAGCTGGCGGCGGTGGTTTTCTGTTATTTTATGTTAAGGAAAAGGACAAGCAGAGGCTCCGGCGGGCCATTCGCCTTTTGGAAATGCCATTTGGATTTGACACCCAAGGCTCTGCAGTTATTTATGTAGGGCAGAAAACAAAATTGTGTATTTGAGAAAGGGAACAAGGAAGATGAAAATTTTGATTACAGGCGGAGCTGGTTTTATTGGCTCTTGCTTGACAGGAAGGCTTTTGGAGCAGGGGCATACCGTAGTATGCGTAGATAATTTTACCCTGGGAAGCCCGGAAAATGTGTCGGTATATAAAAATAACAGGGAGTACCGATTGCTGGAGGCGGATGCTTCAGATACAGAGGCAATGGAACAGATTTTGCGAGAGTATGCGATAGAGGCGGTATTTCATTTGGCGGCGAATTCTGACATCCAAAAAAGCGGGAAGAATCCGGGAATTGATTTTACAAATACTTTTGTTACGACCTACAGTGTCCTGGAGGGGATGCGCCGATGCGGAATCAAAAGACTATTTTTTGCTTCTACTTCTGCGGTGTATGGAGACAGGCCGGGAGAAAAGCTCCGGGAGGATGCCGGAGGGCTGGCTCCGGTTTCCTATTATGGAGGCGCAAAGCTGGCGTCGGAGGCCTTTATCTCTTCCTATGCTTATATGAACGGCTTGGACGCCGTGGTGTTCCGGTTTCCGAACGTTATAGGGCCGGGGCTTACCCACGGAGTTATTTTTGACTTTATCCGAAAGCTGGAAAAGGACCCTGGCAGGCTGGAGATTTTGGGAGATGGAACGCAAAATAAGCCTTATATTTATGTAGAGGATTTGGTGGATGCGATTATGCAGATAGCTTTTGCCGGAGAAAAAGGGGTTAGCATTTATAACCTTGGGGTAGAAGGGAGCACCTCGGTAAAAGAAATTGCTGATTTTGTTTGCGAGGCGATGGGGCTTTCCGGCGTATGTTACCAGTTCACCGGAGGAAACCGGGGATGGAAGGGAGACGTGCCGACATTTCAGTATGATCTTGGAAAAATTCACCAAACCGGATGGAGAGCAGGCCACACTTCCCATGAGGCGGTGAAGGAAACTTTAAAGCATGTGGTAGAGCGCGTTTGAAACACGCCCCAGGAAAAAGGTAAAACTTTTGAAAGGCAGCGCAAGAATGGAGTGAATTATGCAGGCAGTTATTATGGCAGGCGGAAAGGGAACCCGCCTTTCGGATGTAACTAAAAATGAGCTTCCAAAGCCGATGGTCCGGCTGGAGGGAAAACCTGTGCTGGAATACCAGCTAGAAGGATTATACAGGAACGGCATACGCAAATTTATTTTTGTGGTTGGCTGTCTGGGAGAAAAGATAGAGGAATATTTCGGAAATGGAGAGAAATGGGACGTTCAAATAACTTATATCCGGGAGGAGCAGCCGCTCGGGACGGCTGGGTCGCTGTATTATTTAAAGGACAGGCTTTCGGAGGATTTCCTTCTTGTACTGGGAGATTTGGTTTTTGATATTTCTATCGGCCGTTTCTATCAGTTTTTTAAAGACAGGCGGGCCGGGGCAGCCCTACTGGTGCATCCGAACGCCCATCCTTATGACAGCGATTTGATTCTTCTGGATGAAAAAGGCAGAGTGACCGCTGTGGACCCAAAAAATAAACGGCGCGCTTATGATTATAACAATCTGGTGAATGCTGGGATTTATCTGCTAAGCCAAGGCGTATTAGACAAAATAGACAAGCCTGAGAAGCTGGATCTGGAAAAAGATATTTTGTTTCCAATGATTTTGGGAAACGAGGGTGTGTACGGCTACCGGACGCCGGAGTATGTAAGGGATATAGGAACGCCGGAACGCCTTTGTCTGGGGGAAACAGATATAAAAAGACGAATTGTCAGCGCAAAAAACCTGGAAAAAAAGCAAAAATGTATTTTTCTTGGCTGGGACAGTCTGGCAGATGCCAAGCCTGCGCTGAAAAAGGAGGCAGAAAAGGCTGTTGCGAGGATAAACCGGTCGGAGTATCTGACAGTTCTTGCAGCCGATGCTCCAGTGGAAGAAGGCGGGAAGACAAGACGGCAACTACATAAAAAACTGGAAACCCTGCTGGGGGAAAGGGGCTGTTATGTCGATGGAATCGGCTCTGGGCTGGGGGAAGCCCTGAAATATCAGGAGGAATACAACATAGATTTGGAAACTTCCTGGCTGGTTGGAACGACAGAGACAGAGCTGCAAAAAGGGAAAGAAGCCGGCATACGGACCGTATTTGTAAAGGAAGGAATTGCCAAGGGAGAAAAGGCATGGGGAGGGAAAGCAGATTTGGTTTGTGAAACTCTTATGGAAGCAGTAGCGTCCATAATTGGATAAGCAGGAAAGGAGAAATAAGTTTGACAGACTATAGAGAACGTATAAAAAGATACCTGGAAGAGGAGATAGCAGTAGTCAAAAGGCTGGATGTAAACGCGATTAACCAGGCTATGAATCTTTTGGAGGAGGCTAGGCTGGACGGACGGGCGATTTATATTTGCGGCAATGGAGGAAGCGCGGCTACGGCCTCCCACTTTGTATGCGACTTTAATAAGGGCGTTAGTTTAGAGCAAGAAAAGAAATACCGGTTTATCTGTTTAAATGACAATGCGCCGACCCTGATGGCGGTGGCCAATGATATGGGATATGAGGCGGTATTTGAAATTCCTTTGAAGAATTATCTTAGGGAAGGGGATGTGCTGATCGCTATTTCAGGAAGCGGGAACAGCGAAAACGTAGTGAGAGGGGTAAGGTATGCGAAAAGCCAGAAGGCAAGGGTAATAGGCCTGACAGGGTATTCTGGCGGGAAGGTGAGGGAGCTATCCGATGTGAGTCTTCATGTTCCGGTAGACAATATGCAGATAACTGAGGATCTCCATATGATGCTGGACCATTTGATGATGTACGTTTTGTCCCAGGATTTACAGAAATAAGGTTAAAAGTGAAAGATTTTAAAAATCTTTCACTGCCAAGTTTGTGTCTGCATGGCAACCACAAACTTGATATGCACAAAAAGCCGTGCAGGAATGAGGTTAAAAATGAAAACAGCAGTTATTTACGGTTCTACCGGAACAGGAAAAAATGTTTATTCCCAGGTAAAAGAAAAATATGATGTTTTATATTTTGTTGACGAAGATCCGAAAAGGGTCGGGGGGGGAAAAACGGAGCTTTAGAAATTAAAGCCAGGGAAAAGATATGGGAAGAGCAGCCGGATGTGGTTATATTGGGGCAGCTTACCGGACAGGAAGAAGCAGAAGCTTGGTTAGTTGAAAATGGAATGCCAGAGGAAAGAATTATTTGTAAATATGTAGATTTGCCATTAAGGGCAAGGAGAGACTGCCTGGAAAAGCTGGCGGAAATTTTCAAGGAAAAAGAATTGCCAGGGGCGGTTGCCGAGCTGGGGGTTTACCGGGGAGATTTTGCTAAAGTCATAAATGCAGTCTTCCCTGACAGGAAACTGTATTTGTTTGATACCTTTGAGGGATTCCCAGAAGAGGATATGGACTATGAAGTACAAAACGGGCTGTTAAGAAATGAAGTTGGGAAACTGGCAAATACTTCCGTGGAAGCTGTATTAAAGAAAATGCCTTACCGTGAAAATTGCGTGATAAGAAAAGGATATTTTCCAGATACGGCGGCGGGACTGGAGGAGCAGTATGCTTTTGTAAATATTGACGTAGATTTATATAAGCCTATTCTTGCCGGGCTGGAATATTTTTGGCCCAGGATGGTGGAAAATGGGTGTTTGTTTGTACACGATTATTTTTCCCTTTCCTACGCGGGGGCGCGCAAGGCTGTTGAGGAATTTTCAAAAAAGAAGCATGTAGGCTTTATGCCCATTGGAGATACCTTGAGCGTAGCGTTTGTAAAAAAGTAAGCGGGACGGGGGAAGCAGGCAGAAGGAGTGAATGGAAATGGGCGGTTACGCCAGGCCAAGGGAAATAGCGGATGATATGGGAGGAAGCAATGGAAAGCTGGACGAGAGGATGCAGGATATTATGGAGCTTCTTTCTTATGCGCCGGAGGATTTTAAAAGTATTTTAGATATTGGGGTAGGGAAAGGGCAGATTTCCCAGTTTTTTATGGAAAAAGGAAAGCAGGTTACGGGAATTGGACTTGCTTTGAAATCTTACGGGGGGGTGGAGAGCTTCAAAGGCTGGAGGAAAGAGGCTTGAAGCTGGTGGAGTGCAGCGTGGAAAAGCTGCCTTTTGCCGCGGGAAGCTATGATGCAGCCGTGGCCTCCCACGTATTGGAGCATATAGCCAATATGGGGCAGGCTTTGCAGGAAATCAGGAGGGTACTGAAGGAGGATGGATGGCTTTTGTTATTTTTGCCAAGGTATACCGATTATGTATGCGCAGGGCATATTAATACGGGCTGGAACCTGGGGCAGCTAATCTATGTGCTGCTTTTGAATGGGTTTGATGTGAAAAACGGGCGTTTTATTGAGTATGGTTATAGTTTATGCGCCTATGTGCAAAAAAAGGATATAGTATTACCTGCTTTAAGGTATGACAGGGGAGATATACATATTTTAAATAAAGCGGGGCTGTGGCCTGCCCCGATTCAAAAAAAGGGCGGTATAGCGGATGGTTTTTCTGGAGATTTCCATTGTTTAAATTGGGAGCATCCAGAGATTTTAGAGAAAAAGAGAGATTGGAAGAAAAAGCTGCTTTCCCAAATAGCCAGGCTGTTGCAGGGAATTTTGGGAAGGCGTTTCTGCCGGGCCCTTGGAAACGCTTTAATCAGGGAGCCAAGAGCTATTAACCCAAGGGAGCTGGGAGACGTTTATGTGAAAAAGGAAGTACAGAAACGGGGATTGGGATGAAAGAAAAGGGAAGGAAACTGGTAAAGGCAGCCGGAAAGTTTTTGATGAGATTTTGTTATGCCAGATGCTTATTTTTTGCCTGGAAAATAAAAAAAGAGTCGGGAGGCAGGAAGGTACTGGTTGCAGACAATCAGAAGGACGATAAGGTAATTTGCGCGTACTTGAAGCTTATGGGAGTTCCTTACTATATGCTGCCCTTGAAAGAGGCTTTGCAGTATGTCAGGAAAAACGATTTAATAAGGGAATGTTATCTATGGGTGACGATGTGCAAAAGGCTGAGGAAAAAAATAAGTCTTTTTATTGATTCAGGTATGGCAGTAGAAGATATACATTATTTTTATTTTAATATTCCGCAAATGGATATAAATCTCCCGCAGGATTTTTTTGATGCGCAGCTTGGATTTACAAGAGAAGACAGCCATCATGGATTTACAGTGTGGGGGGGGGGAAAATTGCGTAGATGGAAACAGGAAAATTGCGATATTGGGAAACAGTACGTCCGACGCCACATTTACTTACTGCAAATCCTGGGGAGAGTATTTTTATGAAAGACTCCAAAAAGATGGAATCCGGGCGTCTGTATGGTGCGGGGCGATGCTGCGCGTCAATTCAGGACAGGAGCTATGGAAGCTGATTCGCGATGTTATACCGCAAAAGCCGGACCTTGTAATTAATGTGAGCGGAGTTTGCAATATAGAAGCAAACTATGAAAAAGAATTGCTGGAAGGGCATTTCTATATCTGGAATTACCAAAAGGAATTTTTGGAAGAAAAGATGAAAAGAAAGAAAATACGGATGGGCCAAAAAAAGAAACAGAGAATAAGAGGAATCAGTTTTGGGCTGGAGGATAAACGTTCCTGGGCGGAATGGTGGGTAGAAGATATGCGCTTGATGCACGCCATATGCGCGGAATTTGGAATTACATTCCGGGCGGTCCTTCAGCCGAATTTGTATGCGGGGGATTACAAGGCTACAGGACTGGAACATACGGCAAAGGATAGGGAGTATCCCAAACGGGTGAAAGGCTGGTATGAGCAGGTGAAGCAGTTAATAGCAGATAAGCCGTATATATGGGATTTTACAACGATTTATGATGGAATGGAGAATATATATTGGGATACCTGCCATGTGTATGAAAAAGGGAACCGGATAATGGCAAAGAAGGTATGCCAGTTCTTGCAGGAGGAAAAAATATGGGAAGCTTTAAAAAAAGAGCCAGGGAATACTTCTTGGGAAAAGAGGTAAATATAAGAAACCGGAATCAGTGGATTCAGAAAGAATTGAAGGCGCTGCCAGCAGGCATAAAGCTTTTAGATGCTGGAGCCGGCGAATGTAAATGGAGAAAAGCCTGCGGCCATCTGACGTATGTATCTCAGGATATTTGCCAGTACGAGGGAACAGGAAATGGCAAGGGCGGCCAGACGGGAAAATGGGACACCAGCCGGATTGATATAGTGAGCGATATTACGGATATGCCTGTTGGGGACGGAGAGTTTGATGCTGTATTATGCTCTGAGGTTTTAGAGCATCTGCCATACCCGGAGCTGGCAATTAAGGAAATGGGCCGGATTACCAAACCGGGGGGGGTATTGCTATTGACGGCTCCTTTCAACAGCCTGACGCATTTTGCGCCGTACCATTATTGTACGGGGTTTAATCTTTATTGGTATGAAAAGCATTTGCCGGAATATGGATGGGAAATGACAGAAATAAACAATAATGGAGATTATTTTTCCTATATGGGCCAGGAATTGGGACGGCTGAGTTCCGTTGTACAAAGATATACAGGTAAAAAAGGAGTTTGGATAAAAATTCAGGCGCTGCTTTTGAGGAGGGGCTTAAAGAAAATAATAGAAAAGCCGAATGCTTCCTCAGAGCTGCAATGCTTCGGTTATTTTATAAAGGCGAAGAAGAAAGAGTCGTGTGGAAAACGAGGGTAAAGATGGACAAAAGGCGGATAAAAAAACTATTAAGAAAAATAAAGGAATGGGGCTTAGGGCCTGTGGAGTACCGGCGCGATAAAAGGGATTATATGAAAAAATCGAAAGAGGCGGACTGTGATGGATTTCATTTTGACAGACAGTACAGCCGCCCGGTTTACTATGACAGATACGATTCCTGCGGTACTTTGGATTCCCACTATTTTTTACAGGATTTGTATATGGCGCGGGAAATCAGAAAAAACGCCCCAAAGGAGCATTATGATATTGGGAGCAGGGTAGATGGGTTTGTTTCTCATCTACTGTCTTTTCGAGACAGCGTTGCAATGATTGACATCCGGCCGCTGCCCTTTGATATTCCAGGTCTTAGATTCGTACAAGGAGATGCAACGGGACTTGAAACAATTCAGGATGGGACGATTGAGTCTTTAAGTTCTCTTCATGCCGTAGAGCATTTTGGCTTGGGGAGGTATGGGGATCCAGTAGATCCTACGGCGTGGAAAAAGGCGCTGCTTTCTATGTGCCGGGTTTTGAGACCGGGGGGGGGTATTATACATATCCGTACCTGTGGGGAACCAAAACCGGCTGCATTTTAACGCCCACCGGGTATTTCGGTTTGATACGCTGCCAAAGCTTTTAGAAGGCCAGATGAGGCTTGAAAAGGCGGCGTATATTTATGATTATAAAATTAAGCCGGTAGCCCCTGAAATAGTAAGTACTATGACCTTGGAAAAGGATTATCTGTGCGGGCTTTATATTTTTATAAAAAGGTAAAGGGTTATGAGAAATTTTTGGAAACAGTTTGGAATTGTTTTAGAAAGAAAACAGAAAATAAAAGTAGGGGTCCTGATTTGTATGATGGTTATCGGGGCGCTCCTGGAAACGGTTGGGGTAGGACTGCTCCCATCTATTATAACTGTTATGATGGGAACAGAGGATTTGCTTAAAAATCGTTATATAGGAAGAGCATGTGAAATTCTACATTTACAGACAGAGCAGGAAATTTTGTTTTTTCTGCTTGGCGGATTAATTTTTTTGTATTTATTTAAAGGAGTTTATCTTTTATTTATGTATTATATGCAATACCGCTTTGTTTATAATAGCCGCTATCAGATGCAAAGAAAGCTGATGGGAATTTATTTAAAGAGACCCTATGAGTATTATCTTCAAGCCAGCTCTGGAGAGGTTGTGAACCAGCTAACGGAAAATATAAGGATAACCTTTGAAATGCTGACGGCAATTTTAAGCTTTTTGACAGATGGGATTATAGTAGCTGTTCTTTTAGTAGTGATTATTTTTTTAAATCCAATTATGGCTTTTGGGATTGCAGTGGCGCTTGGCGTGTTGATGTATCTGCTTAACCGCTTACTCAAGCCGGTAATGGCGCAGGCAGGCGAAGACTTTCAAATGGGAATGAGTCTTTCTAATAAATGGATTTTGCAGTCTGTTTCTGGAATTAAGGAAGTCAAGGTTGGGAAAAAGGAGCAGTTTTTTCTGGATAGCTATTCTAAATATGGAAGAATGGCTACAGAAGCTCAGCGTAAATATAATTTTTTAAGCAATATACCGCGACTGGCCATTGAAACAATAGCTATGTGTATCATCCTCCTTCTTTTGGCGGTTATGATAGTAAACGGCGCGGATATGGTAGAGCTGCTGCCTCAGCTGGCGGCTTTTGCTGTGGCGGCTATTAAAATTTTACCAGGTGTGAATCGGATGAATACTTACCGCAGCCAGATGTCTTATAGTGAACCGATGTTGAATCAAACGGTAGCATTGGTGCAGGAGGCGGAGGCATTTAAGGGTAAGCTTTTTTTTACAAAGAGGGAGAAAAAGCAGAAAGGGGCAATAAAAAGCTTAAAGGAAGGCTGTCAGGTAGAACATGTGACTTTTACCTATCCTGACGGGGAGGAACCAGTGCTTGAGGATGTGTGTTTAGAGATACCAACAGGGAAATCGGTTGGTATTGTCGGGCCTTCTGGATCTGGAAAAAGTACGGTTGTGGATATTTTACTTGGGCTTTTGAAACCTCAGGAAGGAAAGGTTTTATTTGATGGGAAAGATATATCGGAGCATATGGCTGCGTGGCTTAACCATGTTGGTTACATTCCCCAGATGATTTATATGTTGGATGATACGATAAGAAGAAATGTAGCTTTTGGCTGTTTGGATGAGGATATTGTGGAAAAACAGGTGTGGAAAGCGTTAGAGGAGGCGGAGCTGGCCGACTTTGTAAAAAAGCTTCCAAAGGGTTTGGATACTGTGATTGGAGAACGGGGAATCCGTTTGTCAGGAGGGCAGCGTCAGCGGATTGGAATTGCAAGGGCATTGTACCAGAACCCGCCTATACTGGTTTTTGACGAGGCAACCTCTGCTTTGGATAATCAGACGGAGGCAGATATTATAGAATCCATGAATAGCCTTCAAGGGAAGAAAACAATGGTAATCATTGCCCATCGGTTAACTACGATTGCCAACTGCGATATTGTATATAAAGTAGAAAATAAGAAGGTGGTAAGACAGAGCCTCAATGAATGCAAATAGAAAGGGGAAGGTAGAAATGGTCACAATGCAAATAATGGGGGGGCTTGGAAATCAAATGTTCCAATATGCAATGAGTAGGAATTTGATCGCAGAGGGAAGCATGGTAAAATATGATTTATCTTATTTTAATGGAAAAGGACGTCCTTATGAGTTAAATTTATTTCCAAATATTAAAATGGAGGGATTTAAGGGCAGAGTTGGAAAGGGCTACGAGCTGATTTATGGGGCGAGGCGGAAAGCGGCTAAGCTTATGGGCGGCTATGTGTATGAAAATATGGATGTTCCGTATGATTCGGCATTAGAAGGCATGAAGAAAGGCTTTTTGTTTGGATATTTTCAGAATGAAAGGTATTTTAAGGCAGTTTCAGACGAAATTTGCAGAGACTTTATGTTTCCAGAAGGAGAGAAAAGGTTAAAAGACTATCTAAAGAAGATAGAAAATGAAAACTATGTTAGTTTGCATATAAGACGTGGAGATTATTTGGAAATGCAAGATATTTATGGGGGTATATGCGATACTTCTTATTATAATAAAGCGATTTCTTATTTTATAGAGCAGGACAGAGAAGTAAGATTTTTAGTTATTAGTAATGATATTTCCTGGGTACAGAAAAATATGAAAATTCCTAATGCAGAATATTTGGTGGGCGGTAGTTTCGATAATTATCAAAACTGGTACGATATGTGCATTATGAGCCATTGCAGACATAATATTATTGCTAATAGCACGTTTAGCTGGTGGGGAGCCTGGCTAAATAATCATAAGGATAAAATTGTGATTTGCCCAAAGAGGTGGGAAAATAAACATCCGGGGAGAGGGCCGGCATGTGAAAAATGGGTTGTGATTTAACAGTATATGATGCATAAAAAGCCGTATACAATGGAGAGAGGCTGTGCAAATAGTTTGTTTTCTTAAGAGAAACAGGGAGGATTTGGATGGATAAAAAGGAAGCTTTTTTAGCGAAGTCCTATTATGAGGCAAAGCAAAAATACAAGGAAGCGGCCCTGCATAAAAAAACGGGAATATGGGATTGGATTATTATAACTGCTTCCAATGAAAGGCAGGCGGATTCCTACCGGATACAGGTGAAAAAGCGTATGGAAAAGGGACGGTGGCCTATAGGGAGCCAGTGCCTTGTAGTTCCAGATTTGCATGGAGAGCGTATTGGCTCTGGCGGGGCGACTTTAAACGCGCTGTATGAGTTAAGTAAGCAAATACCGGAAAAGGAAATAGACAGGAAAAGAATCGCGCTTTTACATTCTGGAGGCGACAGCAAAAGGATTCCCCAATATTCTGTTTGCGGAAAGCTTTTCTCTCCTGTGCCAAAGCTAACAAAGGAGGGAGAACGAAGTACTATATTTGATGAGATGATGGCGGCGATTGCTGGAATTCCTGAGAGGATAAAGAGCGGATTACTAGTTTTGCCTGGCGATACGGAAGTACTTTTTAATTGTTTACAGATGGATTTGGAGCATTGCGATGCAGCGGGACTTTCTATGAAGGCAAGCATTGCGGAGGGCGTGCATCATGGAGTGTTTGTAAAGAATAAGGCAGACAGGTTTATTGATTATTTCTTACATAAGCAGCCAGAGCAGGTTTTAAAAGAATTTGGAGCGGCGGACGTTTGTAATCAAGTGGATATAGATACTGGCTGCATTTGGTTTGGAAGGAAGGTTCTTTCAGAAATTTTGGGTTTAATTATGGAAAACGGCGTAATTTCTGACCGGAAATTCCAGAAATATGTAAATAGCAAGGTCTGCCTTAGCTTTTATGGTGATTTTGTGTATCCTTTGGCAGAAGCGTCTACTTTAGAGGAATATTATAAACAGACTCCCGAGGGCGTTTTTTCTCGTGAATTAAAGGAATGCAGGGAGGAGCTTTGGAAAGCTTTCAGGGGATACCGTATGGAGCTTGTCCGGCTGAATCCTGCAAAATATATTCATTATGGGACTACCCACGAATATCTGGATCTTATGACGAAGGATATGGATTCTTACCAGTATTTGGGATGGAAAAGAAAGCTTCTTACTAATTATGAATTTGGAAATTGCGCTGTGAATAATGCTTTTATTGAGCCTGCGGTAAGCCTTCCTGGGAACGTCTATGTAGAGGATAGCATCATTGGTTTAGGAGTAGCGGTAGGCAACGAGGTAGTTTTATCAAATGTAGTATTAGAGAATGCGACGGTTCCCGACGGCGTAGTCTTACATGGCCTGATAATGGCGGATGGCAGTTATTTGTGCAGGATTTACGGAGTCCATGATAATCCGAAGAATTCTGCAAATGGAACGGTTTTAGGGACGACCCTTAGAAAATCCCTGCAAAGGTACGGGCTTGATAACAGCGACATTTGGAAGGAAAGCGTTGCTTCTATTTGGAATGCGGAGCTATTTACGGCAGAGGCTTCTATGGAAGCGGCAGTTAAGTCCGCTTTGAATTTATACCGGTTTTTGTCCGGGCAGGCGGAGAAAGAAGAAATACAGCTCTGGAAGTCGAAAAAGAGGTATAGCCTGAATCAGAGCTTCAACCGGGCGGATATGCAGAAAATACTACAATGGCAGGAAGAGGTACATAAAAAGGTGAAGCTGTGTAATTATCTGAAAGCAATCCGGGCAGGAGAAAATGCGGCGGTTTCTCTGGAAAAAAGCGGTATTGATACTTCAAACCTGAAAGAGATGGAAGAAGTGCTGCATTTAGCCCAAAAAGAAGATTTTCCTGTTAATATGCGTTTGTATCTGGCTTTATCTGATATTTGTAAAAAGAAAGGGATGCAGATAGACGGTTATGGGGCCGGCTGGTATGAGGACTGCGCCTATGGGGTGGTTCGCCAGGTGATTACAGGAGCTGTTACCAAAAGACATATTTGGGAAAAAAGCCATGGTTCTTTTTTAAAAGACAAAGTGGAGGTCAGGCTTCCAGCAAGGGTGAATTTTTGCGGAAGTCCTTCGGATGCCGCGCCATATTGCCTGGAGCATGGGGGAACGATGCTGGATGCCGCGGTGCTGCTAAAAGGAGATTATCCAATACGGGCTACAATAGAGCGGCTGGAGCGTCAGGCTTTTGTTTTTGAAAGCGTAGACCAGGGGATTTGTCAGGAATTTGATACGCTATCTGCAATTAGGGACTGCTCCAACCCGTATGATCCTTTTGCGCTGCATAAGGCGGTATTGCTGGCTGCAGGTCTGGTTCCTCTGGAGCGTTCAAGCCTGTCTATGGAGGGGCTGTGTTCTTCTATGGGCGGAGGGCTTCTTTTAAGGACAGCAGCCGATATTCCAAAGGGTTCGGGGCTTGGGACAAGCAGTATTGTTGCAGCGGCCTGTATTAAGGCTATCCGGGAGGCTTTTGGTCAGGACGTGGAGGATCAGACGATTTACGCCCAGGTTTTTCTGGCAGAGCAGCTGATGGCAACCGGGGGCGGCTGGCAGGACCAGGTGGGCGGCCTTCATAATGGGGTTAAATATTTTTATGCTAATCCAGGAAATTACCAAGAAATATTTGTGGAGAATTTAAAGCTTTCTCCAGCAGTAAAAAAAGAACTAAACGACAGGTTTGTATTAATTTTTTCAGGGCAGCGGAGACTGGCCAGAAATGTGCTTCGGGAGGAACTAAACCAATGTATTCGTAATTCAGAGGAAACGGCGGCTGCAATCGAAAAAATCCGAAGAATTTGCGCTTTTATGAGATATGAGCTGGAAAGAGGAAATATTACTGCTTTTGGTAAGCTTTTAACAGAACAGTTTGAGCTGGTAAAAAGGATTGACCGGGGCGCTACTAATACTTGTATTGATTATATTTTTGATGTTTGCGAGGATTTGCTGGATGGAAGAGCTGTCTGCGGCGCAGGCGGCGGTGGATTTTTACAGGCGGTGTTAAAAAAAGGAGTAAGTAAAGAGGAATTGGAGGAGCGGATTCACTCGGAATTTATGGACAGCGGAGTGGTTGTCTGGGATTGTGAAATCGCGTATGAATAGAGGAATGGATGGACTAAAGATAGCGAACAGGGTACTTAATACAGAAATCCAGGCGCTGGAACTTGTCAGAGCCAGCCTGGGCCAGACCTTTAACCAGATTTTAGAGGCGGTCAATGAATGCAGGGGGAAGGTTGTAATCACAGGAATGGGAAAAAGCGGGCATGTTGGCAGGAAAATAGCTGCTTCTATGGCCAGTTTAGGCATACCTGCTTTTTTTGTACATCCTGGGGAGGCTATGCACGGAGATTTGGGGATGGTGCAGCCGTCGGACCTTGTAATAGCCATTAGTTACAGTGGAGAAAGCGATGAAATAAAATGCATTCTGCCAGGGTTGCAGCAGATGGGCGTAAAGCTGGTTGGTATCACTTCTAATCCAGAATCTACCCTGGCCAGGAAAAGCTATATTGCACAGATATTTCCAGAAACAAAGGAGGCCTGTCATTTAGGGCTGGCTCCTACTTCCAGCACGACCGCCGTAATGGCTTATGGAGATGCTCTGGCGGTTGCGGCTTCGGAATTAAAGAAATTTGGAAAAAAGGATTTTGCAGTATGCCACCCGGCGGGGTCTTTAGGTAAAAAGCTTACCATAAGGGCGATTGATTTAATGAAGAAAACGGGTTTGCAGGACGTTTTGCGGCTGGATAGTAAAATAAAGGACGCCATTCTTGCCTTGGGACGTATGGGCGGAGAGATTATTGCTGTGGAGGATGAAAGGAAGCGGCTTTTGGGCATTATAACAAATGGCAGCCTGGAGAGAGAATTATCCGCCAGGCCGGATATATACCGCGATTCCATTGAGGGTATGGTGAAAAGATTTCCGGTTTTTGTTGACGATGAAAGCATGGCGATAGATGCCTTACAGGTAATGAAGGATAGCGGCGTCAAGGCGGTTCCTGTTGTAAAAGAGGAAAAGGTAATTGGAATTTTACAGCAGAAGGATATTATACAGACTGGCATATATTTGTAAGGAGGAGCTTATGTATCGGATGGTGGCGATTGACCTGGATGGGACGCTGACTAATTGTGAGAAAGAAGTTTCTGAAAATAATAAAAGGGCCATAAGAGAAGCTATTGACCGTGGAATAACCATTATACTGGCTTCTGGAAGGCCGGTGATTGGAATGGAGAAAATTGCGAGGCAGCTGGGATTATATGAGCTGGGAGGGTATTTGCTGGCTTATAACGGAGCGGAGATTATTGACTGTAAAACGGGAGAGACTATTTTAAAGAAGGAGTTGCCAGATAGCTATTATTCATGGATTTGTGAAACGGCCAGGCGGTTCCATGTAGATGCTCTGACCTATGACGGCTATGGAGTGTTGTCAGAAAGCGATACGGCAAAATATGTTTTGCAGGAGGCCTTTAATAATGGCATACCTATTAAAAAAGTAGAGCATTTAGAAAGGCATATTCAAGGAGCGGTTCCTAAATTTATGGTTGTAGGAGAACCTGCCGTTATAAAGAAAGTAGAGGCTTATATGAATCAGGCGTACGGCCAGGAAATAAATATTTTTCTTTCTGAGCCTTATTTTTGCGAGGTTACAGCAAAAGGCGTAAAAAAGGACAGTTCTCTTGTATGGCTTGCAGGGCATCTTGGATACAGCTTAGCAGAGCTTGCCGCTATTGGCGATGGATTAAATGACCTTCCTATGTTTGAAGCGGCGGGACTGGCAGTTGCAATGGAGAATGCGGACGAGGCAGTGAAGAGCCGCGCAGATGTGGTGACAGCATCGAACGACAAAGATGGCGTAGCTTTCGCTATACATACTTATATTTTAGAAAAGGAGACAGAAAATGCTGAAAGGAATACCTAAATTAATAACGCCTGAATTGCTTAAGATTTTGTGTGAAATGGGTCATGGAAATGAGATTGCTATTGTGGATGCAAATTATCCGGCCAAGGAGCTGGGGCAGAGGGTCATCCGGTATCCCGGGATAGGAGTATGCCAGCTTTTATGCGAGGTGATGAAGCTGTTCCCTCTGGATCATATTAGTGAAGAACCGGCTCTGGTACTGGGGCTGGAAAAAAAGGATATAGACGCGGGGATGGAAACGCCTGAAATTTGGAGCGAGATGGAAAGAATCCTTAATTCTGGGAAAGAAAGGAATATCAAAATAGGGGAGCTTTCAAGGCAGGATTTTTATAACAGGAGCAAAAAGGCCTATGCAATTATCCAGACAGGGGAAGAAGCGCTGTATGGGGATTTAATCCTTGTGAAAGGGGTAATTGTCTAGCCTATGCGCTTTGGGAAATTTCTGTATTTTTCCTTATGCTGATTATTTTAAAGCTTGAGAGCCGTCAATTTAAGGCTTGGGAGCCACCTCAATTATCAGTATCGAATCTGTTATGAATGTATGGCAAAATGGTTTAAAACAGGAGATTATACTTTTGAGCATTTAAATTATTTATTCAAACTCAAAACATTAAGTCGTATTTTTGAATATTATTGTTTGATAAAGATTCAGAATGCGATTTCTTTGTGCGGATTTGTTTTGCAAGATTTAGATAGAATTATATATGATGTAGAAGATGATTTTGAAAATATCAATAATCAATATATATTTGAAGGTAACGGATATGAAATAACATTATTATATGAACCATCTATTTGGATAGATAGAAGTAATACATATACTAATTTGTATTCAACAGGTTACAATTTTATAAAAAGTAAGTGGAATGATAGATGGATACCGGATTTTGTATTGAAAATATCGGGTAATTATAAAGATTACTATTATATACTGGATGCTAAATATTCAAATTTTTATAATGTAAAAAGGCGATATATCCTAGCAAGGAAGAAAAAATATATTATTTTAAGAGAAATGTAATTAACTCACAGAAACATGCACTTCCACTACGGAAAGTACCCATGACAGGGTGGTAGCCTCCCGGGTTTATGAAAACCGGCGTGCCGGAATACATAGAAAGGGAGGTGGCGCCTATGACAGCTTTTGAAATCATTTCGATTTTCATTGGAATATTAGCATTGCTGATGTCCTTTGGTAGCTTAATTGTTGCGTTGCTTGCCTTTCTCGATAAGAGAAACAACAAGCGAAAATAAAAATGC
>CATKYY010000011.1 GCA_949841225.1 uncultured Acetivibrio sp.
GCAATATCAGTTCGCATTTTGTATTTTCACTGTAATTTTTAGGGTCAAATCCCCAGCCCCCGAAAATATAGTTTCCCTTTTTCACTTTAAATTCTGTCAGCTTTTCCAACACAGTTGTTCCAGAAGATACTGTATAAATATGACTTCTGTCTATATTTATTTTCCGGTTAATTCCAAAAGCCGCTGCCAGAACCGCAACACATACCGCTATATGGATTCCATATTTTCTTATCCAGTTTTTCTGCTTCACTTTCTGTCTTTCTCCTTACTGCATTTTCAGTCTGCCTTTCTCTTCCTTTTTTAATCCAGCAGACTCTACTCTTGTTATACTTTTTCTTATTTTTTTAATAACTTCCAGCATCTTCTCTCCTGCCTGCTCCTGCGAGGCAAAAGACGGCGACGCTGTACCCAAGACCTGCTGCCTTTAGCAAAAAGGCCTCACTCAAGCATTTCTGCCTGAGATTTCAAAAAATTACGTCCTATATTCATTGCTGTATTAAAATAAGAATTTCCTCTGTGCCCATTGGGACATACAAAGTTCTTTCCTCCATAATAATTTGTGCCAGGGGTTTTATCCTTATTAAAGCGTCTGATTTTTTCCCCGCAAAGATAGCATTGGGAAGCAATCCCTTTCGTACCTGTTGAGGCTACCATAATTCCCTTTCCAAAAGCCTTATAACGAAGATAGTGAATAATCCTTCTTCCAATCCAGTCATAGCTGCTGGTCTTTACATAGCCTTTGGTATTCAGGTCAAGGTTATGCTTGTAGTAGTTTGGAACCACAAGAACGGTAATATTTCTTTCTTTGCAAAAATCTACTATCTGCCGGCTCGCCTGATGGGCATAATGCTCTGAAATCCGGCCGATTTTTTCACGCAAAGCCTTATTATCCTTTTCCTGCTTTACCATCTCTTCGGCTTTTTCCGCCGTTTTACTATCTGCATTTAATTTTCCATAAATCCCCATACTGGCCTGATTTTTATGAATGCGGTTTAAAATTTTCTTCTTTTCATGCCTCATCTGACTGCCGCCCCGGATAAAAAGGCTTTCTTCATAGTTTCCCTTTATGTCCATTACAGCTAATACCGCCAGATAATCGTTCGCTGGAAACGCCGCCGCACATATTTTTTTTACGTCTCTTTCCTGAAAACGCTCTTTGATTGTACGAACGTCTTCTACCGCTTCTTTCACGGGTATATGCAGCATGCAGCGGCCGTTTTCCAGCTTCAGCATAGGAGAAAGCGCTTTTCTCAGGTCAAAAAATTCTCTTTTACAGGTATCCAGACGGCATTCTGTCCATTTCCACTGTTCTCCGTTCCACAACTTTAAGAGAATGCCCGTTTCTGTAAAATCCTTATACATTCCCTTATAAAAAACAGGCGATGCTAAAATACTTTTTGCCGGCTTCCAGCGAATATCCTTTTCGCTGCCGCTTGTATAGCTTTTCCATAAACGAATAGCGTCGTTAATAGCCGCTCTTCGAAAATACAGCGGCACCTTTCCAAAAGGAAAGGGATATTTTATTTTCCCCTCTTCTTTTCCGCCAATCGTCATAAGCTCCATTTGACGCATTTTTTGCTGCCGGTTCAGCTGCTCCAGCCCGGATTCCTTAGAAAGAATATCATAATAAAAATTGACTACTGAGTTGTAGATTGCTTTTGTCATTTGCAGGCATTCCTTTTCCCGAC
The DNA here is from genome assembly GCA_949841225.1 of uncultured Acetivibrio sp. Lineage (GTDB taxonomy): Bacteria > Bacillota > Clostridia > Lachnospirales > Lachnospiraceae > Velocimicrobium. Next base: position 1,689 of record CATKYY010000011.1, read on the forward strand.
AATATAGACGAAAGCAGTAGGTCTTTACCTGATACCCTTCCTTCATAAAGAACCCTCCGTATTAAAAATTCTTTCGCTAAGTAACAACCTTAGCGAAAGCTTTTTTAATGCTGTAAATACAAGGCTTTTACAAGCTGACGACTGACTTGACCATAAATAAAAAAGAAGAAATACGGTTTTTGCAGTAGAAAAGCGCAGAATTCATCTTGTAAAAAAACGCCTCTACCAAAAAATTGACGGTCAAAAGCCCCGCTTTATAATTGGTTGTGATTTTTCTCCATTATCAGGAGATAGATTTGTATATATAGAAAAAAATTAATGAATTATTTAGAGATTATAAGAAATATTTCATAAGAATATGTAAAAAATTGGAATTTACTGGATTTACATTTATGTAAAATTAGAAAAGTTATTATATAAATGTTGACACAAAATAAAATTTGAGCTACACTGATATAGAATTTACGACTAAAAAAGCTTTCGCTAAGGTTGTTACTTAGTGAAAGCTTTTCTTTATAAACCGCAGCCTTGGTTGCCTGGCGTTTGATTTTGCGTTACAAAATTAGCATCGCGTCCCCAAAACTAAAAAACCGGTATCTTTCTTCCACCGCCGTTTCATAGGCCGCCAATACCTTCTCTCTGCCGGCCAGGGCTGAAACCAGCATAAGGAGCGTAGACTCCGGCAAATGAAAATTAGTAATCAGAGCATCCAAAACCTTAAACTGATACCCAGGATAAATAAAAATATCCGTATTTCCGCTGCCGGGCTTTACTCTTCCTGTCTCGTCCGCCGCCGATTCTACCGTCCGGCAGCTGGTAGTTCCTACGCAAACAACCCGATGCCCGGCGGCCTTCGCCGCATTTATTTTTTCTGCCTCCGCTTCCTCCACCTGATAAAATTCCGAATGCATATGATGCTTTTCCACATCCTCCACCTTTACCGGGCGGAAAGTTCCCAGGCCTACATGAAGGGTCACATGGGCGATCACAACTCCTTTCGCCGAAAGCTCCTCCAAAAGCTCCCTTGTAAAATGCAGCCCTGCCGTCGGAGCCGCCGCAGAGCCTTCGTATTTTGCATAAACAGTCTGATAGCGGTTTTTATCCTGGAGCTTATGGGTAATATAAGGAGGCAGCGGCATCTGCCCTAGCCTATCTAAAATTTCTTCAAAAATACCTTCGTAGAAAAACTGCACCAAGCGGTTGCCTTCTTCCACTACCTCCAAAATCTCGCCGGTTAAAAGACCCTCTCCAAAAGAAATACGGGTTCCCGGTTTCGCCTTTTTCCCTGGTCTTACTAAGGTTTCCCAAATATCCTTTTCTTTCCTTTTCCATAAAAGAAGCTCTATCTGAGCCCCTGTTCCTTCCTTTTCACCAATCAGCCTGGCAGGAATTACCTTTGTATTATTGATTACCAGGCAGTCTCCCGGCAGCAGATATTCTATAATATCCCGGAATATCCGATGCTCTCGCTCCCCTGTTTCCTTATTTAGTACCAAAAGCCGGGAGCTTGACCTGTCCTCTAACGGATCCTGGGCAATCAGCTCTTCTGGCAAATAAAATCCAAAATCCTTTGTTTGCATCTCAGTCTCCTATCGCAAATTTTTCAATGGCCGCAGCTACGCCGTCTTCTCTGTTTGTCAAGGTTACATAATCCGCCGCCTCCAAAATCTCCGGCACAGCATTTCCCATCGCCACGCCTACGCCTACTGCTTTCAGCATTTCCAGATCATTTTCACTATCGCCGCAGGCCATAATTTCCTCCTGTTTAATTCCCAGAAGTCCTCCCAAATGAAGCAGAGCATTTCCCTTGGTAGCCGTCCCAGCCGTTACTTCTAAATTCGTAGGCATCCCTTTTACCACGGCATAACCGGTATAGTTTTTGGCAAATTCTTCCCGAATTTCCTTTTCCCACAAAAGAATACCGTCCCTTTCCTTAAAATTCATTGTAATTTTCTCCACCTGACAACGGTTTTCTTTCACATACTCCGGCAAATCCTTCACCGTTTTCCGGGTAGCCTTAATATATTTCCTTGTTTCCTCCGACATGGCGAATTGGCAGCTATGCTCAAGCTTTTCTTCCTCGCCGAAGCCATAGCCGTCAATAAAGCAGTCTCCCATCACATCGTATTCCTTCAGCATCGTTAAAAGACGGTACGCTTCCTCCCATGGAATACAGTTTTCATAAAGCCGCTCCCTGGAAGCAATCCGATAGACCCCCGCCCCGTTCGCCGTTACAGCGTAAGAAACCGGAAGGCTTAAAACCTCCTTGGGAATCCCAATAAAAGGCCTTCCGGTAGCAGGTACAATGACAACCCCCTGCTTTGTCGCCCGCTCAATTACTTCGCGGGTATGCCAAGATACCTCTTTTTTATCATTAATCAGCGTCCCATCTAAATCCAGTCCCACTAATTTTATTTTACTCATTGCTTTCTCCTTCATTTTTTCGTCCCGCCAGATAATTAATAAATTGCTGCGCCGTCCTTCCTGAAATCCCGCCGTTGCTTAATTCCCATTTATTCGCCTCCGCCAAAAGCTCCTCCTCTGGCATAGAAATAGCCTTATGACGCTTTGCCAGCTCCTTAACAATTTCAAAATACTCCTTCTGGCTTGGCTTAGAGTAATTTATGCTAATACCGAAACGGTTCACTAAAGACAGCTTCTCCTGCATGGTATCCGAATGATGCAGACCGTTTTCATGACTTACGTCATTTCTGTCGCTCCAGGTCTCCCGAATCAAATGTCTGCGGTTAGAAGTAGCGTAAATCAGCACATTATCCGGCTTTGTCTCCAATCCGCCTTCAATCACGGCCTTTAAATACTTATATTCAATTTCAAATTCCTCAAAGGACAAATCGTCCATATAGATAATAAAACGGTAATTCCGGTTCTTCACCTGTGCAATAATATTAGAAAGCTCCTGGAACTGATGTTTGTATATTTCAATCATCCGAAGTCCCCTGTCGTAATATTCATTTAAAATCGCCTTAATACTGGTGGATTTCCCCGTACCGCTATCGCCAAATAAAAGCACGTTATTGCAGCTTTTGCCTTCTACAAAAGCTTCTGTATTTTCAATCAGCTTCTTTTTCTGCAATTCATAGCCTACCAGATCCGAAAGAAAAACCTCTTCCGTATTAATAATCGGCCGGATAAGCTCGCCCTCCCCGCCGGGGAACAGACGAAACGCCTTATTCAAACCGAACTTTCCTACGCCGTAGGCCTTATAAAAACCAGTTACTATTTCATAAATCTCTTCCTCGTCCAAAGCCTCTGCAATCCGGCGGCTCAAAGCCTTCACCTTATCGCTGACGTTTTTATTATAACGGCCCTCTCTTTTCGCAATAGAATGGTAATTCAAAACCGTATGGAAGCAATCAATCCCCAACGCTTCCTCTATCGGGGAAAAATCATAGTCGAACAGCCTTTTAAATACGCGGAAATCATTTTTAGCGAACTCTCTGGCAGAGCCTTCTCCGGCTCCTACCTTTTCTGAAATTATACTAAAGGGATTTTCATTCGTAGCTAAAATATAGGCCAGGTAATTGTGCCACAGGTTGTTGTCAAAAGCATATTCTGTGCTGATTTCCAGAAGCTTATGGATTTCCCGGTAAATTCGGGTAATCAGCTCCTCTTTTTCATAATTTCCGCTGTAAAAATCCCGGCATATATCCGAAAGCCCCAAAAGGATGCTGTCCTTCTCCAGCCTTTGATACATAACCAGCTTTGACGTTTCTCTATACATCACATATCCTCCAAATCCATTAACGTCAGCCCTCCGAAAGCCTCCGCCCTCTTTCTCATTCCTGGGGTAAAGCCCTTTCTGGAAAACAGATAATACTGCCCAGGCTCTGCCTTAGCCTTTTGGGAAAGGTATAAAAGCCTCTCAAAATCCTCTTCTGAAAAAGGCCCTCCGCTCCACTTACAGCCCCCGGAAAAAAAGGTCCCGGTATCCCATTCTCCCAGAATATCCAGTCTGCCCTCCTTGCCAAACCAGCTTCCCAGCTGCCCAATCGTAAAATCAAACTTTCCATAGTCGCTCAAAAGCTGCATATATTCCTGGCATACCTGAAGAAAACAAAGCTCCAGGTATTTCTCCAGCTCTGGCAGCACCTTCCGGTTATAAACCTCCTCCGCTCCCCTTAGCTCCAAGGCGGAAAGATTTGGGAACACAAACCGGTACCAGAACAAAAGAAACGTATCCTTAATCCGGTACAGCCCTTTTTTTGTATTTTCTTTCCCTTCGGTATCATAGGAAAATACCTTTTCAACCACATCCATTGCAATCAGATTTTTTATATACACGCTGATTTTAGCCCGGCTAAAGCCTGTAGCCTCAAACAATTCATTTAGCTGATTCTTCCCCTCCGCCAGATAAGAAAGAATCGTATTATATAAAGGAAGCTCGCGAAGCTCCATTTTTAAAAACTCTCCGGCCTCCCGAAAAAGCTTCCCATCCTTATTTAAAAATAAAGCCAGGATATTTTCCTTCACACTGCGTTTTTCATCCCAGGCATTTAAATAGGCCGGCGTACCTCCTAAAATTCCATATACAGTAATACATTCCTCTACCGAATACTCAGGAAAACGAGCCATAATATCCATAAACCCGAATTCCTTTAGCTTAAGAAGGGCAGAAACTGACGCCGCCGCTCTCCCCAGGGAACGCACCATATCATTTTCTACCCAACTTACAGAGGAGGAGCAGAGAACTACCAAAAACTTTTCCCAAATATTTTCCGCCGTAAAAGCGGAGAGAAGCCCTTCCATAAACTCCCTGCTCTGTCTCACTCCATTATTAAATTCATCAATAATAAGCACTGGCGCCGTCTTGGCCGCCTGGAAAAACAGCTCCTCAAAAGAGCCGCCCTCCACGCCAAGACAGGCCGCCAGTCTTTTTTTCTGCTCCTTATCGGAGCATTCTGCTGCAAAATAATATATGCATTGCTTATTTCTTGCAAATAGCCGTAAAAGCTCTGTCTTGCCAACGCCATAGCGGCCATACAGCACGACCAGAGAGCTTCCCTTCCGGTTATAATAATTTTCCAGAAATCTCAGTTCATTTGCCCGTCCAACAAACAACGCCATCTCCTCCATTACATCCTATCCGGCGCCTTAATTGCCAAAAGGTCTGTACATTGAGTCAGCATATCCAGGGTGTAGCTAATTAAGGCAATCCAGGATGCCTGCTTCTTTTCATCCTCTTCTGCAATAATTTTGTTTTCATGGTAAAAACGGTTAAATGCATTGGCAAGGTCATATACGAACTGGCATACCTTGTTCGGCGCATTTTCCTTAAAGGCAGCATCAATCATATCGCTGAACTTGGTAAACTCCAGCATAAGTCCCGTCTCGCTGTCGCTGACTGCCGGAAGGATTTCAATTTCCTCTGGTTTCACATCGCTGTGAAGCTCTTTGTATTTATTCAAAATAGACTTGATACGGACAATCGTATATAAGATATATGGGCCCGTATTTCCTTCAAAAGCTGTAAAACGCTCTAAATCAAAAACATAATCCTTAGAAGGCTGGTTGGAAAGATCGCCATAGATAATTGCCGCTACGGCAACCTTCTCCGCGGTATCCCTAGCTTCCTCCTCTGGAATTTCACGGTTTGCCATAATCTTTTCATATACGCTCTGGGTTACATCATTAATCATGTACTCCAGACGCATAACTCCGCCCTCTCTTGTCTTAAACGGCTTTCCATCCTTGCCGTTCATTGTGCCAAAGCCCAAGAAGGTAAGCTCTACATCCTCGCCAATCAGCTTCGCCTTCCTTGCACAGCGAAATACCTGCTCAAAATATAATCCCTGGCGCTTATCAACAACATATTTCAAAGCCTTTGGATTATAAAACTTCACACGCTCAATAATTGTGCCCAAATCTGTCGTATTATAAAGGGCGGAACCGTCAGATTTCAAAATCATACAAGGAGGAATCTCCTTATTGTCCTCTGGCTCCTTTACATCTACTACCAGGGAGCCTTCGCTATAGCGGGCATAGCCGCCCTCTTTTAAATACTCTACCAACCCTGGAATGTAACTTTCTGCATCGCTTTCACCCTTCCAAAGCTCAAAATGCACATTCAATCTATCATAATTTTTCTTCAAATCAGCAATGGAAACGTTGCGGATATGCTTCCACAGCGCCGCGTAGCCCCTTTCTCCTTTTTGAAGGCGCAGGGTGGCATTACGGGCCTCCTCTAAGTACTCTGGGTTTTTCTTGGAAAACGCGCTGGCATAAGGATAAATCTCCTCCAGCTCAGAAACAGTAAACGGAGCCTCTTCCGGGTATTCGCCTGTAAAATCCGGATCAAAATAAGGAAGTTCCGGCTGGCGTTTTTTAAGCTCAGTAATAATAAGGCCCATCTGAAGGCCCCAATCGCCCAGGTGAATATCGCCGATCATGTTATGGCCTACAAATTTTCCAATCCGTTTTACGCTCTCTCCAATAACCGCAGCCCTTAAATGCCCTACATGGAGAGGCTTTGCTACATTCGGTCCGCCGTAATCCACAATAATGGTATATGGATCTTCTGCTTTTTCATAACCAAAGCTTCCTGCTTTTCTCATATCATTTACATAGCTGGAAACAAAGCTGTCGCTTAAAATAATGTTGATAAAACCAGGATTTACAGCCTCAATCTTTTTAAAGGTCTCGCTCTTTTCCAGGATAGCAACCACGTCGTTCGCAATCATAATCGGAGCCTTTTTGTACTCCTTTGCCGCCGCCATCGCGCCATTACACTGATATTGGCATAGGTCCGGCCGGTTTGATAAAGTAACCATTCCGTATTTTTCAGCATAACCAGCTTGTACAAATGCATCGGTCACTTCCTGTTTCAGCACTTCAAGTATCTTCTTCATAATTTCCTCCATTCCCCTTCCGCCTGTGCCTTATTCACAGGGTTCCTTTATTTTTTCATATACCCAACATTATAATTATAATTTATCCCAAATGCAACCAAATCTTTCAGATTTTTCTAAGAAAGACGTTTCTCTGTAAAAAACAGAAACTGAACGGTATTCTCTGTTGAATTTTTTCTGTTTTTTATTTATACTTAATTAGTACTATAACAAACAAAATTTTTTAATACAGAAATGAGGATACTTATGAAAAGAAAACTATTTTTCCTGTTACTGCTTCTGGCCTGCTTCTTTCCGTCGGCCGTTCACGCCGCTGACAAACCTGCTTACACCATATCTCCAAACAGCAAGCCCTATAAAAACGCATATACCAAAAGCAAGACTTATAATAAAAATACAAAGCATTATTTTCTCCTTCGTTCCTATTTAGAACAACTGGAAAAAAAGGGCGGCGGTGTCCTGACTTTAAAAAAGGGTACTTACACTATCTCCAACACCCTGTACGTGCCTTCCAACGTCACCATTAAATTTAAAAACGGCGTTGTCCTGAAAAAAGGTACAAAAACAGGAACCAGTCAGTTTTCCACCTCTAATTCTATTTTTCAGTGTATTTCCACCGCAAAATCAAAAAAGAAAAACGCGGTAAAGGGCTACAATGGCATGAAAAATATCCGTTTCCTTGGGGAAGGCAATGTCGTTTTAGACTTAAACTACAAGGACGGCTGTATCGGCATAATTATGGGACACAACCAAAACATTACCGTGTCCGGCATTACCTTCCAAAATATGAAAAACGGGCATTTTATTGAGATGGATGCCTCTAAAAACGTCCTGATTGACAACTGTACCTTTAAAAATCACAAGGACTCTCCTAAAAATAATAAAGAGGCTATTAATCTGGATACCCCGGATAAAAACACCGACGGCTTCCACGAGATATGGACCTCCTACGATTGCACGCCGAACCAGGAGGTTACCATTCAAAATAACACCTTCCTCTCTCTGGAAAGAGCCATCGGCACCCACAAATACAGTGAAAACAAGCTTCACGCCGATGTTCATATTATTAACAACACGATTGACGGCTGCGACCAGGACGCCATCCGGGTTATGAACTGGGACTCTCCTGTTATTAAAAATAACCGCATTTCCAATGTTGCCAACGGCACAGGCAAATACAGGGCCATTTTAGCCAGCGGTGTAAAAAACCCTACCTTTACCAATAACACCATTGAAAACGCCGCGCGTCCAATCCAGATTATGCCGTGGAAAAACTCTGGGCCTGGAGAGAACTACGCCATTATATACAACGAACTTTCTGAGGCAAATATCGCCGCTATGCAAAATAATATTCTGATTAACGTAAGTGAAAACTTTATCCGTTATAATACCCTCTATAACGAATTTATAGAGGGAAGCTACAAGTATTATATAGAAAGCAGGGATGCAAATGGACAGAACTGATGCCTTGGAAAAGGAAATCCTTCCAGATTACACAAAAGCCAGGGATTGGGTAGAAAAAGGAGAATACCAAAAAGCGAAAGACGCTATGGAACAGGTTTTACAGACAATAGAAACCGCTCTGTCTGAAAAAAGAAACCATATCTATTCCTTTAACCATATTTTAGAGGTTTATTATTTTCGTTTTTTTAAAAATGGAGGACAGGAGGAAATTTCCTACGCTCCTTTTAATATCGGAGCCCTTTACCGTTTTTATGGATATATTTTCATCCGCCTGGAAAAATATAAAAAAGCCGTTCAAGCCTATGAGACCGCCCTTGATTGGAATCCTGTAGACCTGGATTCCCTATTTCAGCTAAGTGAATTGTACAAAAAGACCGGAGATTTAAAACGCACCTGGGAAATCACCCTGGCCGCCTATCCCTACTGCTGCAGCCGGGCAACCATGGCGCATTTTTACCGGAATCTGGGTTTTTACTATTTGGAAAGCTATCAGCCCGACAATGCTTTCCCGCTCTATCTTTACAGCAATATCTTCTTTCCCTCCGAGAGCGCCAAACGGGACTTAGCTTATCTGGAAAAAGCTCTGAAACGCCCTTCGCCGGATCTTTCTATTGCTGAAATACAGGCAGCGCTAAAGAAAAATAAAATTCCAGCCGGCCCAAATCCAGATACGGTAGGCATTACCTTCCGAACAGGCCAGCTGGAATTAGAAAACAAACGCTATGAAACAGCAAAAGATTGTTTTTCTCTGGTCTATGACCTTACCCTGGATGAAGAAGCCGGGAAGGCCCTAGAACAGATAGAGCAATTTATTAAAACAAACCGCTGATAAAAATTACCAAAATAAGTACCGGCAATATCCAGGTTAAATAAAATCTGGACCATTTTGGAACCTTTAAGCCTTCTCCTGCGTTGGCTTCCTTGATAAAATTATCCCAGCCCCAGCCATAGCGGGTTACGCAGAATAAAAGATAAATTAAGGAGCCCAGCGGCAACAGGATATTACTAACAGTAAAGTCCTCAAAATCCATAATGGAACGGCCAAAAATCTGTATATGGCTCCAGACATTAAGCCCCAGAACACAAGGCACAGACAGCAGCGGAAGGGCAATGGTATTCACAATTACAGCCTTTTTCAGGCTCCAGCCCCACAAATCCATACCGAAGGACAAAATATTCTGAAATACGGCAATTACTGTAGAAAGAGCGGCAAAGGACATAAAAAGGAAAAACAGGCTTCCCCAAATAAGGCCGCCAGCCATCTCATTAAAAATATTCGGGAGGGTCAAAAAAACCAAACCTGGCCCTTCTCCCGGATTTACGCCAAAGGCAAAACAGGACGGAAAAATAATCAGGCCTGCAATAACCGCTACAAAAGTATCTAAAAGCATAACATGTAAGGCCTCTCCTGTTAAAGAACGCTCCTTACCAATATAGCTTCCAAAAATCGCCAGAGAACCGATACCTGTACTCAAGGTAAAAAAGGACTGTCCCATAGCCGCCATAATGGTTTCCCGGATACCCGCCTCCTTCATACTCTCCATATCAGGAATCAGATAAAAGGCAAGGCCTTCTCCCGCTCCCGGAAGCGTTACTGCACGGAACGCCAAAGCCAGCATTAACACCATTAAAATAACCATCATTACCTTTGTAATTTTTTCTACGCCCTTCTCCAGTCCCAGAGAACATACAAAAAGGCCGATTGCTATCGTCACCAGCATCCAAAACAGGTTTTCCCCCGGATTCGTCTGCATTTTTGCAAATGCCTCGCCAACGGCGGCGGCATCCTTGCCTACAAAATCTCCCTTCGCCAATTTAAAAATATAGGCTACCATCCATCCTGCTATCGTTGTATAGCACATCATCAAAATATAATTTCCCGCCATAGCCGTATAACGGTGAAGATGCCATTTACTGCCCTTCGGTTCCAGTACGTTAAAGGAAGTCGCTACGCTTCTTTGGCTTCCCCGGCCGACAGAAAATTCCATTACCATAACGGGTAATCCCAAAACCACCAAAAAGAACAAATAAACCATTAAAAAGGCGCCTCCGCCGTATTTTCCCGTAATATAAGGGAATCTCCATACATTTCCCAGACCAATGGCACAACCGGCTGAAATCAGTAAAAACCCTAATCTGGTCGAAAACTTTTCTCTCTCTTTCATACATTACCTCATTTCTGCACTGCTTCTTGTGCATCGCAAATTGCGACCCCAATACTTTTCTTATGTTCTACCTTATTTTTTCTCTAAAATCTTATTTACGCTCGCCAGCTTTACACAAAGCACAAACAAATCTGTCGCCTGCGCCAGCTCCTCCGGCGTTGGGAAAGACGGCGCAATACGGATATTGCTGTCATAAGGATCCTTTCCATAAGGATACGTAGCTCCGGCATTTGTCATAACAACGCCGGCTTCTTTACATTTTGCTACAATTTCCTTTGCACAGCCTTCCATAGCATCAAAGGAAATAAAATAACCTCCCTTTGGCTTAATCCAGCTTCCAATTCCTGTACCGCCAAGCTCCCTTTCCAGAACCTCTAAAACCGCTTCAAATTTTGGACGGAGTATTGCGGCATGCTTTTTCATATGCTCCTCCATCCCCGCCAGATCTTTATAAAATCTTACATGTCTTAACTGGTTCAGCTTATCGTGGCCAATCGTTTGTATCATCAACTGTTTCCTGATGTCCACCAGATTTGCCTCGGAGGCCGCGATGGCCGCTACGCCGGAACCCGGAAAACTGATTTTAGAAGTAGAACAGAATTTATATGCCAAATCTGGATTTCCAACCCGTTCGCATTCCTCTAAAATCTCAATCAGATAATCCTGATCCTCCTCATATAAATGATGAACGCCATAAGCGTTGTCCCAATAAATCCGAAAATCTTTTGCCGCCGGCTTAAGTCTTGCAAAACGGCGGACCGTGTCGTCGGAATAAGTAATACCCTGGGGATTGGAATATTTCGGCACGCACCAGATGCCCTTAACCGCTTCATCCTCGCTTACCAGCTTTTCTACCATATCCATATCCGGCCCTTCCGGCGTCATCGGTACATTTACCATCTCAATGCCAAAATATTCTGTAATAGAAAAATGGCGGTCATACCCTGGCACCGGACATAAAAATTTCACCTTATCCAGCTTCGCCCACGGCGTGCTTCCCATAACGCCGTGAGTCATAGAACGGGAAACGGTGTCGTACATGACGTTCAGGCTGGAATTGCCGTAAATAATAATATTTTCCGCAGGCACCTCAATCATATCCCCTAAAAGCTGCTTTGCTTCCCATATTCCATCTAAAATACCATAGTTCCTGCAATCAACGCCTTCTTCTCCCTTTAGCTCGCTGCTGCTGTTCAACACATCCATCATTTCCATAGATAAATCTAACTGTGCCGCCGCTGGCTTTCCCCTTGACATATCAAGCTTCAAACCCTTCCCCTTTACATCCTCGTATTTTGCCTCCAGCTCCCTTTTCAGCAAAAGCAGCTCCTCTTTACTCATCTTTTCATACGATGTCATAACGGCCTCCTTCAATGTCTCAACTATATGGCTACTACATTTTTATCATTTTATGGGAACGGGTTTTATTTGTCAATACAAAATTCTTTTAGATTTGCTTCAAAACGCTTTTTATCGGCCTTCCTTTACAAAATACCTTCCCCGTTAAAATCCGGGATAAAGCTTTCTTCTACAGTTCCTCCTTCTTGCATATACCCCTCCTCTATTCCTAAAGAAACGGCATAATCTACTAAACTGTCGTATTCTTCTTCTGTAAGAGCGCGGTTAAGTTCTGCATATATTTTCTCACTACCCGTTGGAGTATACTGGTTCAAAAGGCTGATTAAAATTTTATCTCCAAAAGCTTCGTATAAGTAAGAAAGCACCCTTCTGGAATCCTCCGCCTGCCCGGGCAGCGCCAGATGCCTTACAAGGACGCCCTTCTTCATCCTGCCTTCCTTATCAAATACCGGCGTTCCTGTCTGACGCAGCATTTCTTCTAAGGCGGTTTTTGCATAAAAGGCATAATCCTCCGCTCCAGAGTAGCGTTTCCCCAGCTCCCGGCTCATATATTTAAAATCCGGCAGATATATGTCCACCAGGCCTTCTAAAAGACGCAGGGACTCTGCTCTTTCATATCCTCCGGTATTGTAGACAACCGGAATAGAAAGCCCTTTTTCCCTGGCTTCTATCAGGGCGCGGCGGATCGAAAGGATATAATGGGTTGGCGTCACCAGGTTAATATTATTGGCTCCCTTTTCCTGGAGCTCTAAAAAAATCTCTGTCAGGCGTTCCACAGTAATCTCTCTGCCGGATCCGCCGTCAGAAATAGTATGGTTCTGACAATAGATACAGTGAAGAGAGCAGCCGGAAAAAAATACTGTTCCAGAGCCTTCTTCTCCTGAAATACAAGGCTCCTCCCACATATGCAGCCCCGCCCTAGCCGCCATAAGCTCTCCAGAAACACTGCAAAAGCCTTTCTGGCCGCCGGCGCGGTTAGCCTGGCACTGTCTTGGACAAAGTACGCAGGCTTCCAAAGCCTCTTTATCCAAAAGCGCTGGAAGCTCTCCAAGACTATCTATTCTTCCATACAAAAGCTTTTTTATTTCCTCCCCGGGCTCTGACAAATCCGGCACCATAACCGCCTTGCATCCCGCTCCATAGGCCGCCCGTATACCGTTTGGCGAATCCTCCACAGCAAGGCAATCCTCTGGTTTTTCTCCTATACGCCGACAGGCATACAGGTAAATATCCGGCCTCGGCTTCCCATACTCCACCATAGTCGCAGAAACCAAACAATCTACCTTCTCATAAATTCCAATTTCCTTTAAATAGGCCTCCGCCCTCGTCTCGTCCGTAGCCGTAGCAATCGCAAGCTTTATTCCTCTGCTCCTTATATCATCAAGTGCCTTGTCTACTCCCGGTTTTTTTTCCACCCCATTCTCAGACAGCCACTTTGCCATCAGCTCCTTGCGCCGGCTTCGGATTGCTAAATAATCGAAAGTTTCCCCAAACATCTTTTTTGTTTTCTGAATAGCAAAAGGGACAGCCAGACTGCGGAGCTTTAAGCTTTCTTCAAAGCTCATGGTAAACCCAAACTCCTCAGCTGCCTGCCTCCAGTATTTACTCAAATATTTTTCCGTATTAATCAGGACGCCGTCCATATCAAAAATTACTGCCCGAATCATCTTCTTTTCCCTTTTTTTGTCCTTCCAATCCTAAAAAATTCTCTGTTGTATTAAAATATAATTGTCAGATATGCCCCATCGGTATTCCACCGCAGCATAAACCGCCTCCTCTGCAGCACATATTGCACAAAAGGTTCGCAAGGCACAAACGCCAGCAAAATCCGGCTCCGCCCATAACATCCGTCTGGTATGGCGCTCTGCGGTATTCATACCAGCTTCCTCCGCCCTCCATACGTCTGACAAGCTCCTGATACTGCCAGTTTCCCGGCTCCATAGTTAAAGCTCTCTTTGCATGTTCCAAAGCCGTTATATTGTTTCCGATTCCCCAGTTGGCGTAGCCGCTGAAATAATACCACCTTGCATTGCGGTTTCCTATATCCTTCAGTACATTTAAGGCTTCTTTATAATAACCGTTATTAATATAATTAGCCGCTGCCTGAAGGCGGACGTCCTCCTCTGTATTCTGCCTGTTCTGGCCGCCATAGCCGCCAAAACTGCTTTGGCCTGCGCCGCCTACCCTTTCATTCATAATCTGCTCATATGCCTGCTGTACTTCCTTAAACCTATTTTCCGCCGCCTCCCTGTTTGGGTTATTAATATTTGCATCGGGATGGTATTTCCGGCTTAAATTCCGATATGCTTTTTTTATCTCATCTTCTGTGGCATCTCGTCCAATGCCCAGCACCTGATATGGATCTCTCATGCTTTTCCTCATTTCTGTACTGCTTTTTGTAATTTTTTCTTTTTAACCATACTATAGCGGCTCCATACTCCAGAATACAAAATATTTCTTAAAATAGAAACATTCTCAATTACCGGAAGCTTTTCAAACTCCCGGCAGCATTCCGCCATCATCATAGTAAGGATTTGCTGACACTCCTCTTCAAAATTCCCTTTTTCCTGCAAGTCTCTGAGAGGATTAAAATTTCCGCTTTTTTCGTCTTCCTCGATGTCCTCGTAAGCATCGCAAAGATAAACGAATTTCCCCAGGTAAAACCCGATTCTTCTTAAGGCCTCTTCCCATTCATCTTTTTTCCATGCAAAAACCTCGCCTAAAACATTTCCAAAATACCCGGCCATTTTATCAATATTCTGGCAATTCTTTCGTTCTCCCTGATACAATCTTTTCATGTTGGTCTCAATCGCTGAAACCTTTTGGGGATATTTTTCCTGAAGCTCTCTGTAATAACCGGAAAGCAGCCGGTATAGAGCATATTTTGTAAGCTTTTTGTCATCCTTCCAGTCGTCCCTGCATTGGTAATATGCCAGTAAAAGATTCATATCTGCCGCATAGCTGGTGCATAAATTTCTCCTGGCCTCCTGGCGTTTCAAAGGGCGAACCGTGCATTTTTCCATTTCCGCCTTTGTTTTCGGCTCATAAAGCCCCGTCAGCAAAAGCGCTAAAAAAGCCATATCATAGTTCAGAGTAATCTGCCCCCGTATGCCGCAGGCCTCCTTAAGCTCCCGGCACAAGCCGCAATAATAAGAATGATATACGTCGAACTCCCGGAATTTCAATTCTCCTTTATTGGCAATAATATATCCAAACATAGCATCCTTCCTTTATTAGCTGCGTTTTACAAAGGTTTCAGAGCATTTTGGGCAGCGAACCTCTATTTTTCCCTTCCCCCTTGGAATCCGTATTTTCTGACCGCAGGACGGGCAGGTATAAATATGGAAATTCTTCCGTTGTACCACTGTATTTTTCCCTTTTTGAAAAAATCCCCGTACCTTTCCCTTATAAGACAGGTATTTCATATTTTCCTGATAACGCTTTTGTATATTTCTGGAAAATATCCGAAAATAAGCATAAAGTAAAAGAACCCAGCAAAACAACGACAGCAAAGCATTTCTCACAAATATAGTAAGGATTGCCAGCGCAAGGCCCGCCCCCACTAAAAATTTAGAATAGTCGTCCGCTCCGTATCTTCCCTGCATAAACCGTATAAATCTCTGCTTCAAATCCAAACCTCTTTTCTGCGCGACTTTTGACACCACCAGGCTTGCGGAAACCGCGCCGACGCAAACCTGCATATCTATTCTCTGCATTCTTACAGATTAAGATACCCTTGCCGGTATGCAAAGTCAATAAAAGAAATCTAAAATAAACTTAAATTTTTCAAACGCGCTCTAACCCAATTTTTCAAGCTTTTTCCAATTTAAAATCTGCCATTTCTTCCTTCATCTTTTCTGATACCTCCGACAGCCCGTCTACCCGTTTCGCCACATATAAAATGTCCTTTTCCTGCCGGGAAAGCGTCTCTGCTACTTCGTTTGATAAGCCTGCTGTTTCCTGGGATATTCCGCAGACGGCTTCCATTTTTTCCTTAATTTCCTCATTCAGCGCAGACATTTCTTCTACCAAAAGACTAAGGCCCTCAATATACCCGGAGGTTTTTTCGGAAGTATGATGGAATATGCGGAAGGTCTCTTCTACCGCCTCCACATCTATCGCCTGCGTTTGAAAAGCCTCGCTGATTCCCCGGATATTAGCTACTGTCCCTGCAATTTCCTTTTGCAGCCCTCCTACAATGCCAGAAATGCGTCCTGCCGCCTGCTGGGAATTTTCTGCCAGCCCTCCGATTTCCGCCGCGACAACGGCAAAGCCTTTTCCCAGCTCTCCGGCTCTGGCTGCCTCTATAGAAGCATTCAATGCAAGGAGCTTTGTCTGTCCTGTAATCTGCAGAATTGTCTTTAGAATATCCTCAATATCCATAGACTCCTCTCGAAGCTTCTCCACCTTTCTCTCTGCCTCCAGTACCTTCTCCTGCATATTTTTATGCGATTTTTTTAAACCGTCGACTCTTTCTTTTCCCTTTTCCTCAGAATCCAGCGTCTTTTGATTTTCTTCCTTCATACCTTCCTGCTGACGCTGGAATTCTGCAAATTTTCCCCCTATTTCTTGTGTAAGGCCGGATACTGCTTCCGTATCTGCCAACTGCCGGCCGGCTCCTTCTGAAATACCCTTTACCCGTTCGGCCGTCTCCTCCAATTCGGCGGAAATACAATTCAAACGCCCGGCGCTATTAATCACTCCCTCTGTAAAAGAGGTCAGTCTATCTAGAATAGACGAAATTTTTTGTATCATTTCATTAAAACTTTCTGCCAGCACGCCAATCTCCGTATTGTCCTCTATCTTTGCCCGAACGGTAAAATCTCCCTTGGAAGCCCGCTCTATCAGACCGATAATCTGTACCAGAGGGTTGGTAATCCGCTTTCCGGCCATTCCAACAAAAACTGCCGCTGCTAAAAGAACTACCATACTGGTTCCAACCGCCAGAAAAATCGTTCTGTTCAAAAGTCCCATCGCCTTGGCCGCGCTTTGTACCGTAATAACAGACCAGGAATCCGATTCTCCCGCCAAGGCTACCGGAGCATAGCTTACATAACACTTCTGTCCGTCTACAATTACCTTGTTTTGCCCTTGTTCCCCTGACATAACCTTCTCTATGGTTCCCTTATAACCGTCCGAAACCTCAATCGGCTGTTCCTCCGTCAGAATATTTCCATTACCGTCCGTTTTTACCTTACCATTTGCATCCATCTGGGATATGGTTTTTGTAAGCTCTTTATAATTATAAAGCTCTTCCAGATAAATATTATCCGGGTGAGCTACTACAACGCCCTCTCCATCAATAACAAAGGAATACCGCCCGGCCTCTTCATCGGAATAACCAGAAACCAGCTCCTGAAGATAATCCAGCTTTATATCCACGCCAATAATCCCCTTCATAGTCTCTTTTTCTTTAATCGCCATAAAAACAGAGGTACAAGGCATTTGTGTATTTACTGAATAATAAGACTTGGAAATAAACGGCTGCGGATTCTGCGCCATCTGAGTAAACCACCATCTGGTGCTCCGGTCCGCCAGCTCTCCTGAAGACCTTCCTGTTTGCATCCCATCCATTCCCTGAATATAAATCAGCTCCATATAGCTGTTCCTCTTTACGCAGGATTCCAATATCTGATTTTGTATCTGCGTATCCATTGTAATAATACTGGGGTTTACTGCTAACTCTTCTGTTATGCTATAAGCGCCGTTAAAAAACGAATTTACAGCCGAAGCAATATAAGCCGCCATATCCCCATTTTCTTCATAAACCTGCTTCTCATAAGCCCTAGAAAAGCTCGCTACAATAACCGCCAAAATCGAAACCACTAAAACAAGCATGATAGCTACTGTATTCCGCATAAGCTTCCGGTAAATACTTTTTCTCTTTTTCATCTGTACCCTCATTTCCCGCTTCCCATGCATTTTTTAATTGTCACAAAATATCTCTCGTTTAGTAGTATAACATATGCATTATGAGCGAACAACGGCTTTTTATAAAACCTCCAAATAAAAAGTCCCGCGCCCCTGATTTCTCAAGGACTGCGGAACTTAGCAATGTAACGCCGTCTTAACGCTATTCTTGCGCCTCTTCTTCTGCGCCGGCCTTTCCATCTTCTTCTTTTTTATCGTCGGCCTCTTCCTCGGTAGCTTCTTTGAGCTCTTCCGCCGCCTTGGACAACTCCTTGGCTTGGCTTCCTCTTATACTGGACAGCCTTCCTTCCAAATCTCCCAGATTTTCTATCTTGGCATCGCTGCAGCCGCCTCTGGCCATATCCGTTTTTATTTCCGCCGCCGCTACTCTCATTTCACCCTCTATTTTGGTAGCTACTCTACCTAAAGAAGAGCTTATGTCCTTTGCTGCTTCAGCGGCTGCAAACGCTCTCATCCCCTCCTCAGAGATGCTTACGCTATACTCCTTCGTTTCCGCCGCATTTTTACCGCTGTCCAGCATATTATCCATGGAAGCTGCGGCCTCCTGCTGCCTTTCTCTTTGCATCTCTGCCTGATGCTGGCGCAGCTGGGCATTGAGCTGGGCAATCTGCTGCTGTATCTCCTGCTTTTTCTGCAACTTCTCCTCCGGGGTCATATCCTCATTCTGAGAAAGCTCCTGCGACTTTCTCTCTGCTTCTGCAATCTGCTGCCGGATACGTTTGCTTACATCATCAGAAACCGGCTGTACTACGTTAGCTGTACCCGCCGCCCCTGATACGCTTGTTATATTCATTGTAGCTCCTCCCTTCTGTAAAAATAAATCAGGCTTTTACAAAACTTAATAATTATTTATCATATCGGTTTATTCCAGTAAATAATTAAGTCTTTCTGCACATACAATGATAGATTAGGGCGGCCATTTGTAGCTGGCCGCCCCTTTTCCTTTTATTTATCCTCTCCGTCGGCAGTATGGTATAAGCCGTCCAGTTTTGCACTAATTTTCTCCGGTACCTGAATCATGCCGATTTTCCAAAAAATCGGGTATATATAAGACACGCCCCGGATGTCGCCCAATCCTTTCGGACGGACGATAATTTCATTTTTTTTCTTCAGCGCATTCTGAAAAGCCAGCCTTACGCTGCTCCATGCCAGACTTTTACTATTCTCTCTCCGGTCGATCCAAAGCTCTTTTGTTAATTCGCCGTTTCTTCCCGATTTTAAAGTATATTGAAAAGGCAAGCCGGATACAGTATAAAAAGAATGTCCCTGAAAAGCAATCAACACCTGCCAGAGATTTTCCTCCGTAGGGATTTCTCTTAACTCCTCTATAGCTGCCTGAAGAATATCTTCCGGCCTTTTCTGTTCTTCGCCCATGACGTCCGGCCCTCCGTTTCCTTTGTATGCAATTCCCTTATCTCTGTCATTTATTTTTATACCTGTATCTGTTTTTTAACCTCCAAAGCACGGTCGGGATAGTTCCCTATAATCCCATGAAGCTCCCATTCCATAAAACGCTTTATATCCTCTATTTCATTTACTGTCCAGGTATTTATCCCTATTCTCTGGTCTGCCGCCTCATGGACAAATTCCTCTGTTACTATATAGCGGGTCGGATGCACAAAGTCTGCTCCCAGACTCTTTGCATATTCAAACATTCCGACAATCCAGCTTTCCTCCAAAAGACCGCAGGGAATTTCCGGGGCAAGCTCTTTAAAGCGTACTACCGAATAATGATTAAAAGAGGAGACCCATATCCGCTTTCTTAAACCATATTCATCTATCATAGAAAGCGCCCGCTTTTCTATTCCCGGATAAGGATTTCTTCCCGTTTTCAGCTCTACATTTGTTATAATTTCCTTATCCTTCACCAGTTCAAAATACTCCCGCAATGTAGGAATTTCATTTTTTCCAAAAGTATCTCCAAATTTTCCAGAAGCATCCATAGCTTTCAGCTCTTTCAACGTATATTCCCATACAAATCCAGAATTTCCAGTCGTCCGCTTCAGCCTTTCATCATGGATAATAACCAGTTCGCCATCCTTGGAGATTTGTACGTCCAGTTCAATTCCATCGCAGCCGGCTTCGATAGCCTTTTCAAAGGCCAGCATAGTATTTTCAGGATATTTTCCAGAAAACCCGCGATGCGCAAAATTCCACGTCATATTTAACCTCATTTCTGCACGGCTTTTTGTGCATATTAAGTTTGTGGTTGCCGTGCAGACACAAACTTGGTTGTGAAAGATTTTTAAATCTTTCACTCTTTTCCTCCTTTATATCTTATTTTCTATCTTATAGATAATTCAAAATAAAAGCAAGGATATTTTTTACCTGAATTTCTGCATTTTTTAAATTCCCTCTAAATATTTTCTGACCTCGGGATCAGGCGCGTTTTCACAAAACTCCGCAAGCCAGCTCTGCCATATCTCTTCTTCATTCTCTCGTAAGCCTGTATCCTTCTTATCTTCCTCATACATACGTTCTAAAACATCCAGTTTTTCTTTAAATTGTGGGGCGAATTCCTTCCAAATCCTGAAATTTAAATGAACAAACCCCAAAAGCCCCGTAATATAAAGTAATCTTTCAAAATCCAAAAAAGACATTCTTTCCCTCCCAGCCAGAATGTCTTTATCTCTGGAACCACAAAAATACAAAAATGCAAACCGCTCCACCTCTTCCTGATACATAAGCTTCTCCTTTCCCTCTGCTAATCTATACAAGTACTTGCAAGACTTGAAAATTGACAAAATTTTGTATAATAATTCGCTATTACGAAACATAATAAAAATCGAACCCTGTAGAATCAATATCAAAGTTTCTTTATTACGAAACATTTTTATCAGGAGTAGATTGTACTATGCAGAAAATCAGACCAGATTTAGATATTGGAAAAAACATCCAATTAATCCGTTACCAACATAAACTCACGCAAGATCAGGTTGTTGCAAAACTTAACTTAATGGGTATTGTCATATCCAAAAGCACCTACGCAAAATTAGAAACAAACAGAATGAATATAAAAGTCAGCGAGCTTATAGCCCTGTCCAAAATCTTTGGCACGGACATTAACGCTTTCTTCAACGGCCTTTTATAGAAGCCGTCCCACTATCTTTGCTCTGCCGCTTTCGCTGCTCTTACATCCCCTATTTTATAATTTCAGCAACTGCCTGGAGACAATTTACGGTCCCCAGGCTGTTTTCTCTGCAATTTTCCCTTCTTTATACCTGTTTTTATTCATTGTCTCACTTTTACAACCGATTTTACCTTTTCTATCGTATAAAATCAATAGAAAGTGCAAAAAACGAGACGCTACCTATGCATTTTTCTTTTTTAGAAAGGATCTGAGCATATGCCAAAACCAAGAACACTGACAGGCGAGAAAAATTTAATCAGTCAGCATCTGACAGAGCTTCGCAAAAGAGAGCATCTCTCTCAGCGGGATCTATCTAAAAAGCTGCAATTAGCAGGTTACGACATGGACAAGAACGTAATTACCAGAATTGAAACAAATAAACGTTTTGTTACAGATTTAGAACTAAAGGCTTTCTCTGAAATCTTCCATGTCTCTTACGAGTACTTAATTGATGGTTCAAAAATTGAAGTAGAATAGGAAAGGCCGCGAGCGAACTCTATAAATTTTTCCGTCAAAGCACGTCTGAAAATTGCTTCCCCCAAAATGTATGCCTATTTTGTGCAAACATTGTAGTAGAAAATGGCTTATTATCCTGCAAAATAGCGCATACAGCCGGGAAGCAAGCTTTCAGATACTTTTTTAAAGCAACGCCTGCATCGGTTCCAATCCCGTTGGTTTTATCGTTGTCAGGAAGTATACTGCTTCACCAGCCATTTCCCCATTTTAGAAAGATCCGACGTAGTAAAGCCGCCGGTTTTCTTACAAGAAGCCTTTAAAAGAGAAGCCGCCTCATTTTTATTACTAAGACTCCAGCAAACATAGCTTATATCCAGAGAATCTAATAAATCCAACCATTTCTTTGCAGAGGTAAAATTATAATTTCCGTTTCCGCTGGCTTCGCAGGCGCTAAACTCTGTGCAAATAACAGGAAGCCCGGCTTTTACCGCTGTTTTTACCTTTTCCCGATAGCTTTCCTGATGAGTCGCCGCGTAAAAATGTACCGTATACATTATATTTTTCTGTTTTTTTATCGGCGATTTTGCCGCTACGTCTACATCCTGGCTCCAAGTCGGCGTCCCTACCACGATAATATTTTTACTATATTCGCGGATAATCGGAATCACCGCATTCGCATAGCTTTTAATATCCTTCCAGCTGGCGCCGCCATTCGGTTCATTACAGATTTCAAACAGAACGTTTTCATACGCCCCGTACTTCTTTGCTACCGTCTTAAAAAAGCTCTTTGCCTGCTTCTGATATTTTTTCGGCGTAGCGTCATTTAAAACATGCCAGTCGATAATTACATAAATCCCCAGTTTTTTAGCTGCCGTTACCGCAATATCAATGGTTTTTAAAAGCTTTTTCTGACTGTCCTTATCTGTTACGCAATAGCCGTTGTAATCCTCTGTATACATGGCTACCCGAAAGCAATTCACCCCCCATTTGTCCCGCAGAGTCTTTAAAGCCTTTTCATTGACAAAAGGCTCGCCTACATCCCAGTTAATGCCATGAGAAGAAACTCCCTTTAGCTGAAAAGCCTTCCCATTTTTATCTACCAGCTTCGTTCCTTTTACCGCCAGCCTTCCATGCTGTTTTACCGGCGTCTGGGAAGCCGCCCTGGCTCCAGGCTCCTTTACTCCAGAAAATATTCCCGCCAGTAAACTTAAAATAAGTACAAAAACAAAACCTCTTTTTTTGTTTTCCATAGAACTTCCTCCTTTATCTGGGCTTTATTACCAAAGCTTCTTTTTTAATTTTTCTTTCATCTCCTCTCCTGCAAAGGAAACCTCCGCCGCATTTTCCATCATAGCCCGGATTTCCTCATCCTGAATTCCATATTCCTGCTGAATAAAAGCAATTTCTCTGGCCAAAGAAGTGCCGCTTACCGTACGGTTGTCTGTATTTATGGTAACGAAAAGACCGCTTTCTAAAAACTCTCGTATAGGATAATCCTCTTTCTTAGCAACAGCCTTTGTTTGCAGGTTGCTGATTGGGCACAGTTCAATCCCTATCCGCTTATCTTTACACAGCTTCTTTACTGCTTCCTGCCCCCTCATAGCAATACCATGTCCAATACGCCCGGCCCCTACGGAAACGGCATCTGCAATATTCACAGCGTTTCCTGTTTCTCCGGCATGTATAGTAAAAGGCAGTCCAAGCCGTTTCACTTGAGTAAAAAGACTCTTAAATTGAGACATAGGATACATAGCCTCGCTCCCAGCCAGATCTGCCCCACACAAACCCTCTCCCAGAAAAAGCCTGGCAGCTTTCAACATTTTAATATTTTCTTCCTCGCTATGATGCCGCATAGCGCAGGCAATTACATTATATTCTATGCCAAAGTCTTTTTTCCCCTGCTCCAGGCCCAAAAGCAGCGACTCAATTACCTGTTCGGTAGAAAATCCCTCGCAAACACAGCTGCCAGGAGCGAAACGGACCTCTGTATAAATCACATTTTCTTTTGCTAAGGAGCGTAAAAAATCGTAGCCCGCCTTTTGAAGCCCTACGGCATTATGAAGACATTCTAAAGGCAATGTAAACTTTTCCAAATACTCCGCCAGGCTTTCGCAATCTTCAGCCGCCTGCAATTCCTTCCACTCAATCTGGCGGCCAAGCCGTCCCTCTATAAACTCTTTGGAAAGAGAGCCATCCAAATGGCAGTGAAGCTCTATTTTGGGCAGACCTTGTATTTCTTGTTCTGTCATAACAAATCCTCCTTGGCTCAGTAAATTTATATTCTTTTCTCCATTGTACCTCATTTTCTCCCATTCATCTATATATTTCTTCCTTTTTGAATGCTTCCTATTGACATCTTCCACTGTAATTCGTTACTATTTATTAAGAAGCCCGGATATAAAAATACTGTAAAACGAGAAATGATTGGAAATTAAATTTTTTACTGTACAAAAAAGTGCAGAAATGAGGTAAGCCATGAAATATGAATGCTTAATTATAGACGATGAAAAACTGCTTGCAGACAGCACGGCGGAATACTTTAATTTATTCGGCGTAAAAACAACCGCTGTTTACAGCGCGGAGGAAGGCCGCCGTTTTTTCCGGGAAAATATGGCGGAACTCCTTTTACTTGATATAAATTTAGATGATGGCAGCGGCTTTTCTTTATGTAAGGAGCTACGGGAAACAACGAACATCCCCATTTTGTTTATTTCTGCCCGGACAAGCGACGACGATAAAATCGCCGCCTTAAACATCGGCGGCGACGATTACATTCAAAAGCCCTATTCCCTTGGAGTCTTACTTGCAAAGGTAAAGGCTGTATTAAAACGCTATGGGAAAAGCAGCTCAAAAAACTGCTATGAAGACAAAAGATTAAAAATTGATTTTCCGGCTAAATGCATCTGGATAGAGGGCCGCTGTGTAAAACTAACTGCCCTTGAATTTAAGCTCCTTGCTTATCTTGTAGAAAATAAAGGCCGGGTCGTCCCAAAGCAGGAGTTATTTGAAAAGGTCTGGGGCAACCGCTTTACAGGCGACGGAACCCTCAATGTACATATCCGCAAAATCCGGGAAGCAATCGAAATAAATCCAAATAAGCCAGAATATATTATTACTTTTTGGGGAGACGGATATAAATTTGAAGGAGGCCAAGATTGAAAATAAAAATTTTCAATCGCGAGATTTGCGCCTGCGCGCTGCTTGGCTCAAACTCGTCAGGCACAGAAAGCAGCGCAGAAATGAGGATAAGTGTGAAAAACCGAACCTTTCTGTTTTGCATTTTACTATCTCTTTTATTGGAAATCGGAATTCTGCTCAGTTTTATATACCCAAAAAAAGATTTTTCACAAGACGCAATCGCTGTAAATGAAATCGTAAAAAATATAGAAGCCCAATGGCCCCGTCTGGACGCCTATACAAGCCCTTCTGACCTTGACTATACCGTCCTTGATAAAAATGGAACCGTCCTCTTTAAAACAAAAGATGAGATAACTGAAACTTTCCATGCCGCCATATCCCACCGGGATACCATCCTCGATATTGAATCTCAGGGAAAATCCGTGGGAAAGATAATTATTTACAATACTACAGACTCCCTTTTTGCCTCCCAAAAACAACAGGCTGTTATTTTACTGGCGGCTCTTCTTTCCTTCCAGACCATTGCTTTTATCGGCTATTTTTCCTATCTGAATAAAATCTTGGTGAAGCCTTTCCACAAACTCAAGGATTTTGCCAAAAGGGTTGCGGGAGGCAACCTGGATGTTCCTTTGGAAATGGATCGGCAAAATCTTTTCGGCGCCTTTACAGAAAGCTTCGACCTTATGCGTTCCGAATTGAAGCAGTCCCGGCTTGCCGAAGCAAAAGCCAATGCAAGCAAAAAAGAACTTGTTGCAAAGCTCTCCCATGACATTAAGACTCCTGTTGCAAGCATAAAAGCCGCCTCAGAGGTAGGCTATGCCCTCTCTGACAGCGAAAACATGAGGGACAATTATACCCAAATTCTCCAAAAGGCCGACCAGATAAACGGGTTGATTACCAATCTGTTTACAGCTACGTTAGAAGAGCTCCAGCAGCTTCCCGTCATACCTAATGATATGGAAAGCACAGAATTAAAGGCTCTTCTCGAAAACTCAGATTACCTGCATCGCGCTTTGATTCCTGAGATTCCCACCTGCCTGTTATATTGCGATAAGCTCCGCCTGCAGCAAGTATTTGATAATATTTTTGCCAATTCTTATAAATACGCCGCAACAGAGATTCTCGTTTCCGCTGAAAAAAGAGAAAGACAGCTTTCCATTTCCATTGAAGATTTTGGCGGCGGAGCGCCTGAGGCAGAGCTTTCCCGGCTAAAAGAAAAATTCCGGCGAGGAAGCAACGCCAAAAACAGCGACGGCGCAGGTCTCGGCCTGTTTATCTCCGACTATTTTATGAAAGAAATGAATGGGGAATTAATTCTGGAAAATGGAACGAAGGGTCTAAAAGTAACGGTTATCCTTTCCTTAAGCGGAAAAACCAGGGAATTGTCTTCATACACAAAAAATTATAAGTGAGGAACTACCAGCCTTTATAGCTGGCAGTTTCCAAATCTAAAAATACATTTTATTTTGTTGTATAAATCACGCCAGTTCGCATTTGATACAATATAAAACGGATGTATTGGTTGGTCGCGCTGTTCTAGAAACTAAATTAGTTGAATTTAATTCTAACGAATTTCCATCCGATTTATAGCTCCTACTATATTTTGATTGTGGTCCTTCCAAATCAAAATTCGTTAAATTATTTCTGTCTCCTACATCATCATTAAAATATTCCACTAGTCCATTGAAATTCATGTCTTTATATAACCACATTCCCGCGAACTCTGTCGGCGCCTGGTGAACGCCTACATCCGCGCCGCTTCCAGTATCTCTTACAGCCGTTCCTGATCCTCTTAAAAACTCGCCCCTTAAGTCTGGCACAGCAAACGTAGTTTCCCCATTGCCGCCAAAATAATTGGCTGTTCCAAAATTATCGACGAAATGCTGCGCCAGTTCAGGATAATCTCCCATATTGTATTCCATACCGTCGCAGATAAGGTAATGTTCTGGCGCGGTCATTCCCATATATGAAATAATTTCTCCTACTGGCGTTCCCAACTTTTTACTTAGCATTTCTAAATCAGGAAGCTCAACCGTCACTGCTTCGCTTCCATCATAGGTTATCTCTGGAGCAATTCCACGAAAGGTAATTGGAAAAGGATTCGGAAGAGCTTCCGGCTTATTTTTTAAATCGTTATAATCAGATACGCCTCCTCCTGACGTCTGAATATTTTTTATTCTCTTATTTAATATTGCATATACATCATCTGCTCTCATATTCTCCTCCTAAAACTTGTACCAGGTATCCGTTGACCTAAGGTACTTATAATAAT
>CATKYY010000012.1 GCA_949841225.1 uncultured Acetivibrio sp.
TGTATGGCCGTTGCAATACTGATACTTTGCTATCTGTATTTTAAGGAACAGCATAAAATCATGGAAAATGCCATAGCGCAGATTGCAGGGTATATATCTGGCAATAAAAATGTTTCCATAGATTGTAACGATGAAGGCCAGCTATACAGGCTGTTCCATGAAGTCAATTCTTTGGTTGCAATCTTAAATGCCCATGCAGAGAATGAAAAAAATGCAAAGAAATTTTTGCGTAGTACAATATCGGATATTTCACACCAGTTAAAGACGCCCCCGCGGCAATGGACGAAAATAAGATGCCATCAAGTACGATTGATATGATTTCCTATGATGAATTTGAATTAAGGTGTCTTTCAAAAGATCATATTCTCAAAAAAGGCAGCGATATTTCAAAAGTATATGGCAACAGTCGCTATGTACTTGCCACTTGGGATAAAGATAGTACTTTAAAAATCGGAGATAAAATATGGGTGGAGAGTGAAGAACTTGAAATAGCCGGTTTATTAAAATATGATCCTTTTAGCAGCAACGGGCTTACGAATGGTAAAGTTACTCTTATTATTTCCGGCGACACATTTACCCGTTTGACTGGTATCACGGATTATTCGCTTATTATGGCTCAAACGGCGAGCGATATAACTAACGAAGAAATAGCCGCAATCAATCATATAGTAGATAAAAATTATATTTTTCATGATAAACGCCATGAGCGTACCACAGGCACCTATACGGCATTTGTATTTTGCGTGTATGGATTTTTAGCGATTATCATATTGGTTGCAGTGTTAAACGTTATCAATAGCATTTCCATGAGCGTGTCTGCAAGACTAAAACAATATGGGGCGATGCGGGCCATTGGAATGGGCGAACGGCAAGGGATCAAAATGATAGCGGCCGAAGCGGCTATGTATGCGGCGGCTGGCTGTATTCTAGGCTGTATCATTGGGCTTTTGATTAGTAAATGGCTTTATAATGTTCTGATTGCAGCCCATTTTAGCTATGCTGTCTGGAATGCGCCTGTCGCACCTCTTTTAGGAATCGTTCTATTTGCTTTGGCAACTGTAATAGCTGCAGTTTATGTCCCATCAAAACGTATGCGTAATATGGAAATAACAGAAATAATAAACGAATTATAATGGGATTTGCCAAAGAAAATGGCGTATATGTGAAAAAGATAGGTTAGATTCGCATATAGAGCTTGCGGTTACAGTTCTGCCCAGAGAGTAAAAAGCTCTGTGGACAGTAGCGTTTACAGGCCTTTTGTTATGAATTATGCCATATGAAAAGCAGGAAAGTAAAATAAAGTCACAAAATTAGATGAAAAATATTGACAAAAACTATCGTTATTAGTATAATTAGTATAATAAAATTTTATCGTGTTACTGTTAAATCAGGCATGAGATCCTTTGATTCAATGAAGAGGATTCATGTCTGTTTTTTATTGGGAAATTTTTCTGGAATTTCCTTTGGCCAGAAAGGAGGAAACTTATGACTTAGATGTTTAGAAGAGAGGCCGTTTTGGTCCTGAGTTCATGAAAAAAAGGTTGTTGATGTAGTTAAGGTACGGTTATGATAAAGGATTGGGTGCAGTGTATGAAGGTGGTAAAAGCGTATAATAATAATGCGGTTTCAACGATTTTCCCGGATCAGACGGAAGCAGTATTAATTGGTTTCGGTATTGGCTTTCAAAAAAAGGAGGGAGATGAAGTTGATGAAAAGAAAATTGAAAAAATATATTATATTCAGGATGAATTTCAAACCAAGCTTTTACAGCTGTTAAAGGATGCCCGGCCTGAAACGATAAAGGCATCGGAGGATATTTTGAAGCATGCGAAAGACTGCGGGCTGGAGCTTAAAAATCAGTTGATTTTATCCCTGGCAGATCATATAGGCTTTGCACTGGAACGGTACGAACAGGGAATTGAGCTGCCGTATTTAATGATGTCCGAGACGCGTCTGCTTTATCCGAAAGAATATGAAATTGGAAGGTGGGCGTTAAAAAGGATTTCGGAGCTTTGCGGGGTAGAGCTGCCAGAATATGAGATAGGATATATTGTATTGCAGCTGGCAAGCGGCTCGGTAAGCAGTTCTGCAATTAACCGGGAAACGGCCTATAGTACTTTAGAGTTGGTGAAAGACTCCCTGGAAATTATAAAAGATACTTATGGTGTAGAAATGGACCCGGATCACCTTGACACCATGAGGCTGACTACCCACCTTAAGTTTTTGGCGCAGCGGATTTTCAACCAGACCCAGTGGGCGGATGATAATATGGATGGCGTGCATCAACTGCTGATTTTAAAACATAAAAAAAATAAAGAATGTATAGAACGGCTTAAGGCTTATATCCAGGAGACTTTTTCATATACTTTGAACAACCAGGAGGAAACGTATCTTTTGGTACATTTAAGCAAAATATTTAATAAGAGATAGGAGAGGATTCATATGAAGGAAAAAATGGTAGGAGTGATGCAAACTTTCTCGAAAGCTATCGTTGCTCCCGTATTATATTTACCGGCAATCGGTATAATTTTGGTTATATGTAATTTTATGACTAACCCTAATATTGTTTCCGCTGTTCCATTTTTAGGGAATGATGTTATACAAATTATTTTTAAGGTTATGTATAACGGTCTGATTACCGTATTCAATAATTTAGGTCCTATTTTTGCAATCGGCGTGGCGTTTGGACTTGCAAAGAAGAAAAAAGAACATGCTGCTTTAGTTGCATTTTTATGTCTGTTTATTTTTTGCGCTTCACAAAATTCATTTTTATCTTTAACGGGAAGATTACATGAAGCTACTGGAAATGGACAAAATATGATGTTAGGTTTCCAGATTGTGGACATGGGAGTATTTTTAGGAATTATCATCGGCGTGGTAGTAGGACTGTTACATAATAAATATTGCGACAAAGATTTAGGAGAGGTATTATCCGTATATGGCGGAACGCGTTTTGTATTTTTAATTTCTATTCCGGTTATGTTTGTGATGTCGATTTCATTTGCGTATATCTGGCCTCCTGTGCAGAGTTTAATTACAAAATTAGCGACCTTTATTTCTACTTCTGGTGGAATTGGATTCTTTACCTTTGGATTCTTGGAGCGTTTGTTAATCCCGACGGGGCTGCATCATCTGATTGGAAGCGCATTATGGTATACCGACTTAGGAGGAGTTGCAACCATTGGCGGAGAAACTTTTTCAGGCTCCTGGGCGATTGCTCTTGCAGAGCTGGGAGATCCAGAGATTGCAAAGCTGTCTATAACAACGATTTTTAACAATGTTACATTAGTTAAAGTATTTGGCTTAACGGGCGCGGGCCTGGCAATGCTGCATTGTGCAAAACCGGAATTAAAGAATAAAGCCAGGGCTATTTATGTTCCTGCTATTTTAACAAGCTGTCTGGCGGCGGTAACGGAACCAATTGAATTTACGTTCTTGTTTATAAGCCCGGTATTGTTCTTTATACATTCTGTTTTAACAGGTATATTTTTCTTCTTATTATATTTCTTTAAAATTACCTGCGTTACAGCTGGAGGAATATTTGAAACCCTTTTATACAATGTGCCTGCTGGTATTGATAAAACCGGATGGCCTTGGTTTGTTTTACTGGGATTGGTGCAAATGGCGACCTATTATTTTGTATTCAAATGGTTTATCTTAAAATTTGATATAAAAATTCCAGGCAGGGATGAGTCGGAAGAAGTTAAATTAGTGACAAAGAAAGATTATGATACTATTAAAAAAGAAAAATCCAGCTCAAAGAATGAAATTGGAGAGCAAATTTACCAGGCGGTCGGCGGAATTGAAAACATTAAATTAATTGACAACTGCTTTACAAGGTTAAGAATTACAGTTGGCTCGATTGATATAGTTGATGAAGCCAAATTAAAAGAAACGGGTTCTAAGGGGCTTGTTAAAAAAGGAAATGAAATCCAGATTATTTATGGAGTGAATGTAAATAAATTCAGGAAGTTTTTAGAGGATTATCTGGAAGAAAATAATTTAGAAATAGGAGGTTAATAAAATGGAAGGAAAAATTATTACAATTGTAGGCGGAGGAAGCACTTATACTCCGGGTGTTGTGAAAGCGATTTTATTAAAGAAGGACACGTTCCCAGTAAAGGAAATCAGAGCGTATGATATTGATGAGCAAAGACAGAACGACGTGGCTATTATTGTAAGGGAAGTGGTGAAGGCGACCTGTCCAGAATGTAATTTCTTTACAACAACAGATCCAGAGACGGCATTTAAGAATTCAGATTTTATTTTTGCACAAATCCGGGTTGGAAAATATGCCATGCGGGAAAAAGATGAAAAAATTTCATTAAAGCATGGCGCTGTTGGGCAAGAGACGTGCGGGTGCGGAGGACTGGCCTATGGATTAAGAACCATTTACCCGATGGTAGAGATTTTGGATATGGTTGAAAAATACGCAAATCCAAAGCACTGGATATTAAATTATTCAAATCCAGCGGCTATTGTTGCTTTAGCATTAAAGAAATTAAGGCCAAACGCCCGTATTATTAATATTTGCGATATGCCGGTTGCTATTATTAATGGTATGGCCGATATTTTGCATTGCGCATCAAAGGATATTGCAGTAAATTATTTTGGCTTAAATCATTTTGGCTGGTTTACAGATATATGGGTGAATGGAGACAACAGGTTTAATGAATTAAAGGAGCATGTATTAGAGCACGGATACTTATGCGATGTGCCTGACGAGCAGCATTGGGAGCCGTCCTGGGTACATACTTATGGAAATATGAAATATGTTATGAATCGGTTTCCTGAGTATTTGCCAAATACATATTTGCAGTATTATTTATTAAGCCAGGATATTGTTGATGATTCTAACCCAGAATATACTAGGGCAAATGAGGTTATGGATGGAAGAGAAAAAACCTTATTTAATGCAATTAATAACTATAAAGAGACAAAGGTATATGATGACAAGATGTTTGTCGTAGGCGCTCATGGAACATTTATTGTTGAGCTTGCCGAATCTTTGTGCAGTGAAAAAGGCGGACGGTATTTACTGATTGTTAAGAATGAAGGCGCGGTTGCAAATCTGCCGGATGACGCAATGGTGGAGATACCATGTTATGTTTCTTTGAGAGGAGTTGAAAAAACTTCTGTAGGACATATTCCAACGTTCCATAAGGGATTGCTTGAACAGCAATATGCTTCCGAAAAATGTTTGGTTGAGGGAGCGATTGAGAACTCCTATTTAAAGGTATTAGAAGCGTTTACGCTAAATAAAACCATTAAATCGTCTACGCAGGCTAAGGCTATTTTAGATGAGATGATAGAAGCAAATAAGGAATACTGGCCTCCATTAAAGTAACAAAAGAAGAGATAGAAAAGATATAAAAAAGTAGTGTGGAAGGGAGGATAATTATGTGGAATCCATTCAAAAAGAATAAAGCGATTGTTTCACCAGTAAAAGGAAAATTGATTGATATAGGCAAAGTAAAAGATGAAGCGTTTTCTAGTAAGGCGTTAGGGGATGGATTTGCGATTGAGCCGGAAGCATCAAGGATTGTATCGCCGATAGATGGCGTTGTTACCGCTGCGTTTCCTTCAGGACATGCATATGGGATAGAGAATGACCAGGTAGAGCTGATTGTTCATATAGGCATTGATACCGTCCAGTTGAATGGGGAAGGCTTCCACAGTTTTGTGCGGCAGGGAGAAAACGTAAAAAAAGGCGATTTACTTGCAGAAGTAGATTTTAAAGCTATAAAAGACAAAGGCTATGACATAACAACCGTTGTAATTATATCAAATGGGTTAACCCCGGAATTAATGAAAGCAGAGGCGGTAGTTGAAGAAGGCGAAGATGTTGCCATTCTTAAATAGTATTTAGTATGATAAGCAACAAAGAGATTGTTATGTAGTAGTATTAGGGTGCGTTTGAAAAATCATTTCTGGCATTGCTGTTTTCCATTTTATACGCTATTTGACAGAAGGCGTTTTTCAAACGCGCCCTGGTAATTCATAAAATTATATAATTTCACAAAATTTGAAAAAGTACTTGCAATGGGACAATAATTGTGGTAATATATACATTGTCGCTGAGGCGATGAAGAAATGCGGGAGTGCTGGAATTGGCAGACAGGCAAGACTAAGGATCTTGTGGGTGTATTCTCGTGTGGGTTCAAGTCCCATCTCCCGCATTGTTAAACCTTGTAAATTTATAGTTTACAAGGTTTCTTTATTTTATAGGAAATTCCTTCGGATTCCCTATAAAATAAACAGCAATTATCGCACTGCGGCGGAAAAGAAATAGGCCGCTAAAGCGACCCGCCGCAGGCGGAGAATCCTATAGAGCAGGATTCTTTGTTCTTAGAAAAGGATTAGAGCGTTGTATTTTTAATAGATAAGGGAAGGGCAGTATTTATGGCGCGAACAGACTTTACCTGGCGGACATATGGAAAGAGGAGAGTCGGTTGTAGATGCTGTAATTCGTGAGATGAAGGAAGAAACAGGTCTGACAATTTTAAATCCCAGACTTTGCGGAGTAAAGCAGTTTCCTATAGAAGATGGAAGGTATCTTGTTTTTCTTTTTTGTACAGATAAATTTGAAGGAGAGCTTGTTTCTTCAGAAGAAGGGGATATGCGCTGGGTAAAAAAGGAAGAATTATCAAGCGTAAATTTAGTAGATGATTTTAATGAGCTGGTTCAGGTGATGCTTGATGATAAATTAAATGAATTTCAATATATTATTGAGAACGGTGAATGGAAAATTATATTGAAATAGACCTATTAGTCTTACAGCGAAGGTTTTGAAAAATGTTAAATTATAATTAGGAGATAAGGAATGAATATTAGAAAAGCCAGAATAGATGATTTATCAAGAGTAGCTGAAATATATATTTTTAATAACAGGATAAACTATTTTCCCATATTTAAAGACGAGGAGTTTTCTTTTGGCGAGCTGCAGGTTGTTTCGTTGGTGGATTACTTTAAGAGAGATGAAATAATAAAAAATATATATGTGTTTGATAATGGGCTAATCAGGGGATTCATACAAATGAATGGAACGGAGATTTGCAAATTATATGTAGATACGTTTTTCCAGAGCGGAGGAATTGGCAGCGAACTCATAGAATATGCGAGGAAAGAATTTCATGCGGATAATTTGTGGGCGTTAGAGAAGAATACCAGAGCCGTTTCTTTTTATCAAAAACACGGATTTCATTTGACAGGCGAAAAAAAGTTTGAAGAAGGGACGGCAGAGTATATTGTTCGACTGGTTTGGGATAGTAATGAAAATTCCCACAGAGTAAAATAGGGGATACCAATTTTATTCCATGGGAAGCTTCTTGGCATAGTTACAAATAAAAGAAACAACAGGGTACAAATGACAGAGGGAACACGTACCCTGTAAAGCACAGGATATAGAGCGATACATAGGAATTTGTAGCTCTACTAAAGCCTATTTTCACCAGGAGCATATTTCTTAATGAGTACCTTTTCGCAGGGAAGTGTCTGGAATAATTCCTCAATCACTCTGCCGCCAAATTCTTGGATCTGATCCTCTTCGGATATCCGGTTTGGATAGTCCGGCAAGATATAAAAGTACAAATTCCAAATAATTCCCTCTTCTGAAAATTTCACCCGTCCATTCTTCTCCCGATTAGGGTACAGTTCTAAATACAAATTACTGGGTCTATGACCATAAAGATAGATATAATCATATTCTGGCGGTTCTGCATCTGGGGTAGACCGGCCGAAGGGGCCAGTTCTTTTGCTCAGTTTCCGCTTTTTAGGAATACGGGAATCATTGATTTCTCCAGCGATTTTACTGAGCGCCCTTTCAAAGATTTTGACCATTTCTTTTTCTGATAAATCTCCGGTTTTTAACCCATATTCATATGTACTGTATTCAAACATATTTTACCTCATTTCTGCACGGCTTTTTGTGCATATTAAGTTTGTGGTTGCCGTGCAGGCACAAACTTGGCTGTGAAAGATTTTTAAATCTTTCACTCTTCTGTCCTCCATATTCTGATTTGTTAATTCGTTTGTATAGCTTATCTTCCTGCCGAAAAGGGGGAATAGGATTTTACAATCCTGTCCTGCTGAAAAGTTTGCGTCAATAACTCAAAAAAGCGCTTGACAAAATGCTTCTTAGTTACCTATAAAGGATATTTCTAATTGTATATGTTTTACACGAACTAGCAGTTGAACTAGGAAAATTCAACCGTTGGTTGAGGCATCTTTTTCTTATCTCATTTTAACATATGATTATGAATTTTTCTATCTTTTGGTTTATTGGTATCAACATATCAGAAATAAGAGGGATTCTATAGTTTTTTAGTTTCAGAATAGCAGGTGTTAACAGTCCAGAAAACGAATTTATTTTCTATGCATATAATTTATTATGGTAAATATGTCATCACTCAATCTCAAATGTGAATGGGGTGGTTTTAATTGAATAATTTTAATTCAAACAGGATGTTTCATCCGCCGAATTTGTTTGGTATGAGAACTTCCAACAGAAATTGCAATCAGAATGCAAATCTGTCTGATTTTATTTATGAAACCAATACTGCTGTACCAGATCATTTTCAGCATACAGATGTTGTAGAAACAGAAGAATATGATTCTTGTGGTTATTGTGAGTATGAGACGATGGGCTCTGTAGTAATACCTGGACCGATGGGGCCAAGAGGAGAACCAGGTCCGCCAGGTACTCCAGGTGAACGAGGAGAAACAGGTCCCCAGGGAGTCACAGGACCTCAGGGTCCCCAGGGCGTTACCGGACCAATGGGGCCAAGAGGAGAACCTGGCGTACGTGGGCCGGCGGGACCTCCTGGTTATCCGCAAAACAGTATATTTGCGTCGTTTTCAGGACAGGAGCTGATTATGCCAGAGAGAGGTAGTCTTCCACTTAAAATTGAGATACCGGATATAACCCAAAATATCTCGCTTTGTAATAATTGTTCCGTCGCTCTGACTCCAGGTTATTATGCTGTCAGTTATTATGTATCTACAGTGATGAAACGGCATTGCTTTATAAAGCTTACGCCAATATTTAATAATTGTAAGCAGACGATGTATGCCGCATATGCAGAAGCAGCAAAAAGAAAGGAAATGCTGACAATATCAAGGTATTTTATCATTGAGATACCAAACGGCTCTACGTTGTTTTTTGCATGGCATTCTTCAGCGGGCGCTTCTAAAATCAATATGAATTTGAACATAGTAAAGTTGTGCAGACAATAAATCAAAAAAGGAGAGGAAACAATATGCCAACAATAAGCCTTTGCATGATTGTTAAAAATGAAGAGCTGCATATTGCGCGCTGTCTTGACAGCGTGGCGGAACTTGTAGAGGAAATTATAATTATAGATACTGGTTCAACGGATCGGACAGTAGAAATAGCGTCTAATTATACATCAAAGGTATATTCGTACCAATGGAAAGACGATTTTTCTGATGCCAGAAACTATTCTTTTTCTAAGGCTTCTATGGATTACTGTATGTGGATGGATGCCGATGATATTCTGGAGGAAACAGAAAAGGACAAATTTTTGCAGCTAAAGCAGTCTTTATTACCAGATATAGATATTGTAATGATGAAATATAATACTTCTTTTGATGAAGCTGGTAAGCCTTCCTTTTCCTATTTTAGGGAAAGATGGATAAGGAACAGTACGCAATATCGTTGGATTGGCGCAGTCCACGAGGTGATTCCGCCAAAGGGCAAGATAATGTATTCTGATATTGCAATTTGTCATAAAAAGCTGAACGCTGGAGATCCCGACCGTAATTTGAAAATATACCAGAAGATGCTTGCAGATGGAAAGCTTTTGGAACCACGGCAGCAGTATTATTATGGAAGGGAGTTATATTATTACAAACAATATGAAGAGGCTGTTTCTGTGTTAGAACAGTTTCTACTCTCAGAGAAAGGATGGATTGAAAATAAAATAGAGGCATGTTCAATTTGCGCTAGCTGTTATTATCAGCTAAATCAGGAAACATCTGCATTGAACGCTCTTTTGCGAAGCATGAGCTTTGATCTGCCAAGAGCTGAATTATGTTGTGAAATCGGAAAATATTTTCTGGAGCATGGAAACTACCATAATGCTGTCTATTGGTATGAAACTGCGTTGAATACGCCTAAAAATGAATATTCTGGCGGATTTATTATACCAGATTGCTATGATTACGTTCCTCTTTTACAGTTGTGCGTATGCTACGACAAATTAGGAGAACGAAAAAAGGCAAAAGAATATAATGAAAGAGCTGGGGCTTGTAAGCCTTATTCCCAAGCATATCTTTACAATAAACAGTATTTTGAGAACTTGTAAATTTTTTGAGGAGTGTTTGAAATTTGTTCTGAATGAATTAAGATCTGTTTGCGTAGGGCGTTTTTTGTTGTTTCTTTTGACAAAAAGTAACAACTATTTTAGAGTTGCATAAATTATTTGTAGAAAAAGGTACTTTTTAAGGGCTTTTTTCTACAAATAATTAAGGAGGATGTATTTGGGATGAATCAGAACAATTTATGTAACTGTCATCAGAATCAATGCCATCCACACTGTTGCGAGCGCGGACCAGCAGGTCCTAAGGGTGAGCAGGGTCCTGCTGGTCCGCAGGGAATAAAAGGGGAAGCTGGCTGCCCAGGTCCTAAGGGTGATAGAGGAGAGCCGGGACCTATGGGTCCCCAGGGGATTCCTGGCGCGCCTGGCGCAAGAGGTCCTAGAGGAAATACGGGTCCAGTAGGACCTACTGGGAATACAGGTCCAAGAGGTTGCGCAGGCCCAAGAGGTTACGCAGGTCCCCAGGGCATTCAGGGTATTCAGGGAGTTCGCGGTGATATTGGACCAAAAGGAGATCCAGGGTGTGAAGGTCCCAAGGGAGACGTTGGGCCTCAGGGTCCGGCGGGTCCAACCGGTCCAACCGGTCCGGCAGGTCCTCAAGGAGATATAGAGCCTCAGGGTCCTAGAGGTATTCCAGGCCCAACCGGTGCAACAGGCCCAACTGGTTCTATGGGGCCTCAGGGTGTCACTGGTTTACAGGGTATTCAGGGTGTGACGGGACCGATCGGAGCGCAGGGGCCGAAAGGCTGTCCAGGAGATGAAGGCCCAACCGGTCCAACAGGAGCAACGGGAGCCGATGGAGCAACCGGGGCGACGGGGCCGACTGGGGCGACAGGAGCCGATGGAGCGACGGGCCCAACTGGGGCAACTGGGGCAACAGGAGCCGATGGAGCGACAGGCCCAACAGGAGCAACGGGAGCCGATGGAGCGACAGGTCCAACAGGAGCAACGGGAGCCGATGGATCAACAGGCCCAACAGGAGCAACGGGAGCCGATGGAGCGACAGGCCCAACAGGAGCAACGGGAGCCGATGGGGCGACAGGTCCGACAGGAGCAACGGGAGCCGATGGAGCAACAGGCCCAACGGGAGCAACAGGAGCCGATGGAGCGACGGGTCCGACTGGGGCAACGGGAGCAACAGGAGCAACGGGTCCAACAGGAGCAACCGGTCCAACGGGAGCGACGGGCGTTGCAGGTACAGGAGCGATTATTCCGTTCGCATCAGGGCTTCCGATTTCTCTGACCACAATCGCTGGAGGACTTGCGGGACTTCCTGCTTTTGTTGGCTTTGGAAGCAGCGCGCAAGGTCTTACGTTGTTGGGATCTACTATTGATATTACAAATGCTAGTGGAACGCTTTCAAACTTTGCATTCCAGGTTCCGCGTGCTGGCGTAATTACTTCATTTAGCGCATTCTTTAGTACAACGGCGGCGCTTTCCTTAGTAGGGTCTACTGTTACAGTAACTGCGCAGATCTATCAGTCTGCAACTCCAAATAACGTATTTACCCCGATTGCGGGAACACTGCTCGCCCTGACGCCATCGCTTTCTGGAATCATATCTGTTGGGACATTGTTAAATGGTACGCTTACAGGGCTCAATATTCCAGTAACGGCACAGACACGGCTGATGTTGGTATTTTCAGCAACGGCAAGCGGATTAAGTTTGCTTAATACAGTCGCAGGATATGCAAGCGCTGGTTTGAGTATCAATTAGTAATCCAAGATAAAAATGCTTCCCAGAGGTTTCGATATTCGGAACCTCTGGGATATGAGTTTTAAGCAGTAGCGTAAATTTTTATATGAAGGTCAGAGCTCCTCTGATTGAGTCAAAGAAAGGCTGTCTGTAATCACTATAGATTTTTGCAGTCCCAGGACGATTGTCTCCGCAAACTCCCATAACGGGGAGGGGCGAGTTCAGTTTCTGTTGAGAAAAATAGGACTGTATGATAGAATAGATAGAAAAATTAAAGCAACGAATGGAAATTTAGGAGTGATAAAATGGACAGACCTATTACAACATTGTTTATGCTGATGTCAGTTGATGGAAAAATAAGCACCGGCGTAACGGACGATTTAGATGTGGATAAAGATTTTCCTCAAATTGCAGGGGTTAGCGAAGGCTTACACCAATATTATGAGATAGAACAAACAACAGATTTATGGACGCTCAATTCTGGTCGGGTTCAAGCCAAAATCGGCGTTAATACAAAGAAAATGCCAAATAGAACGCCTGTGTCTTTTGTGCTAATAGATAACAAGCATTTGAATGAAAATGGTATACAGTATTTTTGTGCTTTATCAAAAATGTTTGTGTTGGTTACATCAAATGAAAACCATCCGGCATTTAACATTAAGGAAGACAATTTTCATATCATATATCAAAAAGAATTGTCTCTAAAAAATGCGCTTATAAAGCTCAAATCAGAATATGGTTGTGAGAGAATAACAATACAAACCGGCGGAACACTAAACGGCTTATTTCTTCGTGAAAAACTATTTGATTATGTCGATATTGTTGTTGCTCCGGTTTTGATTGGCGGCAAAGATACATCTACTTTAATTGATGGTAAATCCCTGGTTTCGCAAAGAGAATTGTCAAAATTAGGCGTTCTGAAATTGCAAGAATGTGCGGTTTTAGAGAACTCATATTTACGATTGCGTTATGAGGTAATTCATTAATAAATTCCGGTTGTAAAAACAATATTTTATAGGCGTCCATCACACCTCATAGAGTTTTAATAAAATCCTCCAAACGCTTTGAAAAAAGGATTTTTCGATTGAAAGGAAAATGAAATAATGAACACGTTGAAAATTGCATTGTTGCAAATTACGCCTTGTAAAAATTTAAAAGAAAATCTTGAAAAAGGAATCGCGTGTTGTAAAAAAGCAAAAGAAAAAGGGGCTGACATCGCGCTGTTCCCTGAAATGTGGAGCAATGGATATAACATTTATGACAGACCTGTTGATGAATGGAAAAAAGAAGCTATTTCTATGGATAGCGATTTTATCAATACGTTTGGCGAGCTTGCAAAGCAGCTTAATATGGCTATCGGGATTACCCTTCTTGAAAAATATCAAAAAGCTCCTCGTAATTCGATTGCCCTTTTTGACAGATATGGAGAGTTGAAACTTGTTTATGCAAAAGTACATACCTGCGATTTTGGTGTAGAACGAAATTTAACAGCAGGTGAGGGGTTTTTTGTTACAACACTTGACACATCTTGCGGCAAGGTAAAAATAGGAGCAATGATTTGTTATGACAGAGAATTTCCCGAAAGTACAAGAATTCTCATGCTAAAAGGTGCGGAACTCCTACTTGTTCCAAACGCCTGCCCAATGGAAATAAACCGTCTTTCACAACTTCGCGCCAGAGCTTTTGAAAATATGTTGGCGATTGCTACTTGCAATTATCCTGAAACTGTGCCTGACTGTAATGGTAACTCAAGCGTATTCGATGGCGTTGCTTATTTGCCGAATGAAAGCAAATCCAGAGATACCTGTATTTTTCAAGCAGGTGAAGCAGAAGGGATTTATATTTCCGAGCTTGATTTGGAACAACTCCGAAGCTATCGAGAAAACGAAGTACACGGAAATGCCTATCGGCATCCAAAAAAATATAAACTTTTGACCGAATCAAAAATTGTTAAGCCATTTATCAGAAGTGATTATCGAGAATAACCATATATGACGCCACCATATGGCTAACGCCGCAGCGGTGGTTTTTGGCAAGGTCGCGGTTGCGCTTGCGCTTTCTATTTCTCGGAACGTCTGCATGTCTGTACATCGGGATAGCCGCCCTCTTTCAAAATATCGGGCGGCTTATCCAGCTTTATGTTCTTTGCCTTTGAATATCCCCTTTGTATCTGTAAGCGGTAGTGGTCAGGATTTTTTTGTAACGCTTAGTTGGAAAAATTATCTTGCAGTTGGCGCCTCGAATAGAGTACGTCCGCCATGATACGAATGAGAATGGATATGGTTGGCCAGCTCGGCTGGTTTGCATATCAAAACTCTTTGTTTTTATGGATATTCACCGATACCACGAAAGATATAGGGAACATCAATAGAGCTACAAAAATACTTATTGCGCCTGTAAGCGGGTGCTGTAAATTCATTTCGCCTGTTATGGGGGATAAAGCCGCTGCAATCAAGCACATAAGACCAACAGCGGAAAAAGCAGAAAGGAGCAAAATCAGCTCATTCTTTTCTGTGCCGGTTTTTAGAATAATCGGGTACATCAGAGAAATGGAAATGATTGACAATCCCAATCCGTATTCATATCCCCAAAGGATAGATAAAAAATTCCATGTTTGCCCGGAAAGGCTGATACAAACGGCAGTACAGAAACCTAGGAACAAACCAAAAAGAATAAGGATAGCAAATGTTATATACTTTGCGCCTATAATAGCGCTGCGCTTTATTGGCAATGTTAATTCAAATTTACTCCACTTCGCTACTTCATCAGCATGCAACGCCGTTCCTGTATTCACGACAAATAAAAAGACCTGTACTGCAATAATCATAGGATATATAGTCGAATTGTTTATAATTAGCGGTGAAAAAACTAATACTGCCGCCATAAGGAAAGACATCTTTAGATTGCTTTCCATTGAGTAAAAGTTATTGCGGATAAGACCGTTCATTAGTTTCCCCCTTTACATACAATAACATGATTTCATCAATCGTTGTTGGAATTACCATAGCTTTGGGATATTTCTTTTTGGCGTTGTTTCTGTCGGCAACCAAAACCTGCCATTCATAATCTTGTTTTCGGTAAGCGATAATGTCCTGCTTATCAATCATATTAAATTGCGCTGTCCCGCATTTGACAATCCCATAGCTTTCGAGAAGTTCATCTTTGGGCTTTGAAAAAATCAGACGCCCCTCATGGATAAAGATAATATAATCAGCTACTTTTTCCAAATCGCTTGTAATATGGGATGATACTAAAATAGAATTTTCTTCCTCCTGCACAAAATCGAGAAACATATCTAAAATGTCGTCGCGCACGATAGGGTCAAGTCCGCTTGTAGCTTCGTCTAAAATTAAAAGTTTTGGGTGATGAGCAAAAGCCGCTGCAATAGAAAGTTTTGCTTTCATCCCCTTGGAAAAAGATTTAATTTTTTTCGCAACAGGCAAGGACAGCTTTTTCAACAGGGCAAAGAAATATTCTTCGTCCCAGGAACAGTAAATTCCTTTGAGTACCTTATTCAGTTTTTTGGGGGTAAGTTCTTCCGAAAAATTAGTTCCGTCAAAAACGACGCCGATCTTCTCCCTAACTTCTGGCTGCAATTCTTCAATAGGGTTTCCTAAAATAGAAATCTCGCCCTCATCCTTGTGTATCAGCCCCAAAATAGAATTTAGCGTAGTGCTTTTTCCCGCGCCATTTGCGCCGATTAGTCCTGCGATAACGCCTTGGGGCACTTCAAACGATATGTCCGACAAAGTAAATGCTTCGTATTTTTTTGTCAATCCTGATACGGTCAATGCATTTCTGTTCATCATTTCCTCCATTCCTGCGCCGCCTTCTGCGCTTTAACGAGTTTGAGCCAAGCAGCGCGCAGGCGCAAATCTCGCGATTGAAAATTTTAATTTTCAATCTTCATCCTCCTCATATAAAAGGGTAAGCAAGTTTATCAGTTTATCAAGTTTAATGCCGGAGGAACGGGCAAGCTCAACTGCTTCTGAAAATTTTTCTTCAATCTTTTTCTGTTGTTCTTCTAAATAAAAATCTTGATTTTGCGCCGATACATAACACCCCTTTCCTGCCGTGGTTTCAATAAAACCGTCTTCCTGCAATGTGGAATATGCTTTCTGAACGGTTAAAATGCTAATTTGTAAGGACTTTGCCAAAGACCGTACAGAGGGGATTGCTTCGCCGGTTTTTAATTCTCCGCTCATAATGGCCGCTTTAATCTGTGTAGAAATTTGCTCATATAAGGGGCGGCTTGCCTTATTGCTTACTATGATTTCCAACCTCTCACCATCCTTCTGTCTTATACTGTTATATAAGAACAAGTACAGTATAGAACGGATTGACTTA
Source organism: uncultured Acetivibrio sp. (assembly GCA_949841225.1). Lineage (GTDB taxonomy): Bacteria > Bacillota > Clostridia > Lachnospirales > Lachnospiraceae > Velocimicrobium. The sequence goes on from CATKYY010000012.1 coordinate 16,380, forward strand.
ATTGTCAATAGGGATAATTCAGTCAAGCATAGCTACTTGATAAATAAAAAGTTATATTTTATAATAGGGAAAATTAATTTAATTATCGTTTGCTATGAAAGGGGCAGCGGCCGGGAGCCATAAAGAGGATAATGAAAATATATTACTTTAGTGTTGGAAATGTGATTACCTGTAAGGAATGTGTAGAAAGAACTGTGCAAAAAGCAATGAGGTGATAGGATGTTTTGGGGAATTTTAGGAGGCCTATGTTTTGCCTATTTTGTAGTTATTTGTATTTATGCAGGAGTTTTTTCTGCTTTTGGATGGTTTTGGGCGGCCTGCAGCGGAGCAGGGGCGTTATTGTATTTCTTTTTTCATAAAATACCAGATAAGCTTCAAAAGGCTGTTTGGGGTATTTTTTTTATTGGTCTGGCAGCGCTCATTCTTTTAGAAGGAAAAATTATTTATTATGGCAATAGGAAGCCTCAAAAAGGGGCGGATTATTTAATTGTTCTTGGCTGCCAGATACGGGGATTTAAAATAACCCGTTCTTTAAAATACCGCTTGGAAAAAGCATTAGAATACGGTTTAGAAAATCCGAATGCTGTTATTATTGTATCGGGAGGGCAAGGGAATGGAGAGGCTGTTTCAGAGGCTTGGGCAATGCAGGAGTACCTTGTGGAACATGGAATTCCAGAAGAAAGAATCTGGAAGGAGGATAAATCTTCTAATACTTATGAGAATATGAAGTTCAGCCTGGAATTAATAGAGAAAAAAAGGGAAGCAGCCGGGGTGGCAGAGGAAGGTTTTCGCGCAGTGGCGGTCAGCAACCGTTTCCATATTTACCGCGCTTTGAGAATAGGCGAAAAACAGGGTTTTATAAATTTGGAAGGACTTGGAGTCAAAACAGATTCTATTCTGGCAGTAAGCTATTACATTCGGGAAGCGTTGGCAGTTTTTAAAGATTGGCTGTTTGGAAATCTGCGTTTTTAGCAGCGTATCATTGGTGGGTTCAGGCGTATCTGAAGGAAATGAGTTGCGCCAGGCAGGGCGCAGGAAATCTGCGCTCTGCCTGGCGCGTGCAGAGATTATTTTTAAAAATATGCTTTAGCCCAGGAGCGGTTTTTTAAAATTGGATGCAGGGCTAATTTCCCTTAATTTCTTTCCAAAGGTTATTATATAGTGCATCCGCAGACTCGCCAAGATACTGGAATACTTCGCAGTTTTCCAGGACTTGTGCAGAAGGGAATACAGCGTCCAGGCTTTTCAGGCTGTCGTCCAGTTGTTCTACGGCGCCGGTATTTGGGGTGGAGTAGGTGATGTACTCAAAATTCATTTTTGCAATATCCGGGCGGCACAGGAAGTTAATCCAGGCTTCTGCATTTTCCTTGTTTTCTGCATTCGCAGGGATAACCCAGGAATCAATAAAGCAGTTAGATCCTTCCTTTGGAACGACAAAGTCAATATCTTCATTTTCCTCCTGAATAGCCAGGTATTCGCCAGAATACGCCAGAGCCAGCATAGCTTCGTTGTTGATCATTTTATCTTTTATTTGATCCATGATGTAGGCCTGCACCAGAGGCTTTTGCTCAATAAGCATTGTCTGCGCCTTTGCAAGCTCCTTCGCATCCGTTGTGTTGATAGAGCAGCCGTTCAGGGCGAGAGCCGGTACAAACAGATCCCGGACGCTATTATACATCAAAATTTCACCTGCGTAGGCTTCATCCCAGAGGATATTCCAGGAGTCCGGTTTGTCAATCAGGGCTTTGTTGTAGAGGATGCCCAGAGTCCCATAAGTATATGGTACAGAGTATTTATTTTCCGGGTCGAAATACTGAGAGGATTTTATCTGCTGCTCGCTGATATATTTGATATTTGGAACATTATCAAAGTTGATTTCTTGCAGCATTCCTTTTTGAGCCATTTTGGAAATCATGTAGTCGGAAGGGCAGATGGCGTCGTAGACCGTGCCGCCTGCTTCGACTACAGGGTACATTTCCTCATTGGTTTCAAAAACATCATAAATTACCTCAATGCCCGTTTCTTCTTCAAACATGGAAATAACTCTTTCATCAATATAATCGCCCCAGTTGTATACCTTGACTACCTTATTCCCCATGGTTTTACTGCCGGCAAGGATTACAAAGGCGGTAATCAGGACGAAAGCAGGAACAAAAACCAGCTTTTTATGTTCTGCAAGCCAAAGGGACTTCTTTTCCTGCTTTATTTTTTTTACGCTGTCTTCCTTTTCCGGGCGGTTGGCGACCAGTAAAAGAATTAAAATTGCGATAAAAAGGAGAGAGGAAAGGGCGTACATCGTAGGCTTTATGCCCCTGCGTACTTCGCTGTAAATCAGGGTGGAAAGGGTATTAATGCCTACTCCCTTGGTAAAATGGGTAATAATAAAATCATCCAGCGACATAGTAAAGGACAGTAAAAAGCCGGACAACACCCCTGGAAGTATATCAGGGAAAATTACCTTAAAAAAGGCATATAAAGGAGCGGCGCCCAAATCCAGGGCAGCCTCGTAAACGCCGTTTTCTGTTTGCCGGAGCTTTGGCATAACGCTCAGAATGACATAAGGAATATTAAAGGTAATATGGGCGATTAGTACGGTTTTGAAGCCTAAAGAAATACCAAAAGCCAGGAAGCAAAGCATCAGGGAAATACCTGTTACGATGTCGGCATTTAAAAGAGGAATATTATTAAGCCCCAAAACAATAGATTTTGGCGTTTTCCGCATACTGTTAATGCCAATGGAGGCGATTGTTCCAATAATGGTTGCAATCAGCGCGGAAAGAAAGGCGATTAGCAGGGTTGTATACAAAGCCTGCATGATTCGTTCGCTTTGAAAAAGAGCCTGATACCATTTCAGGGAAAATCCGCCCCATTTTACGCGGGATTTGGATTCATTAAAGGAAAGGACGATTAAAGTTCCAATCGGCGCGTATAAAAAAATAAAAATAATAGTCAGGTATATATTTTTAAAAAATTTTTTCATCAGAATGTAGTTCCCTCCCCGTTTTTATCATATTTGGCGAGGAGCGCCATACTTGCTAAAATAAATATCATAAGTACCAGAGAAAGACCGCTGCCTAAATTCCAATCCATGGAAAAGGAGAATTCCTGCTCAATGACATTTCCAATCAGAAGTATTTTTCCGCCGCCAAGGAGATTGGAGATAACAAAGGTAGTAAGAGCCGGCACAAATACCATAGTAATGCCGCTGATAACTCCCGGAATACTTAGCGGAAGGATAATCTGAAAGAAAATCTGTATGGGATTAGCGCCCAGGTCCTTTGCCGCGTTAATAACATCATTGCTGATTTTTACCAACACATTGTAAATCGGAAGGATCATAAAGGGTAAAAAATTGTAGACCATACCGAATACAATGGCGTAGGGGGTATTGATAATACTAATGGGGGGCAGATGGAGAAACCGAAGCAGAGAGTTTAAAACTCCCTGGTTTTCCAGGATTGTCTGCCAAGCCATAGTCCGCAGCAGGAAATTCATCCACATAGGGAGAATAAATAAAAATACAATAAAACGGTTTTGATTTATTTGCAGGCTTTTAAGAATCATGGCTAAAGGATAGGCCAAAACCAGGCAAAGAAGAGTGCTGGCTAAGGAAAGAGCGACCGATAAAAACAGAGCTTTCCTGTGCTCCGGCGTAGCGATTGCCATAATATTGCTGAATGTAAATCCGCCATTTTTTCCAGTAAGACCGTAATATATAATGAGGAGCAGAGGGATTACGGTAAAGCCGGCCATCCAAATAAGGTATGGGGCCGCCAGGTATTTCTTTTTACTCTTCAATTTTTACTGCCTCCTCATCTTCAGATTCTGGTTTATTCATAATCTGTATATCAAAGGGGTCTACTCTTAGCCCTACTTCCTGCCCTACAGGACACATATCTGTACTGTGAACCAGCCATTCATGGCCGCAGGCCATAACGTCCATTTCATAGTGGACGCCTTTGAAAATAAGGGAGGTAACGCGGCCGGTAATAATGCCGTCCTCAGGAGCTACAAGGTCAATGTCCTCCGGGCGGATAACTACGTCGACTGGTTTATTCGTGCCGAAGCCTACATCGACGCAAGGGAAATTAACGCCAAGGATATTAACCAGCTTATCATGAACCATAGTAGAGGCGATAATATTGCTTTCACCAATGAAATCTGCTACAAAGGCGTTTTCCGGCTCATTGTAAATATCCTCCGGGGAACCGATTTGCTGGATATAGCCCTGGTTCATAACGACAATCGTATCGGACATAGTAAGAGCCTCCTCCTGGTCGTGGGTAACATAGACAAAGGTAATGCCGAGCTCGTTTTTTAAACGTATCAGTTCATATTGCATATCCTGCCGCAGCTTTAAATCGAGGGCGCCCAGGGGTTCATCCAGTAAAAGGACCTTCGGCTCATTTACAATGGCGCGGGCAATGGCGATACGCTGCTGCTGGCCGCCGCTTAAAGAATCCGGCATACGGTTTTCAAAGCCCTCCAGGTTTACCAGCTTCAGGGCGTATTTTATTTTATCCTTAATATAGTCTTTACTTTTTTTCTTGATTTTTAAACCGAAAGCAATATTCTCAGCGATAGTCATATGGGTAAATAAGGCGTATTTCTGGAATACGGTATTTAAAGGGCGTTTGTTTGGAGGGAGGCTGGTAATATCCTGGCCCTTGAAAATCACTTTGCCTGTATCGGGAGTTTCAAAGCCCCCCATAATCCGCAGAGTTGTGGTTTTACCACAGCCGCTTGGCCCCAGGAGGGTAAGGAACTTATTTTCATTGAAATAAAGGTTCATTTCATCTAAAACTACATTATCTCCATAAGATTTTTTTATATCAACTAATTCAATCAGTTTATTTGCCATATTGGTTCCTCCTTAAAAGCTCGGTGGAGTGGAAACCCACAAAAGGACGGCCCCCTTTACTCCTGAAGCCTGTATATAATGCTGTTTATTGGGTGTAAAATAAAAGGATTCGCCTGCCCTTGCAGTGTAAGTCAGGCCCCCGATATGAATCTGGATACTGCCCTTTAATATATAACCGAATTCTTCCCCGTCGTGTGGGTTATCGGGGTAAGTAGAGCCGCCGGGCTCCAGGGTAAGCAAAATAGGCTCCATCGCATTTTTCTGTGCGTTGGGAATAATCCATTCTACTTTATTTTTTAAGTCGTTGTCGACTTTTTCAAAATAGTCTGTTTTCTTAAATACAACCTGTTCCGAGGTAGTATTGGAAAAAAATTCCTCCAGATTGGTTCCAAGGCATTGCAGTATGTCTACTAAAGTAGCGATGGAAGGGGAGGTCAAATCCCTTTCCAGCTGAGAAATAAAACCCTTAGACAGCTCGGCGCGGTCTGCCAGTTCTTCCTGGGTCAGACTGCAGCGAACCCTTAGCTCTTTAATTTTATGGCCTATATCCATGGCTTTTTTACGCCTCCTGCTTTTATCATTACAGAACGTTGGATAAAAGTAATAATAAACTTAAAGTTTAGTAAAAGTAAACGTGTAATACCTATTATACACGGTATTTTATGCGTGTCAATAGGGAAAGTGATTCTGTTTTGAAATAAGGCTGCAAGTCGGGGATAGTAATAAAACGCAAAAATAACCGCCCAGTATAACTAGACGGTTATTCTTTAAAAAATAGTATTTTATGTATCTGTGTTATTTCTTAACCTTGCCGCTCAATTTTACATTGCTCCATGAGCTGTATAAGGTTTCTCCACCAGATTTTTTATAGCTGCGTATTCTTACATAGTACTTCTTACCTGTTTTCAGCTTTGTGAATGTGTAGGAGGTCTTTGTTGTATTTTTGGATTTTATATTTTTCTTAAAGCTCTTATCTGTGCTTATTTGAACCTGATAGCCTGACGACATTTTATCCTTTGCCCATGCTATGGCCAGCTTTTTACCAGATGCTGTCTTTACTGATTTTACAGACGGCTTCTTTGGATTTACCTTGACGGTTACTTTCTTTGATAATTTTTCTGCCTTGATAGTTATGGTAGCTGTCCCGGTACCCTTGATGGTAGCCGTTCCGGTGTTCTTATCTACAGCCACAATCTTTGGATTGGAGCTTGTAAAGGTTAGTTTGGCCTCGGAGGAGGCGTTAATTTGGAATGGTTTTGCGCCGTACGTAACCTTATACACAGTTTTATCACAGATAATGTCCGGTTCCTTTGTAATTGTAAAACTGGCTGTATTGCTGCCAGTATAATTTCCCATACCTATAATAGTTACAGTAGCGGTTCCTGGGTTGACGTTGTTGCTGTAAGAAACGGTATAATCCGTATTTAAAACTAATGTTTTACCATCCAGCTCCACGGTTACAGACGGGGTTTTAGCAGTTCCATCATAAATATAGTCTGTTTCGGCTAAGGTTATGGCTGCGTTGGAAATATCAGCGTTATTTTCTGGCTTATCAACATTTTCTGAATTGTTGCTTCCTGAATTATTGGTACTTCCAGAATTGTTACCGCCGCCCGGAGTACTGCCGCTTCCAGAATTGTCACCGCCGCCTGGAGTACTGCCGCTTCCAGAATTGTCACCGCCGCCTGGAGTATTGCCGCTTCCAGAATTGTCGCCGCCCGGAGTATTGTCGCCTCCAGGATTGTCGTTGTTGTTATCATCGCCGTCAGGCTCAGATGGGGGGATGTAGTTGTATGTTATCTTTACCTTTTCTAAGTCTGACAGCACAGGTATTTTACTTATAGCCTTCCACTGCTCTTCGGTGCCAGTAAAGTATATATCGCTCAGAGGACAAGCTGAAAATGCAGATCTTTCTATCCTTCCTACGCTGTCTGGAATGATGAGGACAGATAACGCAGAGCAGGAAGCAAATGCGCTTTCTCCTATACTTTCTGCGCCTTGCGGAATTTCTAAGCCAGGAAGCATTAGACAATTCTGAAACATGCCAGTAGGAATGCAGTCTATATTTTTAGGAAGTGTTACAGACATCAGATAGTAGCATTGCGTAAACATATTGTCGCCTAACGTTACCTGCTTATTACCAGGAGCAAATGTCGCGCTTGTCATTTTCTGGCATTGAAAAAATGCAGCGGCGCCCACCTCGCCGATACTGGCAGGAAGAGCTATGGAGGCGAGGCTTTGGCACGCGCGGAAAGCATTTTGGCTGATTTTTTCTACTCCTTCAGAAATAGATACCGAGCTAAGATTTTTACAGTCTTGAAAAGCGCTGTCTCCAATGATTGTTACATTGGAAGGAATGGTTACGGAAACAATGGAAGAATTGCGGAAAGCGCTATTGCCAATAGTTGTTACTGTAGAGGAAATTTGCGCGCTAAGAACTTCGCAGTTCCAAAAGGCACAGGAACCAATACTGGTAACGCCCTCTTCAATAACGACTTTTCGGATTTTGTTGACGCTATTCCGGCTTTGACTGCCGCTGTTACTCCAAGGCTCATCAGCGGGACCGCTGAAATCTGGCATAGCTCCCTTACCGGAGATAGTCAGCGTACCCGCCTTTGTCAGCTTCCAGGTAAGGCCTCCGTCAAGCGTTCCCTCGTCAACTATATCGTTGGCGGTTGGATCATCTGGCGAGACATAGTCTTCTGGGTAGCGGGTGATATAATGGCTGGCGCTATTCATCACCTCTTCTTTGGACATGGTTCTTCCCCAATGGACTTTACCTTTATGGTCTCCGGCGCTGATGTTTCCTTCGGCAAGGACCACGGCATCTTCAGCTGCCTCAAGTACGATAACGGTATGAACATCATTGTTTACCCGTAAAATATCTCCGGCTTTTATATCCTCAAATTGAAATTGGCCCGTTGCGTACATTCTGGCTGGCAGACTGTCAAATGCCGCATCACTGAGTATAAAGGCGAAGGCTACGCAGCCTACGGCAGAGATATTTTTCCCATCAAGGGGTCCGCCCTTCCAGCGATAATACCCCTTTGCATCTGAATAAGGTTCATCGTTGGTCCAAGGCGTTCCCTCCTTATACGCTTCCTGCTCCTTCAATGCGATCATGGCTTCATAGACCTCTGTCGGAGTAGGAATTTTAACATCGCTTTTGGTTGTAGATTCTGTTGTAAGGGCATCCTTTTGCTGTAAAGGAACTTCCTGCGCCGCATATGCCGCCGAGTGAGAAGAAATGCATAAGCACAGAGTTAAAACAGCGGAAAGAATTCGTTTTTTCAATTTTCAAACCTCCTGATTTTACTTTTTGGAGAGCTTTTCACTGACAAATACTCTCCTTTGATAACAAATATATTGCCATTCTTTTACTTTGTCAATAGGCAGACAATCCTGAATATGGAAAAAGCAGAAATGTATTTCCAGCCTGTAATTTTGTGCTTTTAACGGCGCGCATTGCTGCAAGGATTCTGCGTTCGTTGTGGATTTAAGAAAAGCCGCACTTGTCATTTGGAGGCGGTAGCAGTATAATAGTAAAAATAATTTAGTAGAAGAAAGGAGCCAGGAGCATGGAACATTTATATATTCCAGAAGGCTATAAAAGTCCTCAGTCCATTAAGGATACGGAGATAGCGATTAAGGAGGTAAAAGACTTTTTTGAACGGATATTAGCAAAGGAACTTAATCTGACCCGCGTATCGGCGCCTTTGTTTGTACAGCCGGAAACAGGACTGAATGATAATTTAAATGGAGTGGAGCGGCCGGTTAGTTTTGGCATTAAGGAACAAGGAGATGCTCTGGCAGAAATTGTACATTCCCTGGCAAAATGGAAGAGACAGGCGCTGAAACGATATGGATTTTCCCATGGAGAAGGATTGTATACCGATATGAGCGCAATCCGAAGAGATGAGGACACCGACAATATCCATTCTATTTATGTGGACCAGTGGGATTGGGAAAAGATTATATATAAAGAAGAAAGAAATACAGAGACTTTAAAGGCGGTAGTAAAAAAGGTATACGCCGCTCTTCAGAAAACAGAAAAATATATGGCGGAACGTTATGATTTTATTGAAGAAATTCTGCCGGAAGATATTTGCTTTCTTACAACGCAGGAGCTGGAGGATGCTTACCCGCAGCTTACTCCAAAGGAAAGGGAGCACCAGGCTGCGAAAGAGAAAAAAGCAGTGTTTTTGATGCAGATTGGAGATAAGCTGGCATCAGGAAAGCCTCATGATGGAAGAGCTCCAGATTATGACGACTGGAGCCTGAATGGGGATATTTTGGTTTATTATCCGGTGCTGGATATTGCTCTGGAGTTGTCCTCTATGGGAATACGCGTGGATAAAGAAGCTCTGGAAAGACAACTGAAATTGAGCGGATGTGAGGAAAGGGCGAAACTGCCGTTCCAAAAGGCTCTGTTGGATGGAGAGCTTCCATATACCATTGGGGGTGGCATAGGACAGTCACGGATTTGTATGTTTTTTATGCGGAGGGCGCATATCGGCGAGGTGCAGTCTTCCATTTGGAAACCGGATGTAATTGAATATGCGAAGGAACAGGGAGTGAACCTTTTGTAGTAAGGCGCAAATTCAATTAAGGTAATTATCCATTATCATCATCAGGATAAAACCCAACAAAATGGAATAGGTAGCCATCCTTTCATAGGAATGGCTGTGGGTTTCCGGTATCATTTCATCGCTAATAATATAAAGCATGGTGCCTCCGGCAAAGGAAAGCGCAAAAGGAAGGATGGAAGAGGAAGCTGTAGCGGCAAAATAACCAATAAAAGTTCCGAAGATTTCAACAATTCCGGTAAAGGAAGCAATGAGAAACGTTCTCTCTTTACTGACGCCGCTCAAGAGCAAGGGAGAAATGATAACCATGCCCTCGGGGATGTTTTGGAGAGCAATACCTACGGCTACGGTAATAGCATTTCCTATGTCTCCGCTGCCAAAGCCGACTCCTGCGGCCAGGCCTTCCGGTAAATTGTGGATGGCTACAGCCATAACGAACAGTAGTATTTTATCAAGGGATTGGTTATTTTTATGAGCCTCCTTATCCATTCCGGTAATATGGTGGAGGTGCGGAGTGAAGCGGTCTGCAAAATTAAGGAATAAGGCGCCGCACAGAATACCCAGAGCGGTAATCCACACGCCGTTTTTTCCTCCAGCCTCTAAAGAAGGGAGGATTAGTCCAAGGATTGCCGCCGCCAGCATAATGCCTGCGGCAAAGCCTAGAATGGCATCGTTCCATTTGTGCGGGATTCTTTTGAACAGGAATCCAAGCATAGCGCCAAATATGGTAGCGCCTCCTACGCCAAGGGCGGTTATTCCAACTAGCTGCATAAAAACCTCCTTTGTAAGTAATGTGAAAATTATTTAATAATATATCTTTACCTTATTTTACTTTTTTAATTCTAAAAGGTTCCTCCTGTTAGGATAGATTGAAAATCAAAATTTTCAATCGCGAGATTTGCGCCTGCGCGCTGCTTGGCCCAAACTCGTTGATGCACAGAAAGCGGCGCAGGAATGGAGTTAAAATGAATGAAAGAACGAAGGAAATTTTGATAGTTATACTTATGCTGGTGCTGGCGTTAGCTCTAATTGTCTTTCCGCATGGAAGCAGCATTACCCGTATTGTTATTGCGGCTGTATTTATTTGGGCCGCAGTGCGTAAAATTATGGATATGAGAAATAAAGATTAAAGACGGTTTTTATTTCTGTGAAGATTGGAGCGTCAAAAGTCCTGCCAAATAGGATCTTGAGTTTCCGTATTTTGCAAATGGTGGGGCTGCTAAGGCGGAGCGAATGGTTATTTTGCTCACACACACCGAAGCAAAGTACAAATCTGCGGTTTTGTATGCCAGATTTGGACATTAATGTCCGCCTCCGGCACACAAAACCACAAATTTGTGCTTTTAACGGTGCATATCAATGCAAAATAACCATTCGCTCCGCCCTGGCAGCCCCACCATTTGCAAAATACAGAAACTCAAGAAATAGTATTTATTGGCAGGGCTTTTGGTATTAAGCAGATAATTTATAACTTTTCAGGATTTTTTTTCTGTATTTTCAGCCTATGATATACAGTTTGGCGGAACAGGGCATAAATAACGGAGGTAAGAGGGATAAAAATCAGCATACCAACTACGCCCATAGTACTGGCGCCTAAGGTAACGGCAACCAGAACCCACATAGACGGAAGTCCTACAGAGCCGCCGACTACCTTCGGATAAATCAGGTTTCCTTCAATTTGCTGCAGAACATTAAATAAAACAATGAACCACAGAGCCTGTATAGGGGAAACCATCAGGATTAAAAAGGTACCTACAATACAGCCGATAAAAGCGCCGAAAATCGGAATCAGGGCAGTAAAAGCAATTAAGACGCCGATTAACAGGGCATAAGGGAATTTCAGGATACTCATAGAAATAAAAAACATAGTACCTAAAATAACAGCTTCTATACACTGGCCGGAAAGGAAATTAGCAAAGGTAGTATATGTAAGGGAAGCGATTTTTAAAGTCTGGCTGTAATATTTTTCCGGCAAAAAAGCAGCCAGAATCATTTTAGACTGTTTGCCCAGCTTTTCTTTTTCAATAAGAATGTAAAGAGAAAATACCAGGCCGATAAAAAAGGTAGTTACGCCGCTGGCAATATTCATAGCGACATTAACGGTAGAGCCCAGGACGTTGCCCGCTCCGTTTTTAAAAAAGTTGACCAGGTTTGCAACGATGGAGTCCCAATTAAATTCAACGTTTTCAATCCATTCCACAATTTGAGGGTTTTCCTGGAAAAGCTGCTCTGCTTTTAAGCTTACGTTTTCCATAAAGGCAGGAAAGCGGTTGCTTAAGGAAAGAAAGGTGCTTCCTAATTCTGGAATTACTAAAAACATAACGATAAAGATTGCTCCAATAACAAGAAGCAGGGAAGCAACCAGGCTTACAGCCCGTTTTAATTTTTTTGATTTCAGCTGTTTAAAAACCTTTTCTTCTAGAGCGGCCATAGGTACATTTAAAATAAAAGCAATGCAGCCGCCTAAAAGAAAAGGAAAAATAAGTCCAATCAGGGTATGAATTCCTCTTTCAATAGCAGCCAGGTTTAGCATAGCCGCTAATAAGATAACTGTAAATAAAATCAGACCGCGGAGTTTTTTCATTGTATTCTTGTCTAAATTCATAGAACAACCTCATTTCTAAAATCTTTAT
>CATKYY010000013.1 GCA_949841225.1 uncultured Acetivibrio sp.
GTGAAATAAAGTTTTTGGAATATTTGTTCGATAATGATGAGAATAGGTGGTATAGAAGAAAGTTAATTAATCTTAAAAATACAAATCCTTTATGCAGTAGTATTTTTACCTAACACAAATACTTTTACCTGGCAATTATTTTATATATAATACCTTATATAGGCCAGAATTTAGTTCATTATCATATATACTATTGGGTATATTAATTGGTATATTCACAGAAAGAATATTCTTCCAAACCCTAATACAATATGCTATAATTATCAAAACACTAAAAAGCAGATGGGGGTCGATACTATGTTGTATCCATTTATGACATTGAATGATAATACAGAAATTGTGCATTCTGAAGCGTTGGATTTTGATGGGAAAGAAAGGGTCAAAGTCTGTATTGAAAGGCCTGTTTATGGAGGTTTCCAGTCTATTGAATGTTACCTCCCTGAGTATGAGTGGAAAAATAATGAAGGATTTACACAGGAGGATATTAGATATTTTCAGGAATTATTAGAATCAACAGCCCATATTATTATTGAGCTTGCGAGGGAAGGTGGGTTTGAGAATGCCTCAAATTTTTAAAATTGGTTCCTATGTTGTGTATTTCTGGATGAATGAGAATGATCCATGTGCATGTGTCAGAAGGTATCCCCTCTCCTAAAGCGACTAAAATCTGGATTACAAAAACAGGGAAGGCTTTGTTATGTAATAATAATTCAAAGATACCAGATAGAAAATTAAAATATATTCGTGAGATTGTTGAGGCAAGGAGCAGTGAAATAATTAAAAAATGGTATAATACTTTTGGTGAAATCCGGTATTACTGTTAAATTTAATATGCAAGAAAAATTCCGATGACAGATAGAGTTTATAGTATTTTGTGTGAACTACATAAATACGATTTTATTTTACGGAAGGATTATTTTGTAGATGGAAAAACGGATTTTTTATGCATTAAAAAGTATAATTAAAAGGTATAATGAAACAGCGGAACAAAAAATAGATTCTATATCGGCACATATATTGAGACACTCTGGCTGTTAAAGTTATAATAAATAATTTTATATCCCCCTAATCTTACAAAATCGTAAGGTTAGGGGGATTTTTGTAAGCTGATATTGGGGATTTCTTTTTTCAGTACTGTTATAATGGGTTCATAAAGAAGGAAGGAGAAATGAATATGGCATTATTAGAAGTGAAAAAACTGAAAAAAGTATATATGACCCGGTTTGGCGGAAATCAGATAGAGGCTTTGCGGCAGGTAGATTTTTCTGTAAATGAGGGAGAGTACGTGGCTATTATGGGAGAAAGCGGCTCAGGAAAGACGACTCTTTTAAATATTCTGGCGGCTTTGGATAAGGCTACCTCTGGCGATGTAGTTTTAGGAGGAGAAAGGCTGTCAAATATTAAGGATAAGGAGCTGGCGGCCTTCCGCAGAAACCATTTAGGTTTTGTATTCCAGGATTTTAATTTATTGGATACTTTTACTGTAAAGGATAATATTTTATTGCCGCTGGTGTTAAATGGAAAGGACCCCCGTTATATGGAGACTGTGTTAGAACCTTTGGTAAAACGTCTGGGAATTGATGGGATTTTAAATAAGTTCCCTTATGAAATTTCTGGTGGACAAAAGCAAAGAACCGCCTTGGCGAGAGCAATGATTTCACAGCCAAAGCTCCTCTTAGCCGACGAGCCGACGGGAGCCTTGGATTCGCGGTCTTCTGATGAGGTGCTTCGGCTGTTTGAGGATTTTAACAGCACGGGGCAGACGATTTTGATGGTAACGCACAGCACAAAGGCGGCCAGCCATGCGGGAAGGGTTCTGTTTATTAAGGATGGAGCGGTATATCACCAGCTTTACCGGGAAAACCGTACAGAGGAGGAAATGTATGAGGCTATCTCAGATACATTGACGCTTCTTATGTCAGGAGGAAAAGAGCATGAATAAATATTTTTATTTGAAAATGGCGTTGCAAAGTATTCAGAAAAACAGGCGGATTTATGTGCCGTTTATTTTGGCGGCGACCGGAATGGTTTCTATGTACAGTATCTTTTCGTTTTTGGCTTACAATACAGGGCTGCAACTGGTTCGGGGCGGGGATTCTGTAAAAATGATTTTAGGTATGGGTATGCGGGTAATGATGGTATTCTCTGTTATCTTTTTGTTTTACATTAACAGTTTTCTAATGAAGCAGCGGAAAAGGGAATTGGGCCTCTATTGTGTGCTGGGAATGGAGAAAAAGCATGTAGCGAAGATTCTTTCCAGAGAAATTTTGATTTCTGGTATTATTGCTATTGGGGGAGGTATTTTGCTGGGAACTTTGTTTTCAAAGGCATGCTATATTATTCTTTTAAGAATTATGGGAAATGGCGTGAAGCTTGGGTTTATGGTTCCGGGAAAGGCCATAGGAAGCGCCCTGCTGGTTTTTATTCTGCTGTTTTTAGCTGTGTACGCTTATAATTACAGCAGTATAAGAATGATACGTCCGCTAGAGCTTTTGCAGAGTGATAAAAAGGGAGAAAAGGAGCTGAAAGCGCGCTGGTTTTGGGCGGCGGTAAGTCTTGGTTTACTTGGAGCCGGATATTATATTGCAATTACCTGCGGCTCTCCACTGGAGGCAGTTAATCTGTTTTTCATCGCGGTGCTCCTTGTTATTGGAGGAACCTATGGATTGTTCCAGACGGCAATCGTAGCCATTTTAAAGATATTACAAAGAAATAAAACTTATTACTACAAAACAAAGCATTTTGTAGCTGTATCAGGGCTTCAGTACCGGATGAAGAGAAATGCGGCCAGCCTTGCTAATATTTGTATTCTATCAACGGTAGTTTTGGTGATGCTTTCTACGACAGTGACTATATATGCCGAAATTGAAAGAAAAAAGGAGAGCAGTATCAGGATAAGTGGAGAATGGCTGGGAGAAGAAGGGCAAAAGGATTTTCAGAAGGAAGCGACGCCTGTTCTTGAAAAATATGGAAGAACCTGGGACGAGGCGTTTTCTATGAGAGTGGTAGAGCTATATGCTGAAAAAAAGAACGGCCAGTTTGAGCAGTTTATGGATAATGAACAGCTTACTTTACGGGATATTTGCGTGCTGCAGCTAATAAGCCAGGAGGATTTTGAAAAGAGTTTTGGGGAAAAGCTTTCTTTAAAGGAGAACGAGATATTTGTTTACGCTATACAGGGGGAGGAGCTGCCAAAGGAGATTGTACTGGGGAACAGCTCTTATCGGGTAGCAGGTCAGCAGAAAGGAACTCCGCGCCCTTCTGAAAAGAGTGAACCAGAGATATGCGATACCTATTTTCTTATTTTCAAGAATGAGACGCAGATTAAGGAAATTTATGCGGCGATTGATAGCGGGGAAGAGTGGAGCGAGGCTCTGTACACCTATTATTGGGAGATTTCACCGGATTTAGATAGAGAAGGCGAAATTGAGCTTGCGAAAAGACTGAAAGAGATTGCAAAGAAATATGATTTTTGGCTGTCCTCTGGAGAAATGGACAGGGAAACCTTTTTAGCTGTGAATGGCAGTCTGCTTTTTATTGGTATTTTTCTGGGAATTGTATTTACTTTTGCAACGGTTCTGATTATTTATTATAAGCAGATGACAGAGGGGTATGAGGACAGCAGCAGGTTTGGAATTATGTGCAAAGTCGGAATGTCTAAGGCAGAGGTGTGGTCGGCTATTAAAAGCCAAATGCTCTTGGTATTTTTTTCTCCGGTTGTTATGGCGGGGCTCCATCTTTTGGCAGCCGTACCTTGTCTTGAAAAAATATTGATTTTATTTGGAGTGGTAGATATGAAATTGTTTGCGCTTAGCGCCTTTATTACCTTTGGGATATTTAGTTTGCTTTATGTTTGCGTTTATGGAATTACAGCAAGGACATATTATCATATAGTAAATGCAGAATGAATAAAGGTAATATATCATTGACTTGAGTTTCTGTATTTGCCAAATGCATTCCAGGGCTGTTGTATGAAGGAGATTAGGGAGACGGTTTCATGCAACGGCCTTATTTTTGTTTTTAGAATTGGAAGCGCGGCTGGAGCGCGTTTAAAATATTCTGAAAAATATAAAAATAAAAGAGAATTATAGTTGAACATAACGTTATAATATGTTATATTCTAAATAGATTATATCTTCAGGAAGGAGTTTTGTTTATGAAAGTAATTGGTGTAGGATTTTCTTGTATGGATGTTTATGAGAAGCTTGGGAAGGCGTATCCAACGGGAAATGGCGTTGATTGGGGAATTCATTTAAAAAGGATGGGCGTGCCGGTTAGTATTTTGAGCGTAGTAGGCGCCGATGCTTATGGGGAGGAAATGAAGAAAGCGCTAGAAAAGGAAGGCATTGATATAAGTTATCTCCATACAGCAAAAGGGGATACCTGCCGTATGATGATGGATTTAAAAAATGGCGTTGACAGGGTACATTTAGAGGAAATTGAGGGGGTTATGGCAGATTTTTCTTTGACAAAAGAGGATAAGGATTACATAAAAACCTTTGATTATATGCATACCGATTTGTTTGGTAATGTATTGAAGGATTTGCCAGAGCTTCGGGCTGCCGGAGTAAAGGTAGTTATGGATTTTTCTGTATTCAGCGATGACCCGGAATATAATACGGATGAAAATTTTAAAAATGTTGATTATGTATTTTTATCTTATGAGCAGGAAGATGACTATATCCTGGAGCATTTAAAGAGAATTTACTCTTTTGGTCCAAAGCTTGTGACGGCCACCCTGGGGGAAAATGGAAGTATTTGTTATGATGGTGAAAAGTTCCATCGGTATGGCATTGTAAAAACAGAGGTGGTAAATACGGTAGGCGCCGGAGATTCCTATATTGCAGGATTTACTTATGGTATTATCCATAATTATGAAATTGAAGAATCCATGGCTTTAGGGGCAAAGACCAGCGCAGGAGTTGTTTCTAAATTTGAGCCATATTAAAAATAGGGTATATATGAAGGTTGAAGCTTTTAGTCTGCGAGTTTGTGTCTGCACAGCGATTACAAACTTGGTATGTGAAAGAGGCTGTGCAGAAATGGGGTAAAAAATGATGATAATTGATATGCACATGCATCCGATTTATTATAAGTCTATCTGTCCAGATGAGGAAGAGCTTTTATTTCGGCAAAATGCTTTTGGCACCTTTAAGCAAGCGCCGTATGATTATGATGAAACCTTTATTGAGCTGGATTATGCAAAAGTGGACAAGGCGGCCCTTTTGCCTTTGGATTTGACTACGACGGAAGGGGGCTGGGTTGTTAACAACGATCAGATTGCTAAGGTGGTGTCGGAGCATCCGGATCGGTTTATTGGTTTTGCCAGTGTAGACCCCCGCAGGGAGGATGCCTTGGAGGTATTGGACTATGCGTTTGGGACGCTGGGGCTTTCCGGGCTTAAATTAAATCCGGCAAAGCAGCATTTTTATCCTGGCGAGGAGTTTATGGAGCCGATTTATAAAAAGTGTATAGAGTATAATAAGCCTATTATTTTTCATGCCGGTTTAAGCTGGGAGCCAAATTGTATTACAGAATATGCGCATCCGTTAAAATTTGAGCCGGTAGCGGTAAGGCATCCCGAATTGCGTATGTGTCTTGCTCATTTTGCATGGCCTTTTGTACGGGAAATGGTGATGCTGATGATTAAATATCCGAATGTGTATACGGATACTTCTGTTTTATATATGGATTCCCCAGAGGAATCTATAAAGCGGTTATTTACTATAGATATGGGGCCTCTTTGGACGGACAGGGCTTTGCACAGTCAGATTATGTTTGGCAGTAACGGGCCTAGGTTCCGGCAGTTTAAATTGCTGCGGGCATTGGAGAAAATAGAAATGAGGGATTATGCAAGAGAGGGAATTTACTATAAAAATGCCCTCCGGTTTTTGGGAAAGGAGGAGGCGTAATGGTTGATTTGCAGAAAATTGAATGGTGCAGCAGGAAGCCGGAACAGTTTCATAATATTACGGAGGAAGTACACCGTTTGGTAGAAAATAGTCCGGTAAAGAACGGCTTGGTTTTAGTGGTGACAGCTCATACAACAACGGGTATTATGGTAAATGAGGGGTTGCCTTGTGTAGAAACGGATATTGCCGATACCTTAGCCAGGGTCGTTCCATTAGAGGCAGATTATGCCCATGCTCATTTCCTACCCTCCTATGGAGCAACAGGAAATAATTCTACAGGACATATTAAGAGCCTTCTGTGCGGAAACCACTGCGTTTTTCCAGTAGTAGAAGGAAAGATTGTCTGCGGAGGCGCTCAGGATATTTATATAGTAGAATTTGACGGGCCTCAGCTTAGAAAGGTGTATGTAGAGATTTTTGGCGAGTAAAAAATAACTTCTATTTCCATATTTTTCAAATGCAGCGCCTGCCTAACCGCCCAAAGGGGAACATCCTGCATCGATATGCACCGTTAAAAGCACAAATCTATTGTTTTGTATGCAGAAGACGGACAGTTATGTCCGAATACGGCATACAAAACAGTAGGTTTGTACTTTGCCCGGTGTGTGAGAGCAGGATGTTCCCCTTTGGGCGGTTAGGCAGGCGCTGTATTGCAAAATATGGAAATGGGGGAAAATAATCCTTGATTTTTTCCTGTATTGCTGTATTATGGAGGTATGGCGGACAGCCAGGAAAACGAAACGGGAGGATAACTATGAGATTTTTTGTTGACACAGCGAATGTAGAAGATATTAAGAAAGCCAATGATATGGGTATTATCTGCGGCGTAACTACAAACCCTTCTCTGATTGCAAAGGAAGGAAGGGATTTTAAAGAGGTAATTAAGGAAATCACAAGTATTGTAGACGGGCCTATCAGCGGCGAGGTAAAGGCGACTACAGTGGATGCAGAGGGAATGATTGCAGAAGGACGTGAGATTGCAGCGATCCATCCAAATATGGTAGTTAAGATTCCAATGACAGTGGAAGGATTAAAGGCGGTAAAGGTGTTAAACAGCGAGGGAATTAAGACGAATGTAACTCTTATCTTTTCTGCTGCACAGGCTCTTTTGGCGGCAAGGGCAGGAGCCACCTATGTATCTCCGTTTTTAGGCAGGCTGGATGACATTTCTATGCCGGGTATTGATTTAATTAATGATATTACAGATATTTTTTCTGTACATGATATACAAACGCAGATTATCGCTGCCAGCGTAAGAAATCCAATCCATGTAATCGACTGCGCAAGAGCGGGAGCTGATATTGCTACAGTTCCATATAAGGTATTGGAGCAGATGACAAAGCATCCGCTGACAGATCAGGGAATTGAGAAATTTAAAGCGGATTATGAGGCTGTTTTTGGCAAATAAGGTAGAAAGCAGCGCGGGAATGAAGAAAAATGCCTATTCCTTGTAAGCAGAAACCCTATATTTGGGATGCTGCTTACAGGAATAGGCATTTTTTAAATCCAGCCTCCATCCAGAGTAATTACTTGCCCGGTCAGATATTGGTTCTTGTGGGTTAGGGAATAGACCAGATCAGCTACTTCCTCTGCCTGTCCAAGGCGTCCAGAAGGGATTTCGTCTATCAGCCCCAAAAGTTCGTCGTCTGCCAGGAAATGGTTCATTTCTGTATCAATAGCGCCGCAGGCCACGGCATTTACTTGTATATTAGAAGGCGCCAGCTCCTTTGCCAAAGACTTAGTAAAGGCGTTGACGCCGCCCTTTGTAGTAGAATAAGCGACCTCGCAGGAGGCTCCTACGCTGCCCCAGACAGAGGAGATATTAATAATTTTCCCCTTTTTCTGATGTACCATGCCAGGTATGGCGAGGCGGCAGCAGTTAAAAACAGAGGTCAGATTATTTTGGATAATCCGGTTCCAGTCCTGAATTTCCATATCTGTTAAAAGGCCGATGTAAGAGATGCCTGCGTTATTGACCAGGACGTCAAGTCCGCCGTAGGTTTTTTTGATTTCCTGGAACATGGCGGCGCAGACGTCATAATCGCCCACATCCCCAACAAAGGAAAGGCAAGGGGCCTGATAGCCGGTAATCTCTTTTTTTACCTTTTCCAGAAGGTTTTCATTTTTTACACAGTTAATGATTACATTATAGCCTTTTTTAGCATATTTGACGGCAATCGCTTTTCCAATACCGCGGGAAGCCCCAGTGACGAGGACAGTTTTTTTGTTCATAAAAATGCTCCTTTCTGGACAACGAAATTACAAGGGTGTGCAATATTATTTTATCATTAAAAAGAGAATGCCGTCAACGCAGGCTTTTGCTCAATTTACAAAAGGGGCGTGTTTGAAAAAAATTGCTTTTTATTAGAATCTCTGTTATACTGAAAACTAGGCTTAAAACCTTGAGACATAAGGGAGAAATGATATGAGCAAAAAAAGAAAAAAGAAAAGAAATGCAATGGCTGTTTTTTTCAGAGGTTTCGGTATGTCTTTGCTGTTGATCGCCATGCTTTTACTAACTGGCTTTGTAAGCTATAAGGTGAGCCTTTTTTATTTCAATGAAAGAGGGGTTTCCAAAAACAGCAAGGCTTCGGCGGTGATACAGGAGCTGTATGGAAGCGTAGCGGTAGAAGATATTTCAAAAAACCTTATTTATAGCGTGGATAAAAAAAGCGGCAAGGTAAAAGGGCTGGTTCTGGAAATATTTAATACGAATACAAATAATATGGATTATATTACAATTCCGGCGAATACGGAGATAACTATTTCCAATGAACTGTACCAGAAGCTTGCTAAGGCCGGTTGTGAAGCGCCGCAGATTATAAAGGTTTCTGCAATCAGTAAGTATTTTTCTAAAGATACCATGTATGAATACGGCGAGCTGATTATAAACGATCTTTTGGGGATTGACATCAGCTATTATACGGTAGTAGAGCCAAAAACCTTTAAAAGAATGTTTGAAAAAACGCAGCGGCGGGAGACTGTTCAGGAAGAAGAGAATGCGAAGGTGCAGACGGTTAATCTATGGACCTTGACAGAAGCCTATATGAGCGAGTTAAGGGCTGTGGAAAAGGAGGAAAAGGCTGTAAAGGAGTATATAGAAAAGGCGTATGAAAGCTGTACTTCTAACCTTTCTGTACGGTCAAAAAAGGAGTATGCTAAGGATTACTTAAGGTGGGATATAGAACATACGCATTTCCATATGATTCCAGGCGTTGTAGAGGAGGACTGCTATAGGGCGCTGCCAGAGGAGTCGAAGGCTCTTTTGGAGCAGGTTTTGGGAAATGATTCTTATACGGTTCCTCAGGATATAACGGTTTCTGGTACAGAGGCGGATTCCAGGGAATATGCCATTGAAATACTGAATGCCAGCCAGGTGAACGGTTTGGCAGCAAAGTATAAGGAGGTATTGGAGGAACAAGGATACCGTGTAAATTCTATTGGTAATTATACAGGGCAGGTGCAGGAGCAAAGCAGTATTCTGGTCAGGAATGAGGGAACCGGCGCAGATCTTTTGCTTTACCTGGAGGGAGGAAGCCTGTCTGTTTCGGATAGCCTGCCAGAGGGAATTGATATTCAGATTATTTTAGGGACAGATGCAAACAAGTAAATGGGGTGGGAGCCTATATGAATGAAACAGTACGGGTTATGGATGTTGACCTGAACATTTTGGATAATAAGAGCTTGGAGGAAACGGTAAAGGAGTATCTTTCCAATGATAAGCTTAATGTTATATTGCTGGCTTCTCAAAAGCTTCTGCTTCAGGCCGCGGAGCTGCCAGAGCTTCAAGAGATGGTTCTTCAGGCGGATTTGGTTCTGCCGGGAGAGGAGGAGCTTTTGAGCCTGCATCATGGGGAGCTTCTACAGGAATATGGCATGATAGTTAATTATTATTGCCTGGAAAATCTTTTAAAGGCGTTTCAGGGAGAAAGAAAAACAATCTATATTGTTTCTGAAAAGGAAAGACATATCCGGTACGTAGGACAATTTTTACAGTGGCTCCAGTCGGATATGGTTTTGGCAGGAAGCGCTGTAAAGCCGGAAGCTACGGACGAGGGAATTGTAAATGAAATAAACAGCCTGGCGCCGGACGTCCTTTTGCTGGATTTAGAGGATTTTAAACAGGAGTCCTGGATTGGAAAGTATGGAAGCCAGTTGAATGCAAAGCTCTGTATTGGACTTGGCGGGGTTATGGAGCAGATGATTGTAGAGTATAAGGAGGAACCGCCGTTTATTTCAAGGCTGGGCTTGTCGGGAATTTACAACGTTTTAGTACGAAGAAATTTTTATAAAAAGGCGAAGGAAGGATGGGCCTTCCGCAAAAAGCTGCGGGAATACAAAGGGAGAGGCAGGAAATAGGGTAATATGAAAATAAGAGGAAATAAGTATTTGATTATATTTCTGGGGACGCTTTTAATGGCCGTGGGCGTTAATATGTTTTTTGAGCCGACGCATATGGTTACAGGAGGGGTAACGGGACTGGCTATTATTGTGAAATCTTTGACGGCCGGAAGGTTTTCTATTTGCCCGGACGGCGTGCCCCTTTGGTTCGCCAATCTTTTCTTTAATGTTTTTTTGTTTTTTGGAAGTTATAAAATTTTAGGAAGAAAATTTTTTAAGGATACGGTAATTGGCACTATACTATGCTCTGTTTCTTTGTATATTGTTCCTATTATAGACCTGGCGAAGGGCGATTTTCTTTTAGCGGCAGTTTTTGGAGGCGCTTTCATGGGAGTCGGTCTGGGACTTGTTTTCAGCGCGGGGGCTTCTACCGGAGGCACGGACCTTTTAGCGGCTATTACTCATAAGCATTTTAAGCATTATTCTGTTGCCCAGCAGATTCTGGTATTTGACGGCATGATCGTATGCGCGGGGGCTTTGATGTATGGAATTTATGTTACCTTATATGCGATTGTAGCGGTTTATATTACATCTAAGCTGATGGACGCTATTTTAGAGGGACTTAAGTTTGCCAAAATGGCGTTTATTATTTCAGAGGGATATAAGGAAATTGCAGATGAGGTCCTAAATGGAATGGATCGTGGAATTACAGCAATTCCTGCCAAAGGAATGTACTCAAATGATGAAAAAAATATGCTGATTTGTGTGGTAGGGAAAAAAGAAATCGCAGCTCTTATGGACATAGTAGACAAAAAAGACCCCCAGGCTTTTATGATTGTAACAGATGTAAGAGAGGTGCTTGGGGAAGGATTTAGAGAATATAAACAGTAAAACTATAAAAAAGAAGAAAAAATATCTGTAAAAATGACGAAGTTTAAAGGGCGCCTTTTGGAACAGCAAAAGGGCGCTTTTTTTTGATGGGCAAGTTATACAAAAGGAAGAAAATTATTTGGTGAAATACAACATGGTTTTTACAGCTCAAATAGTGTATCATTAGTATAGTGCTTGAGAACAACTTTTTCTAGTAGGAGGATTATTAAATGGCAAGTTTATCTTTAAAGAACATTAACAAAACTTACCCAAACGGTTTCGTAGCAGTTAAGGATTTTAATCTGGATATTGAAGATAAAGAGTTCATTATCTTTGTAGGGCCATCTGGCTGCGGTAAGTCTACTACCCTCCGTATGGTTGCCGGATTAGAGGAAATTACTTCTGGCGAGCTGTGGATTGGCGATAAATTAGTAAATGATGTGGAGCCAAAGGATAGAGATATTGCAATGGTATTCCAGAACTACGCGTTATATCCTCATATGTCTGTATATGATAATATGGCGTTCGGCCTGAAATTAAGGAAGACTCCAAAGGCTGAAATCGATAAGCTGGTTCATGAGGCTGCAAGAATTTTGGACATTGAGCATTTATTAGACCGTAAACCAAAGGCTTTGTCCGGTGGACAGAGACAGCGTGTCGCTATGGGACGTGCAATCGTTCGTAACCCTAAAGTATTCTTGATGGATGAGCCTCTTTCTAACTTGGATGCAAAACTCCGCGTACAGATGCGTATTGAGATTTCCAAGCTGCATCAGAGACTGGAAACTACAATTATCTACGTTACCCATGACCAGACGGAAGCTCTTACTCTGGGTACCAGAATCGTAGTTATGAAGGATGGTATCGTTCAGCAGGTAGCATCTCCGGTTGAGTTATATACAAAGCCGCAAAACCTGTTTGTAGCTGGTTTTATCGGATCTCCTCAGATGAACTTTATCGATGCACAGGTTAAGAAGGAAGGAAATAGCGCAAGGCTGGTATTTGGAAGCAATTCTATTGTATTGCCGGAGGATAAGTCCAAGGTTGTATTAGAGAAGGGCTATGAAGGAAAAACAGTTACTTTTGGTATCCGTCCAGAAGATGTTAAGGATGATAAGGCATTTTTAGATGCTTGTCCTGACAGCACTCTGGAAGCTACAGTTAGAGTATATGAAATGCTTGGCGCAGAGGTATTCTTATACTTATCTCTGGAAAACAGCGAAATTACTGTTCGTGTAAATCCGCATACGAGCGCAAGAACCGGCGATACGATTAAGGTTGCGCTGGATATGTCAAAAGTACATGTGTTTGATAAAGAAACAGAAAAGATTATCACAAACTAGAGTTTAAGGATTGTAAAAATCATTTTTTAAACATAGACTGGATGATAGAACATATATCCCCGTCTGAAGCTTTATTCAGACGGGGTTTTTATATTACAGGCTTTGGTTTCTTTTGTGGTATAAAATCTGTAAAACGTGCAAATTCAAGTGAGAATTTCTGTTTACTTTTTTAAAATTTAATGATAGAATTACTCTATATGGTAAAGATTTTTGTAAAATTATAATAAATAGGAAAAATAGAGGAGGCGGCTTCATGATTTCTAACCAGATACTTCAGAGTACAATAGAGGGATTAAAGGCGATTACAAGAATTGATATATGCATCATGGATACAGAAGGAAAAATACTGGCTTCTACGGCTACAGGTGTAGAAGAATATGAAGAGGCTGTTCTTACATTTGTAAATTCACCAGCGGACAGCCAGGCGCTACAGGGTTTTCAATTTTTTAAAGTATTTGACGAGCATCAGCTTGAGTATATTATTTTGGCGGAGGGCGACAGCGACGACGTGTATATGGTAGGAAAGATCGCGTCCTTCCAGATACAGAATCTTTTAGTGGCTTATAAGGAAAGGTATGACAAAGATAATTTTATTAAAAACCTTTTGCTGGATAATCTTCTTTTGGTGGATATTTACAACCGGGCTAAGAAACTTCATATTGAAACGGACGTCCGTCGCGTAGTATATATTATTGAGACGAAGAATGAAAAGGACAACAATGCGTTAGAGACGGTACGCAGCCTGTTTACAGGAAAAACAAAGGATTTTATTACAGCCGTGGATGAAAAGAATATCATTCTGGTGAAAGAATTGAAACCGAATGAGGCTTATGACGATTTAGAGAAAACAGCGAAAATTGTATTAGATATGCTGAATACAGAGGCTATGGCTAAGGTGCATATTGCCTACGGCACGATTATTAATGAGATTAAGGATGTATCCCGTTCTTATAAGGAAGCGAAAATGGCTTTGGATGTAGGAAAGATTTTCTATAGCGAGAGAAATATTGTCGCTTATAGTAATTTGGGAATCGGACGTTTAATTTATCAGTTGCCAATGCCTCTTTGCAAAATGTTTATCCGGGAAATTTTTGACGGTAAATCCCCTGATGATTTTGATGATGAAACATTAGCCACAATTAATAAGTTTTTTGAAAACAGCCTGAATGTATCGGAAACCTCCAGGCAGCTTTATATCCACCGGAATACCCTGGTATACCGTTTGGATAAGCTGCAGAAAAGCACAAATTTAGATCTCAGGGTGTTTGAGGATGCAATTACTTTTAAGATTGCCTTGATGGTAGTGAAGTACATGAAATATATGGAGTCTCTGGAGTACTAAAAGAGAGGAAGTGGGGAATGGCCTATATAGAAAATAACCCAATTATCAGACTGGAAAATGTATCAAAGACATATCCTGCAGGGACAAAGGCTTTGCAGGATTTGTCTTTAACAATTCAAAAAGGAGAGTTTGTATTTGTTGTAGGGACAAGCGGCTCGGGGAAGTCCACTCTGATTAAGCTCCTATTAAAGGAGATAGAGCCTACTTCTGGGAAGATTGAGGTAAACGGCCAGGAGGTTACGGCTATGAAACACAAGCAGGTGGCTAAATACCGCCGGAAGCTGGGCGTTGTGTTTCAGGATTTTCGGCTTTTAAAGGACCGGAATGTGTTTGAAAATGTAGCTTTTGCTCTGCGGGTAGTGGGAAAGTCCAATTATACAATCCGGCGCCAGGTACCTGCAATTTTAACGATAATGGGGCTGGGAGACAAATACGCGTCTTTTCCAAGGCAGCTGTCGGGAGGCGAGCAGCAGAGAGTAGCATTGGCAAGGGCTTTGGTAAACAGGCCGCCAATCCTTTTGGCCGACGAGCCTACTGGTAATCTTGACCCAAGGAATTCCTGGGAAATTATGAAGCTTTTAGACGAGATTAACAAAAAGGGTACAACGGTAGTAGTAGTGACCCATAACAGCGATATTGTGGATGCGATGCAAAAAAGGGTAATTACTATGAAAAAGGGCGTTATGGTTAGCGACGAGCAAAAAGGTGGATACAGCTATGACAAACATTAGTACATTTTTTTACAGCATTAAGCAGGGAGTTAAAAATATCCATCGGAACCGTATGTTTTCTTTGGCCTCCATGGGAACGATAACTGCCTGCCTTTTTATGTTTGGTATTTTTTATTTTCTTTTATCTAATTTTCAGTTTATGATTAGGAATGCAGAAGGCTCTGTAGGAGTGACGGTCTTTTTTGAAAAGGAAGTAGAACAGGCCGGTATAGACGCCATCGGCAATATGCTGGCGGCCCGGCCAGAGGTAGACAAGATAGAGTTTGTTTCGGCAGAGGAGGCCTGGGAAAAGTTTAAGGAGGAGACCTTCCAGGGAGAGGAAAATCTGGAGGCTTCTTTTGGAGAAGACAATCCTTTAGCTGATTCTGCTTCCTATGAGATTTATTTAAATGATATTTCCAAGCAGGCCGGTTTTGTAAAATATGCGGAGGAGATTGAGGGTGTGCGGCAGGTGAACAGCTCTGATACTACGGCGCAGGGGCTTACCAGCTTTAATGTGCTGGTTGGCTATGTTTCTGCTGCAATTATTATTATTCTTTTAGCTGTGGCTGTTTTTTTAATCAGTACTACAGTTGCTACGGGTATTTCTGTACGCAAGGATGAGATAGCGATTATGAGGCTTCTTGGAGCTACGGATTATTTTATTCGGGCGCCGTTTATTGTAGAGGGTATACTGATTGGATTTACAGGAGCGGTATTGCCTTTATTTGTGTTATATTTTATTTATAATAAGGTAATTTATTATGTGCAGGATAAGTTTGGGATTTTATCTAATATATTGACTTTTTTGGATGTATCGGTTGTGTTTAAAAATCTGGTGCCAATTTCTCTATGTATGGGAGTCGGGATTGGATTTGTGGGAAGCTACTTAACGGTAAGAAAGCACCTGAGAGTGTGAGGAAGCCTTGCAGTCATGAATGTCTGTGAAAGTAATTGATAGAGAGGAGAGCTGAGATTGAGGAAGCTACATAGGTTTTGCGTTGCGATAGTTGTTTTTTGTCTTATTTTGGCGAGCGCAGGCACGATATATGCAACGGCCGCAGGAGACATTTCGGATGCAAAGGCCGCAAAGGAGCGGTTGGAGAAGAAGAAGAAGGAAACGAAGGAAAAAATTGCAGCTCTGGAAAAGGAAAAGGGAGATATTCTGGTTTATGTGGAAAAGCTGGATAAGCAGCTTGGCGAGCTGGAAGGTGAAATAGATGTGACGAACCAGAGGATTGCAAAGACAAAAAAGAATCTGGAAAAGACGAAGAAGGAGCTTGAGGAAGCAAAGGAAGCGGAACAAAAGCAGTATGAAGCTATGAAGCTCCGCATAAAATATATGTATGAGAACGGCAGTACAGATTATCTGGAGCTTTTAATCCAGGCGGACAGTTTTGCGGATTTTTTGAACCGGACAGAGTACATTGCTAAAATTTCAGAATACGATAAGGACATGTACGACCGGCACAGGGAAATGAAAAAGCAGGTGGAGGAAAAGGAGGCTTCTCTGGAAGGGAAGCTTAGCGAGCTGGAAAGTTTGGAGGCGGAGCTTGAGCTGGAGGAGGATACGGTAAACAAGCTTCGCAGCGATAAGCAGGCAGAAATCGCCAGGTATGAGGATAATATTGACGAGGCTTCCGAAGCGGTGAAAAAGTATAATGAACAAATAGAAAAACAGGAGCAGATTATTGAAGATATTCTGGAAGCTGAGAGAAAACGGATTGAAGAGGAAGAACGGAGAAAACGGGAAGAGGCGGAGAGAAGAAAAAAAGAAAATAGCAACGCCGGAAGTAATACAGGAAACAATTCTGGGAATAGTAACAATGAGGTTACAGTGGATAATACAGCGGATGGATTCCGCTGGCCGTTAAATGTAAGCGGGCGTATCACTTCTTACTTTGGGAACCGGGAGTCGCCGACAGCTGGAGCCAGTAGCAACCATAAGGGTATTGACATTGCAGTTCCTACAGGGACAGATATTGTGGCATCTGCGGCTGGAACAGTGGTAACGGCTACATATTCTGCTTCTGCCGGGAATTATGTTATGATTTATCACGGCAATAGTACTTATACTGTATATATGCATTGCTCCAGGCTGAGTGTTAGTGTAAACGACAAGGTGAGCAAGGGACAGAAAATTGCAGAGGCAGGTTCCACCGGTATTTCCACTGGTTCTCACTTACATTTTGGCGTTTCAGTAAACGGTTCTTATGTGAACCCATTAAGTTATGTAAGTCAGTAAGGGGTTTTTAAGTTTGCGTCTGTATAACAGCCACAAACTTATGATGCACAAAATGCAGTGCAAGAAAAGAGGTTATATGTGAAAGATTAAAAATCTTTCACTTCTAAGTTTGCGTCTGCTTAACAGCCACAAACTTATGATGCACAAAAAGCGGTGCAGGAAAAGAGGTTATATGTGAAAGATTAAAAATCTTTCACTTCTAAGTTTGCGTCTGCTTAACAGCCACAAACTTATGATGCACAAAATGCAGTGCAAGAAAAGAGGTAAATATGAATAAAGGAATTATTGGGGGCTTTGCCGGGGGCGTTTTGGCAGCGGCAGCGCTGTTTGGCGGAATGCTTGTAACTGGCAATGCAAGCGTAGGTAAAGAGGCGGCTTCCCAGATGGAAATTATGAAAAAGATAGAGGTTTTGGAGGATTATATTGATGCCTACTATCTGGAAGATGTAGAGAAAAATGTATATGCAGACGGGATATACAAAGGTTTAGTTAAGAGCCTGGGGGACACTTATGCAGAATACTACACGAAGGAAGAATATACGGAGCTAATGGAATCTACCAGCGGAAAGTACTGCGGCATTGGCGCGCAGGTGATGCAGGATAGAGAAACTGGTATTATTTCTATTGTTATGCCGTTTGAAGGAAGTCCGGCGGCAGAGGCCGGCCTCCAGCCAGGGGATATTATTTATAAGGTAGCTGGCGAGGAAGTTACAGGAGGGGATTTAACTGCCGTTGTAGCAAAAATGAAGGGGGAAGAGGGAAGTACGCTGGATATGCAGATTTTCAGGAATAATGAATATAAAGATATAACCGTGGAGCGGAGAGAAATTGAGGTGCCTACCGTAAGTTATGAAATGCTGGAGGATAAAATCGGATATATTGCAATTTCTACTTTTGACGAGGTTACGGCGGAGCAGTTTAGGGAAGCGTTGGATGATTTGGAAAATCAGGGGCAGAAGGGTCTGGTAATAGATTTGAGAAATAATGGAGGCGGGCGTTTAGATGTTTGCGTAGATATGCTGGACCGGATGCTTCCAGAGGGAACGATTGTAAGTACCAGAACAAAGGCGGGCACTGGAGAAACCTATTCCTCTACGGATGAGGAAGCTTTTAATAAACCATTGGTGATTTTAATAAATGGAAACAGCGCCAGCGCTTCGGAGGTATTCGTTGGGGCTATCAGAGACTATGGGCTTGGAAAGCTGGTAGGTACAAAGAGCTTTGGCAAAGGAATTGTACAGTCTATTTTTGAATTACAGGATGGAACGGCAATAAAATTTACTACTTCCGAATATTTTTCCCCGAACGGAAATAACATCCATGGAACAGGCTTTGAGCCGGATGTAGAGATAGATTTGGATGAAGGGCTGAAAAAGCTGATTAGTATTCCAAGGGATAAGGATAACCAGCTTCAAAAGGCATTAGAGGTGCTGAAGGAACAGATAGGATAAAGGAAAAGTCCGCATAATGGCAAAAGCCATAGGTGCGGACTTATTTTTTTCCAAGGGTCACGGTTATTTTCATTTCCTTGTCATCTGCTTTAGAGGTACGGAAAATAGAAAGGGTCAGGGTGTCCTTTGGCAGATGACTGGTAATCAGGTTATTAAACATAGCTACGCTGGTTATTTTATAATCGTCTATTTTAAGAATGACGTCGCCAGATTTAAGTCCGGCATCTAATGCAGGAGAATTGTTATTTACATTAGATACATAGATACCGTTTTCTACGGATATGGATTCCTTATATTCCAAAGGTATATCATTAGCAATAATTCCAAGCAGCGCTGTGGACTCGTTATTGACCAGTCTTTCAATAATAGATTTAAGCCTTGTAATACCAATGGCAGTGCAAAATTCGGTTTCCTTATTTTGGGTAATAATACCAAGAATCCGGCCATTTAAGTCCACAATGGCGCCTTCTCCATTTTCAGAAGCCACCATAGAGGTACGAAAAAGCTCCAGTTTGTTATCTGTAATATAGTGGTCGGTGGTATAGCTGGAAACTATACCGAAATCCATAGAGTAAATCATGCCGTTAGGACTTCCCAAAGCCAGTACCGGGGTGCCCGGATGGGCGTAAAAGGAATCCCCCAGCTCCACAGGCTCAAGAGATTTGCGGAGGGAAGAGGGAAGGTCTGACAAAGGAACAGATAAAACGGCCAGATTAGTTTCCTTATCATGGCTATTTAGTTGTGCTTCCACTGTTTTTTTATTTGGAAAAGTAATGCGTATATTGTTTGCATCAGAAATACGGTCAAAGGCAGATAAAATAAAAAGGGATTTTTCTGTCTTTGCAATAATCAGGCCGCAGGTAGCGGCTTCCAGTTCAGAGGGATTGTCAAACCAGTCAACGCCTTTTACAACGCCAGAGACGGTAACAACAGAGCGGTTGAAGCTTTCTGCTGTTTCTGTAAGAAGGTCGTAAAATTCTTCAATCTGCTTTGTATCCATTTCTGGAAATTCTACCTCTACAGGCTCTGGAGCCGGTGTTTCAGAGGGAGGCGGAGACGGCGTGGCAGACGGCTGGGACGTTTCTTCTGTAAAGGAAACCGGATCGTGGCTATAGTTGCCGAAAACCATTTCAAAATAAGGCCGTGAAAGGGTAAAGACAAGGCTTCCTATAATTCCAAAAACAATGGCGCACAAAGCGGCTGTTTCTAGAGAGTGAAACAGCTTTTTGCGTTTGTTTTTTTTATTTGGGACAATCTGTTCCTTGATAAAAGGATGATTGTCTTTTTCTGATGGTTTATTTGGCCCAGACATACAATTATCCTCTCAAATGTAATACTAACTGGTTACATTTTACCATGTATTTGTGAACAATATATGAATGAATTGTGAACAACGGGTTTGTTCTTTGCTTTGGCGTATGAGAGTAATAGCTCTAGTATACTTTGCTCGTTGCTTTTTTTTATTGTTTAGGGTAAAATAAAGTTAAAATTGCGGCAATAGAATTGGAGAAGTGAGGAAGAAAATGAACGAAAAAGCATTAAAGACATTGGAATATAATAAAATCATTGATAAATTAGTAGGAGAGGCCGGCTCTGATTTAGGAAGGGAAAGATGCAGAGGGCTTCTTCCTATGGCGGATTTAAGAGAAATACAAAGAGCGCAGAAGGAAACGGGGGACGCGCTAACAAGGATTTTAAAAAAAGGAAGCTTGT
This sequence comes from uncultured Acetivibrio sp., assembly GCA_949841225.1. Taxonomy (GTDB): domain Bacteria; phylum Bacillota; class Clostridia; order Lachnospirales; family Lachnospiraceae; genus Velocimicrobium. The sequence continues at coordinate 19,928 of CATKYY010000013.1, forward strand.
CCTTTTCTGGCCTTAAGGATGTAAGAGCCTCTATTATGCGGCTGGAGGTAGGGGGCATTTTAGGTATGGGCGAGCTTTTACAGATAAGCTCTGTTTTAAATGTAGCGCTCCGGGCGAAGAGCTATGGGAGAGAAGAGGGAGCAGAGGAAGAGGAACAGGATGGAAAAGCAGGAGACAGCTTGACAGAGCGTTTTTCTTTTTTAGAGCCTTTGTCGCCTCTGAATCAGGAAATTAAAAGGTGTATTTTGTCTGAAGAGGAAATGAGCGATGATGCAAGCCCGACGCTCCGCCATATCCGCCGCTCTATTAAGCTGACGAACGACAGGGTACGGGAACAGCTTAATAGTATTGTCAATGCTAATAGCAGCCAGACAATGCTGCAGGAAAATATTGTAACAATGCGAAATGGAAGGTATTGTTTGCCAGTAAAGGCAGAGTACCGGGGACAGTTTAGCGGTATGGTTCATGATCAGTCTTCTTCTGGTTCGACTTTGTTTATTGAGCCAATGGCAGTGGTAAAGCTCAATAATGAGCTGCGTGAGCTGGCGGTAAAGGAAAATGATGAGATAGAGCGGATTCTTGCAGATTTAAGCAACCAGGCCGGGGAGCACAGCGGAGAATTAAAAGATGATTTAACTATTTTAACGGACTTGGATTTTATATTTGCAAAGGCTTCTTTGGCAAAAGGAATGAAGGCTTCGGAGCCGGTTTTAAATGATAAGGGATATATAAATATTAAAAAAGGAAGGCATCCGCTGATTGATGGGAAAAGGGTAGTGCCAATTGATATTCATATGGGCAGAGACTTTAACCTTTTGATTGTTACAGGGCCAAATACAGGGGGTAAGACAGTATCCCTAAAAACGGTAGGGCTGTTTACTTTAATGGGACAGGCGGGACTTCATATACCAGCTTTTGATGGTTCGGAGCTGGGGGTTTTTGAAGAGGTGTATGCGGATATTGGGGATGAGCAGAGCATTGAACAGAGCCTGAGTACCTTCTCCTCTCATATGGTGAATACCGTTTCTATTATTAAGGAGGCAGATTACAGATCCCTGGTTTTATTCGATGAGCTGGGGGCGGGGACAGACCCGACGGAGGGCGCGGCCTTGGCTATGTCGATACTTTCCTATCTTCATAAAAGGCAGGTACGGACCATGGCTACAACTCATTATAGCGAGCTGAAAATTTTCGCCCTGTCTACAGAGGGTGTGGAAAATGCCTGCTGAGAGTTTGATGTGGAGACTCTTCGTCCGACCTATCGGCTGTTAATCGGTATTCCGGGAAAAAGCAATGCCTTTGCTATTTCCAGTAAGCTGGGTTTGCCGGACTATATTATTGCAGATGCTAAAGAGAGAATTGGCGAGCAGGACAAGAGCTTTGAGGATGTAATTTCTGATCTGGAGAAAAGCCGTATAGCAATAGAAAGGGAACAAGAGGAAATCAGCCATTATAAAGAAGAAATTGAAACGTTAAAAAAGAAGCTGGAGCAGAAAAATGAGAGGATTGATGCGGCAAAAGATAAAATCCTCCGAAGGGCGAATGAAGAGGCGCGGGAGATTATTCAGGAGGCGAAGGATCTGGCTGATGATTCTATCCGCAAGTACAATAAATGGATGAAGGACGGCTCCATGAATAAGGAAATGGAAAAGCAGAGAGCAGACCTTCGAGAGAAACTCAATAAGACAGAATCCAAGCTGGCTTTGAAGGGAAAAAAGGCAAAAAAGCAGCATAAGGCGACGGATTTTAAGGTGGGCGATACTGTGCGGGTTCTCAGTATGAATTTAAACGGAACCATCAGTACGCTGCCAAATGATAAGGGCGATTTATTTGTACAAATGGGAATTTTGCGTTCTCAGGTAAATATAAAGGATTTGGAGTTAATTGACGAGCCGATGATTACCGGGCCGAATTTGAAAAAGACAGGAAGCGGGCAGATTAAAATGTCAAAGACGGCAACCATCAGCCCAGAGCTTAATTTGATTGGAAAAATGGTAGATGAGGCTTTGCCGCTTTTGGATAAATATCTGGATGACGCCTATCTTTCCCATCTGCCGCAGGTGACAATTATTCATGGAAGGGGAACGGGAGCGCTTAGAAATGCCGTCCATGGTCACTTAAAAAAGACAAAATATGTAAAAAGCTATCGTATTGGCGGCTTTGGCGAAGGAAATCAGGGAGTGACGATTGTGGAATTTAAGTAGGGGCAGAAAGGGAGCTAAGATGGAGAAGCAGAGGATTTTGATTGTAGATGACGACCAGAATATTGCAGAGCTGGTAGCCTTGTACCTGGTGAAGGAGTGTTTTGATATAAGGATTGTAAATGATGGGGAAGAGGCTTTGAAACAATTTAAAGAATATAATCCAAATTTAATTCTGTTGGATTTGATGCTTCCGGGGATTGATGGCTATGAGGTGTGCCGGGAAATCAGAAAAACCTCCAAAGTGCCGATTATTATGCTTTCAGCAAAAGGAGAGGTTTTTGACGAGGTGCTGGGTCTGGAGCTGGGGGCGGATGATTATATGATAAAGCCCTTTGACTCCAAAAAGCTGGTGGCCAGAGTAAAAGCTGTGCTGAGGAGATTTCCGGCTGTCTCTGCGACAGAAAAGCCAAAGCAAACGGGCGAATATGTAGAGTATACGGATTTAATTATTAACCAGTCGAATTATTCGGTTACTTATTTTAATCAGAATATAGAAATGCCGCCCAAGGAGCTGGAGCTTTTTTATTTCCTGGCCTCTCATCCAAACCAGGTATTTACCAGAGAACAACTGTTAGATCATATCTGGGGATACGAGTATATTGGCGATACCCGAACGGTAGACGTTCATATTAAGCGACTGAGGGAAAAGATAAAAAATCATGCGGAGTGGGGGCTGGCTACGGTCTGGGGAATTGGTTATAAATTTGAGGTGAAGAAATAATGAGACGTACCCTGTTGGTTAAGTTTGTAGTATGTTATCTTTTGATAGGGGCGTCCATGTTTACCATATTAAATACTTATGGAATCCGTCGTATTCAGCAAAGTCTGGTAGAGAACAAAAAGGATGTGTTGTATGAGGAAGCAGGAATTATTTCTTCAGAATATATGAACAACTATTATATGGACCAGCTCTCTCTTGGTAATCTGTTGACCCAGCTTCAAACCGTTGATACCTTTTTAGATGCCAGAATTTGGATTATCCAAAAGGATGGAACCATAATTTTAGATACCAGAGATTCCTCCATAGTGCGGAATCGAACGAATGTTGAAAAATTAAATCCTGATTTTCTTAAAAATACATTTTTAGAGGGAAATAGCTTTCCTGGCATTTTTAATGAAAAAATGCTGAGCATCGTATACACGGTAACGACAAATTACCAGGTAAAGGGATATATTGCTCTCCATACGCCTCTGGCGGGTATTGAAAGCGAAAGCGTCTATTATACAGATATTGTGAATATATGTTTTTTAATTTTTATGCTGCTTATGCTCTTGGTAATGGTATATTTGTTTTATGTAACAGCGATACCTCTGCATATTATTGGAAGGGCGGCAAAGGAATATACGGACGGTCATTTTGATTATCCTCTGGAGATTGGTTCCCATGACGAATATAGAAGTCTTGCTAATTCTGTTTCTTATATGGCAGGCGAAATTAAAAGCCTGGATGATTACCAGAAAAAGTTTGTAGCGAATATTTCTCATGACTTTCGTTCTCCTTTGACTTCGATTAAGGGCTATGCAGAGGCTATTTTAGATGGTACGATTCCTGTGGAGGCGCAGGGAAAGTATTTAGGCATTATTTTGTTTGAGACGGAGCGTTTGACAAAGCTGACTACCAATCTTTTAGAGCTGAACCGTTTTGAAAATAAGGGCGTTTTTCTGGAGATTTCTGTTTTTGACGTCAATCAGGTAATTAAACAGACAGCGGAGGCTTTCGAGGGCGGCTGCCTTGAAAAAAACATAGGTATACAGTTGATTTTTTCAGAAAAGGAAACCTATGTATCTGCGGATATGGGAAAAATACAGCAGGTGCTTTACAATCTTTTAGATAATGCTATAAAATTCAGCCGAAATGATTCGGAAATTCAGGTTCAGACAGAAGAGAGAGGCGAAAAGGTCTTTATTTCAGTTAAAGACCAGGGAATTGGTATTCCAAAGGAGAGCCAGAAAAAGGTATGGGAGCGGTTTTACAAGACAGACGCCTCCAGAGGAAAGGATAAAAAGGGGACGGGCCTGGGGCTTTCTATTACAAAGGAAATTATTAATGCACATAATGAAAATATAAATTTAATCAGCACGGAAGGCGTAGGAAGCGAGTTTATTTTTTCCCTGCCAAGGGCGGAAGAGGATTAGAGAGTATTTTACACCAGGATATGTGCTTTAGGATTTTAATTTGCAGGTTTGCGTTCGCATGGTATCCGCAAGCTTGCTATACACAAAAAGCCATGCAGAAATGAGGAGAAAAATGAGGTTTTTAGGTGAACTGAGAGAAGGAGATATGGTTTCGGAAACATATCTGTGCAAAACTAAAAATGTACAGAAAACAAAAATGGGAAAGAGCTATTACTCTCTTTTACTGCAGGACAAAAGTGGTACCGTAGATGCTAAGGTGTGGGAGCTTTCTAATGCGATAGAGCATTTTGAACAGATGGCTTATATCCATGTAGAAGGTCAGGTTACAAGCTTTCAGGGTTCTCTCCAGATGAATATCCGCCGCATCCGTGTGGCCCAGGAGGGAGAATATGATCCGACGGATTATGTGCCTTCTTCTAAAAGGAATATAGAAGAAATGTATAAAGAGCTTACAGCTCTTTTAGCCACTGTGCGGGAGCCTCATTTAAAACGGCTGGTTGACGGATATTTTATAGATAATAAAGAATTTATCAAGGCTTTTAAAAAGCATTCAGCGGCAAAAAGCGTACATCATGGATTTATTGGAGGGCTTTTGGAACATACTTTGGGGGTTGTAAAATTCTGTGATTATATGGCAGGGGCTTATTCAATATTAAATCGTGATTTACTTTTGACAGCAGCGGCCTTTCATGATGTGGGGAAGCTGTGGGAGCTTTCTGACTTTCCAGAAAATGATTATACCGATGACGGGCAGCTGTTGGGGCATATTTTTTTAGGAGCGGAGCTTTTAGGAAATGCAATTCGGACAATACCAGGATTTCCAAAAAAACTGGCTTCAGAGCTTCGCCACTGTATTCTCGCCCACCATGGGGAGTTGGAGTATGGTTCTCCTAAAAAGCCCGCTATTGCAGAGGCGATGGCGCTTAATTTTGCAGATAATGCCGATGCAAAAATGCAGACCCTTTTGGAGCTGTTTGAATCTGGGGGGAATGAAAATGGAAATGAGTGGCTTGGGTATAACAGGCTGTTTGAATCAAATATAAGAAAAACGAGTATATAAGGGAAGTTTGAAAAATTTATTTTACTTTTAAAAGGATTTGAAAATCGTGGAAGCTTTTGCTGAACACGATTTTCGTTTTTACAGGCTCTTTCCAATACAAATGGTTTCTGAATTGTTAAGTAAATAAATAATGCGTGTGGTAAAGTAATGAAAGAATCTTCTGTATTTTATATGAAAAGAGCAAGCTTTATGGAAAATTGGGCGTGTTTGAAAATACGAATACTCAAGAAGTAATGGGATAAATGAATATTAGCGAGCTTTCTTATTAATTGAAAATAAGTATAAAATGTATAAAGGTAGATTGTGCGATGAAAAAGATTCAAAAAAATGATGAATTAGAGCTGTTTATTGAAGATATTACGACAGAGGGCGAGGGCGTTGGAAAAATAGATGGACTAGCTCTTTTTGTAAAGGATGCCATTATTGGCGACAAAGTCAGGGTTAAGGTTATGAAAATGAAGAAAAGCTATGGGTATGCGAGGCTTATGGAAATTTTGACGCCTTCTTGGGCCAGGGTAGAGCCAGCGTGTCCTGTAGCCAGGCAGTGCGGAGGCTGCCAGCTTCAGCATATGAAGTATGAAGAGCAGCTGAAGTATAAGGAAAATAAGGTGAAAAATTGTCTGGAAAGAATTGGCGGAATCCAGGTGAGAAAGGTAGAAGAGGATACCTTGGGTGAAGATTTTACAGAGAGAACAGAGAAGAGTACGGCGGTTTTTGAGCCAATTATAGGTATGGAGGAGCCGTTTTATTATCGTAATAAAGCTCAGTTTCCTGTAGGAAGGGATAAGGAAGGCAGGCTGGTGACAGGCTTTTATGCAGGCAGGACGCATTCTATCATTGATACGCCATGCTGTTGTATACAAGCAAAGGTTAATGAAAAGCTGATGGCTGAGGTGAAAGAATTTTTAGAAGAAGAAGGAATTAAGCCTTACGAGGAAAAAAATCACAAGGGTCTTGTGCGCCACATACTAACCCGCGTTGGGTTTGCAACAGGAGAAATTATGGTTTGCTTGGTATTGAACGGAGAAATACTGCCAGCTTCAGGTAAGTTGGTAGAAAGATTGAAAAAAATAGAGGGAATGACAAGCATCTGCATTAATATTAACAGAGAAAAAACAAATGTAATTTTGGGAAAACAGGTGAAGGTGCTTTGGGGGAAGGGGTATATTACGGATTTTATTGGCCAAGTGAAATATCAGATTTCTCCACTTTCTTTTTATCAGGTGAATCCGGCGCAGACAAAACGGCTGTATGAAACGGCTTTGGATTATGCCGGATTGACAGGGAATGAGATTGTTTGGGATTTGTATTGCGGTATTGGAACAATTTCTCTTTTTTTGGCGCAGAGGGCGAAAAAGGTGTATGGAGTGGAGATTGTACCCCAGGCGATTGAGGATGCAAGGAAAAATGCAGAGATTAATGGAATACAAAATGTAGAATTTTTTACAGGAGCGGCAGAAGAGGTGCTTCCACAGAAGTATAAGGAAAGTAATGGGGAGATGAAAGCGCAGGTTATTGTGGTGGACCCGCCGCGAAAGGGGTGTGATGAAAGGCTTTTGGAAACGATAGCGCAGATGGAGCCAGAAAGAGTAGTTTATGTAAGCTGCGACCCTGCAACATTGGCGCGGGATTTGAAATATTTGGTAGGAAGAGGATATGAAGTAAAGCGTGTAAGGGCTTGCGATATGTTTGGGCAGGGGGTGCACGTTGAGACGGTTGTAATGCTTTCCCACAAAAAACCTGATAGCGTAATCAACGTAAAAGTCGAGTTTGGCGAGGGTGAGGGCAAAGTGCCGCTTGATAATATCGCCAAGAGAGCCGAAAGAGAGAGTTACCTACAAGATGATTAAAGAGTACATAGAAGTGAAGTATGGCTTCAAAGTACATACCACATATATCGCAGAGGTAAAGAGGGAGTTAGGATTGCCGATGTATGATGCCCCTAATGCGGTAGAGGAATTGAAACAGCCGAGGAAACATCCGACAGCGGAGAAAGTGGAAGCTATAAAGGATGCTTTGGAGTTTTTTGAGTTAATTTAATTAGAGGAGGAAACAATGGGTATAGAAAAAGCAAAAACAGGGAAGTTATTATATCATTTGACAAAATTAGAAAATTTAGAATCAATTATTGAGAATGGATTATTGCCACGGAAAGAAGTAATTAAACAAAGGATAAAATTTGGAGATATTGCAAATGCTGATATAATTTCCAAAAGAACAGAGTTGGGCTTGGATTTATATACACCATTTCACTTTCACCCATATTCAGCTTTTGATGTTGCGGTGAAACATACATATCAGGGGCAAGATATGATATATTTATGTTTAGATAGAGAGTTAGCTAAACAGAATCATTTTAAAATACTTCCGATGCATCCATTATCAGCTGATGAATGCATATTATATGAGTATGATGAAGGATTTCAACAAATTGATTGGGATACTTTAGTTGAAAAAAATCGTGATGATGAATATGCTAAACATGTAAAAATGGCAGAATGCTTAACGGAAAAAATTATTCCTATTAATTGTTTTAAATGCATATATGTTCCATCGGAAGATATTAAAGAAAAAACTTTGTGTATATTAAATAGAAATGGAGTTGATTTTCCACCACCTTATATTAATGTTATGGGTGTTTGGTTTGATGAATGTTTGTGAAATTGAAGGGAAGGATAGTATGATTAAATTTGTTACTGGCAATATTTTTGATTCTGGTGCAGATTGTCTCATAAATACAGTTAATTGTGAAGGGTTTATGGGGAAGGGTATTGCATATCAGTTTAAAAT
>CATKYY010000014.1 GCA_949841225.1 uncultured Acetivibrio sp.
TCTACAAGATAATAACGGTTTTCCAGGCCTTGAATATAAGATTCCTGAAGCATGTTTTTTAAATAGGCGGCGCTTCTTTTGGATTCGCTTTCCAGATAATGGAGCACGACCACATAAGATACAAACATGGTTATGATAAAGAACAGGATTCCTGGAATATTAGCGGGGTTATCATAAAGGGTATGAGGAAAAAATGCAGTAAAGGAAAAGCTGCAATAAAAAAACACGGGAATCAGGCAGAGCTCCCACCAGTTTTTTTCATAATTCTTTTCTTGAAATTTCAGGCATATGTCCCTGATGTTAGCAGATAAAAACAAAAGAATGATAAGGTGTATGGAAAAGCTTCCTATGATAGCCAAAACCGAACTGCCAGTATATATTTTTATAGCGGCTGCAGAAACAGCGCCGGCTATGACATAGTTGGATGCGCTGAGTCCCACGAACAGGGTCTGGCCGTTTCTTTTTTTGGAAGTAAAGAACGCTGTGAATTGCGTTAAAATTATTTGAAGAATGGTCGTGATAACATAGCACAGGCCGCTGTCAGGAAAGAAAAATAATTTAAAGCAGTCCAGCAGACTTAAAGACAAAAATGAAAAAAAGCATATTAGGCCGGTTATTGTTTTAGAATAACGGGATACGATAAATTGATAGATGAACAGCATTAAGAAAATATGGCTTACGGTATAAGATATAGCTGTGAAGTGGTTCATTGCGTCTCCTTATTTGTATTGCTCTGAAATAAATAAAAGATATTCTTTTTTGACATTCAGAGCGTTTTTTCGGCTGACAGGGATACTTATGCCGCTGTCCATTTTAACATTGTTGTGATTTAGCTTTTTTACATAGTTCAGGTTAATTAAATAGGATTTGTGGACGAATATGAAATTTTTGTTACTGATAAGCTCTTTTGTTTCTTCTTCAAAAGATTTCCGTATAAAAATACTTGTTATTCTTTCGCCGTTTATCAGATGGATTTCCAGCTTTCTGGAAGAGTTTTCAACGTATTCTATTTTGGAATAAGGAACGGATGCCAGGCCGTCTTTTGTTTTAACCAGATAGACAGGTTCTTTTTTGACGTCTATCTGGGACAGGGCGTAATCCAGCGCTTCAAAAAAGTTATTTTCTTTTATTGGTTTCAGCAGATACCTTACCGCATGGATATCATAAGCATCCAGGGCAAAATCATCGGACGCCGTGGCGTAAATAATTATGCTTTTGCTGTTGTTTTTTCTGATTTCGCTTCCTAAATCAATCCCTGTGATTCTGGACATAATAATATCCAGAATGTAAATATCCGCTGTTATTTTCTGTTGTATTTTATGTAAAAGCAAAGAGGCGTCGGTGAATTTTTCTATTTCAAAAGGAATATTAGGACAGCCGGCGTTGTACTTCAATAATAATCTTTCCAATTCCATCAGGTCTTTTTTATCATCGTCGCAGATTACAAGTTGCATATAGCTTATTTCCTCCAGGCTTAAATTAATTTTTCATTTGGTTCAAAGGAGTATTATACACTATTTTAAAGAAATGTAAAATGGTTTTTACAATGCTCCCGCAGGTCTGGGCCATCTTGCGAAAAAATAGATAGAATATGCGAAAAACAGGAGGGCTAGAAAGGGATTACTATTTGTTATAATTAGATGGGTTTTTTATATTTATCTGCCGGGAGGCGATTGAAAAACAGCTTGGCCGGCAAAGGATTTTTAATAAAAAAACAGGATGGAACAGGAGAGAACATTATGGGAACTCAATTGGTATGGGACAAACGATATGACACTGGCGTAGATGTTATTGACAAGGAACATAGAAAACTGTTTCGTATTCTTAATAAGCTGTTTAATTTTGGACAGCAGGAAAAGAAAAGCCAGTGGGTTTGCCAGGAGGCAGTGAAGTATTTTAAAGACCATGCGATTCAGCATTTTCTGGACGAGGAGGATTACATGGCTTCTATCAATTATGCGGGATTTGAAATGCATAAGCACATTCATAAGAATTTCCGCGAAACGACGTTGCCTGCTCTTGAGAAGGAATTGGAAACGACGGGGTATTCAAAGGAAGCAGTGACGCATTTTCTTGGCGTATGCGCGGGATGGCTCATCGGACATACCTTGATAGAAGATCAGGCGATTGTAAACAGAGAAGTTGTGAGGCAGTGGGAAAATCTTTTGCCAGAGGAAGAGCAGCTGGTAATAGGGCAGACTATCGTCAGCCGGCTGCATAAGATGTTTCAGTTGGATTCGCAACTGATTAGCAACTGTTATGGCGGCGAAAAGTTCGGAGATGGAATTTACTATCGCTTAATTTACAGCACCAGAGAAAAAAAGAAATGGGAGTTTTTGTTAATTTTTGAAGAACGGGTGATTGTCAGTACCATCGGCAGCGTAATAAAAATGAAATCCAAGGCTTTAAGCGCTATGCTGATGAATGTGACAAGATATATGGCAAGGCAGCTTGTGGAGCATGTTAAGGGACATTTTCCGTCTTTAGAGCAGGCCGAGGTAAAGGAAGAACAGCTACTGACCTACGAGCAGTTCCAGAAAGTATTTGAAAAGCATAGTCCGAAGTTTAGCCTGTTATTTGATACGGGAAAAGGATATTTTGCATATTGTATGACCACGGTAGATACGCCCCTGAATGAAGACGGGGTTTCGATTATTACAGAGAACGCTATGGTGGAGGTTAAAAAATACCTGAACCAGAATAAAGAGAAAAAAACGATAATAAGCCGAAAAAAGAAGGTGCTTGTAGTAGATGATTCAGACTTTATGTTAAAGACGATGCAGCAGCTACTAAGTAATGATTATGAAGTGCTGACGGCAACGTCCGGGCTATCTGCTATTAGAAGTATTACGCTTAACCGGCCGGACCTGGTTTTGCTGGATTATGAGATGCCTGTCTGCAACGGAAGCCAGATATTGGAAATGATTCGTTCTGAAAGGGAATTTGAGGATATTCCGGTTATCTTTTTGACCAGCAGAGTAGATAAGGAAAGCGTTAAAAAGGTAGTCGAACTCAAACCGCAGGGATATTTATCCAAATCGCTTTCGTTAGAATTGGTAAAAAAGGAAGTAGACGGTTTCTTTGAAAAGAAAAATTGCGTTAATTGTCCATAAGCCTGAGTATCCCCGTTTTGCAAATGACGGGTCTGCTAGGGAGAGAGAACGGCATAACCATAAATGGCTATGCCGTTTTTGTGCTTGATCTGGAATTATTCTTCTACCGTAGTTCCGTTTTTCCAGTTATTAATTTTCTCCCGTACAGCGTCCATTGTCTGGCTGGAGATGTCAGGGAGCTTGCTTCCCCAAGCATTGGTAGCCTGCTTGAACCCTTTTTCAATAGCGGACATCATTTCGTCTGCTTTTGACGGGTCGCCGCCTGCTAAAGCGTAAGCAAAGGAATATATTCTCTCTGAGGTCTGTTCTACGCCCCAGTAGCCGTCTTCTGCTACGTCGGATTTCGCTTGTGCAATGTCTTCTGCAGAGAATTTCAGGTTGCCGCCTTTTAACAGATCGTAGATATTCATAGAGGTGTTATAGGTTTCGCCCTGTTTCCGAAGGGTTTTAGCAACCAGGTTTTCCATTTGCTTTTTCCTGTTGTCCAGGTCGGATAACAGCTTATTAATGGTAGCGGTATCCTTTTTATAAACCTTCTTTGTAGTATCCTTGCCGGCGGTTTTTTCGTATACGGCAGCAGGATTTTCCTTTTCAGCAGAAACATTTTCAGTTTTTGCGGCTGTAGAAGCTGGCGCTGCAGTATAAGCAGGCGCATTGCTAGTAGTAACTCCATTTACACTCATGGTTCATTTCTCCTTCCTTGGATAAATAGATTATTAGTTATCTACTATATCGGACAGTGTAGAAAAAAAGTTTATACCATCTGGAAAAAAGTTTATAGAAGTAAATAGATTTATGATTGGACAATGCAGAGGTAATAAGATAAAATGGAAGAAAATTTAATTAAAAGAATACAGGCGGAAACAGGGAGGTTTTTATGGCATTGAAGATAAAGGAGCTGACCATTGGCGAAGGAAGGCCGAAAATATGCGTGCCGATTACGGCGCGAAAAGAAGAAGAGCTTTTGGAGCAGCTGGAGGGCATAAGGGCGGCCTGCTTTAAAGAAGGGGAAGCTTGCGCGGATCTTTTGGAATGGCGCGCTGATTTTTGGGAAGGTATAGAAAAAGAGGAGAGCCGCAGAACGGGGGCGAAGCTGATTCGCCAGACGTTCCCGGAGCTTCCTTTATTATTTACATTCCGCAGCAGGATAGAAGGCGGCGAAAGGGAGCTTTCTACGCAGGCTTATGAGGAAATATGCAGCTGGGTTTTGGAAGAGGAGCAGGCGGAGCTTTTGGATATAGAATTGTTTACAGGAAAACATACAATACAGAAGCTTATAAAAAGAAAGAAGGAAACCGCTATTGTGCTTTCTAACCATGACTTTGAGAAAACGCCGCCAAAAAAAGAGCTTGTCCGGCGGATGGAAGAAATGGACAGGCTTGGGGCGGATATTTTAAAAATGGCGGTTATGCCGCAAAAGGAAAGAGATGTATTAACTCTTTTGGAAGCGGCTCTGGAAATGAAGCAGCTTACCAAAAAACCGGTGGTTACTATGTCTATGGGGAAAATGGGGCTGGTAAGCCGTATTTGCGGTAGTACTTTTGGCTCGGCAATTACCTTTGGTTCGGCAGGAAGGCCGTCCGCGCCAGGGCAGATAGAGGCCGGGAAGCTTTTGGAAGCTTTGCAGCTTTTTGAGATGTAGGTTAAAAAATCAGATTTTAGTCCTACAGCGAACTTTTTGAAAGTAGAAAGGCAGGCGTGGCGCCCTGGGTAAGAAAAGCTTTTGAAAGGGACAGGGCAGCGCTTCGACAAACTAACTGCTAACTATAACTAAGCCGTTCCAGAGAGCTGTCACGGCTAAGTTAGCGTAAGCAGTGGATTTTGTTTCAGCTAAAAACGCCCTGAAATACCCTTTCAAAAGCTTTTCTTACCCAGGGCGCCACGCCTGGCTTTCTACTTTCAAAAAGTTCGCTGTAGTGTTAGGGAGCGGTTTATTTGAAAAAATTGTATATGATTGGCGGTACTATGGGCGTTGGAAAAACGGCTGTATGCCGGCGGCTGCAAAAGGATTTGCCTCAAAGCGTATTCTTGGATGGCGATTGGTGCTGGGATGCGAACCCTTTTCAGGTGACGGAAGAAACAAAAAAATGGTATTGGATAATATCTGCTACCTGCTGAATAATTTTATTCATTGTTCGGCTTATGAAAATATTATTTTGGGGTGGGTTATGCACGAGCAGTCTATTATCGATGCAATTCTTAAGCGGCTGGATACTGAAAATTGCATAGTAAATTGTATTTCTTTGCTGGTTGATGAGAAAACCTCTATAGCAGACTTAAGGGAGATATTGCTGCAAAAATCCGGGAACCGGAGGTTATAGAGCGAAGTATTGCAAGAATCCCATTCTATCAATTACTTCAAACATACAAGATTGATACAAATAATAAGTCTGTCCAGATGATTTCAGATGAAATCAGGGATTTATAAATTAGGGGCTAAGGGAATTGACTTTTTTATTTGAGGGGAATAAAATAAGGACATAAAACTAAGAAGGAAGGTATGTATTATGAAACTGAAAAAGCTTATAGCTGGTTTTTTGTGTTCTGCCTTACTGCTAACGAATGTAATGCCTGCCGCGGCCTGCACAGGTATTTATATTGGAGATGAAGTAAGCGAGAACGGAAGTACTTATATGGGCCGCTGTGAGGACATGGGGTACGACTATGTAAAGATTTTCGGCGTATCTGAGGCAAAGGATTATCCGGCAGATTATGTCTATAAGGATGCCTATGGATTTTCTATGCCTTATGGAGGGCATGTATACCGTTACACCTACATAAAGGATTCTGCCAAACAGGGAGAGACTTTGGATGATTTCGAGGCTTATGCTGAGGCCGGCCAGAATGAAAAAGGAGTGTCTGTTTCTGCGACGGTGTCTACCTATGGGGGCGAAGCGGCTGAAAAAGCAGATCCGTTGAATAAAACAACAGGTCTTTGCGAGGTTTCTATTACTACGCTTTTACTTGGAAAGGCCGCTACAGCAAAGGAAGCGGTAGACCTTCTGGCAAATATCGTGGATACCTATGGCGCTGGAGAATGCAATCAGATTACAATCAGCGACCCAAAGGAGACCTGGTATTTTGAAATTGTTTCTGGACATCAGTATGGAGCAGTTAAGCTTCCAGCCAATAAAGTAGTTATTAACCCAAATATTATGATGCTTGGGGTAATCGACGTCAACGATAAGGAAAATGTCGTTGCTTCCAAGAACTTAGTTTCTACTGCAAAAGACAATGGTTTCCTTGTAACAGACGACAGCGGCAAGATTGACGTTGCAAAGACTTATTCTAACAAAAATTCCGGCAGCGGACAATATGTACGTTATTTGCAGGGATTGTTCTATATCAACAAGGCTGAAGCTGAAAAGCTGAAGGTTGATTTTAAAACGGTTGATAATAATAGTAAAACAGACGCTGTAGTCAGCTTGCTCCATGATGCAGATAAAAAGATGTCTACAATGGATATATTCCATTTATTATCTACCCGCGGCGAAGGAACTCCTTACGACCAGAATGAAGGAAAGGCTACCTATTCGATTGGTAATGAAAATCAGGCGGAGTGCCATGTTTTTGAAATCAGGGATAATATGCCTCTGGGTCTGACAACCATTCAGTGGCAGGCTCTTTGCCCATCGGAATACAGCATTTATATTCCGTATTATTCTGCTCTTGTTACCAGCGTACTGGGCCAGTATAATGCAGAGAATACAAGCTATGTAGATAATTCTATGTTCTGGACCTTTGCTGAAATTTACCGGATGTGCAGCGCGGACCGCACCAATGTAGGAGCGGCGGTTAAGGCATATTTTGAGGATTATCAGGAAAGCTTAGTGAAGCAGCAAAAGGCAGTCGATACTGCAATGAAGCAGATTAATGATAAGAACCCTAAGAAGCTTTCAGAAGCAGCAACAAACCTTGGCTTAGAGCTTGCAAAACAGGTTTACAGCGTAGCGTCCCAGGTGAAAAACGAATTAGAGGCTTATGTTGCGGCAGGCGATACAAGTAAGCCGTTTGCTCTTAGCAGCAAGGTAACAGGTACAATGCCTAAATATGAGAGCTTAGCAAAGAAGTATGTGAACCAAAATACCGCGGACGGCGTTAAGGCTACAAAAATAACCAAGTTAACAGCAAAGGCTTCTAAGGATTCTGTTAAGCTTACCTGGAAGAAATCCGGGTCTTATGCGGTAGATACTTACCGCGTTTACAGGGCTACTACAAAAAACGGAAAATATAAGCTGGTTAAGGAAGTAAAGGGAACGACAACCTCCCTGAATCTTTCTACAAAGAAGCTGAAAAGCGGAAAAACTTATTATTATAAGGTAAGAGGCGTAAAAACAGTAGATGGGAAGAAGGTTTATACAAACTATTCCTCTAAGGTTAGCGCAAAGGTAAAATAGTAGAAAATGAATATGGAGCTGCTGCAAAAGTAGGTAAATCAACTATGGAAGCGGCAGCTCCTAATTTTTTCTTGCGGAGTAAAACACGGATTTTTTAAATTAACGGGCTGATATATAAAGAATTTGGCGGTCGGTAAGCAAAGGCTTACAGAAAAGAGGTTAAAATTGAATCTTGTAAAATTTGAAAAATTTGATCAGGGGTGTTCCCAAAACCTGCCTGGTGAAATTGATAAAATACTGAAAAAAGCGGCGGGAAAAGAATTCTGCGCCATAGGTTTTATTACTACGGATGATTTTTATGGATTTTATCTTTCCTGGGATTACACGGATAATATAGATAAATTCAGCGGCTGGGAGAATGGGCTTAACCCGGATTTCCTTTATCAGCCGCTGGTAGATATTGTAGAAGCCTGCGGGGATATTGATTTTTGTAATCCGTCGGAGGAAAAATGGGAGTTTGCACAAAGCTTACTGGCTGTATTGGAAAAAAATATGAAACAGATTCCAGATAAAATATTTCAGGATAACCATTTTAAAAGAGAGGATATTCTTTTTTTTGCAACTATGGGCGACGGCGATTATATGCAGGAAATGCTCGATACCTCTGTAAAAATGTTTAATACGCCGGAAACTCTTGAGGCATATGGGCTTTTACTGTAAAAGAGGTTTACTTTTTAAAAGTAAATTGGTATTATAATAATGTTATTGCACAATACTGAAAAAGGAGCGTATCAATTATGGCTAAGGTTGGCATATTAATGGGAAGCGATTCAGACTTGCCTATTATGAGTAAGGCATGCGATATGTTAAGGAAATTTGGAATTGAATATGAAATAAAAATTATATCTGCACATAGAATGCCGGATATTTTTATGGATTATGCAACGAATGCAGAAGAGAGAGGAATTGAGGTTATTATTGCCGGAGCGGGCGGGGCGGCCCATTTGCCTGGCATGTGCGCGGCTCTTTACCGGCTGCCGGTTATTGGCGTACCAATCCAGACGGCGGCTTTGGGCGGCGTGGATTCGCTATATTCTATCGTGCAGATGCCATCCGGTATTCCGGTGGCTACGGTTGCTATTAATGGAGCGGCCAATGCAGGGATTCTGGCGGCAAAGATTTTAGCGGTAGGAGATAAGGAGCTGCGGGAAAAGCTGGCGGCTTATCAAAAGGAAATGCGCGACGGCGTTGTGGCGAAAGGTGAAAAGCTGGAGCGTTTGGGCTATGAGGGCTATATGAAGCAGAGTTTATAAATGTGGAAGTGAGGAAGATTATGCAGAAGGTTGCAATTGTAACAGACAGCAATAGCGGCATTACCCAGGCACAGGGGAAGGAGCTTGGCATTTATGTGCTTCCAATGCCGTTTACCATTGATGGGAAGGAATATTTTGAGGATATTACCCTGGGGCAGGAGGAGTTTTACCAGATGCTGGCGCGGGGAGCGGATATTGCTACCTCTCAGCCGGCGGTGGGAAGCATCCTGGATTTGTGGGATAAGCTTTTAGAAGACTATGAGGAAGTAGTCCATATCCCTATGTCCAGCGGACTTTCCGGTTCTTGCGAGACGGCGATGGGCCTGGCGCTGGATTATGATGGAAGGGTGCAGGTAGTAAATAATCAGAGGATTTCCGTTACCCAGAGGCAGTCGGTGTTAGACGCTATTACTCTTGTTAAGCAGGGAAAATCAGCGGCAGAAATAAAAGAGCTTTTAGAGAATGCTAAATTTGAGTCCAGTATTTACATTATGGTGGATACTTTAAAATACTTAAGGAAGGGCGGCCGGATTACCGCGGCGGCAGCGGCTATCGGCACAGTGCTTAATTTAAAGCCGGTACTCCAGATTCAGGGGGAAAAGCTGGATGCCTATGCAAAGGTAAGAGGGGTTAAGACGGCGAAGAAGACGATGGTTGAGGCCATCAAAAAGGATATGGAAGCCCGGTTTTCAGATGCCATGCAGGATAAAACCCTTTGTCTTGAAGTCGCCCATACAGCAAACGAAGAGGCGGCTCAGGCTTTTGCAGCCGAGATTCAGGAAATGTTTCCAGGCTTTGACGTTTATATAGACAAGCTTTCTTTAAGCGTTGCCTGCCATATTGGGCCAGGTTCTCTGGCTTTTGCCTGCGCAAGAAAAATAGTATAAGGACTTGGGCGTACAAAATGCAGCCTGCTGTATCAGTTAAAAATTTTTAACTGACGGCAGGTTTTTTTTGTTTTATAGGAGCTAGATTCATAATTAGCCAGTTAATGGATATTTTGTTAAAAATTATTAAAAATACCTAAATTTTAGAAATTGTTGTTGCAAAAAGAAAGAAAAATGCATAGAATAATCATTAGTCGTTTAATGAAAGGGGAGGTGTCTTGGTTGGATAATAGAGAGACAGTTAGTACGCAGAAGCTGTTTGCAGATTTGACCCATTTGATTTTTCAAAAACATTATAAGGCCATGGCAGAAATCGGCGTATATCCGGGACAAATGCCCTTTTTTAAGCTTTTATCAGAGGAAAGCGGTTTGAGCCAGCGGGAAATTGCGGAAAAGCTGCATGTATCGCCGCCTTCTGTTACGGTATCAATAAAACGGATGGAGAAAAACGGGATAGTGGAGAGGAAGCCGGATGAAAAAGACCAGCGGATTACCCGTATTTATCTGACTGAAAAAGGGAAGAAAATAAACATGCAGGTAAGGGAGGCTTTACATAAAATTGAAGAAGAGCTGTTCGCGGGCTTTGAAGATGGTGAAATTTATCTTTTGAGGCGGTTTTTTCAGCATATGATAAAAAATATGGAAGGAAATGTTAAAGCAGAAGCCGTGCAGCGCGCGGATGGAAACAGCAGAAATTTTCTGTGAAATTTTGAAAGGAGAGAAAAGTATGGTAAAGTTATTAAAACACTTAAAAAAGTCCGCCGGCTGGATTGCGGTTATTGTTGCTTTGCTGTTTTTACAGGCCTATTGCGATTTGTCGCTGCCGGGGTATACTTCGGATATAATCAATGTAGGCATCCAGCAGGGAGGTATTGAGGATGCCGTGGCCAAGAAGCTTCGGAACAGTACGATGGAGAAGCTGATGCTTTTTATGGATGAAGAGGAAATCCAGACAGTAAAGGAGCATTATATTTTGGAAGGAGACCTTTGGAAACAGGAAGGGCATTTTTCTAAGGAGGAGCATGAACAACTAAATGAAATCTTTACCCGGCCCATGATGATTGCTTTGTTTTTTTCAGTGGAAAGCGACGAGATGGCAAGCCTCAGGGAAAAGCTGCAGCTTTCGGAAGAAGAGGATCTTTTAGAAGCTTTTGCTAAAATGCCGAAGGAAGCGCTGGAAGGATTTTTGTCAGAGATGGAAAAAAAGCTGGAGACAATGCCGGATTCTATGGCAAGCCAGTCCGCGGTTGCTTTTGTAAAGGCAGAGTATGAGGCTCAGGGCGTAGATATGGGAAGGCTTCAAAACAGTTACCTTATGAGTACGGGGCTTCGGATGCTTGGCATGGCGCTGGTTATTATGCTGGCATCGGTAGGCGGCGTATACTTGTCCAGCCGGGTGGCGGCTGTATTTGGACGGGATTTGCGGAAAATGGTATATGAAAAAGTCATGGCTTTTTCCAGCCAGGAGTTTGACAGTTTTTCAACGGCTTCTTTAATTACCCGCAGCACGAATGATGTGCAGCAGGTTCAAATGCTGATGACAATGGTGTTCCGTATTGTTTTATATGCGCCGATTATGGGGATTGGCGGCGTTATGAAGGTATTAAATACAAATACTTCTATGGCGTGGATTATCGGCGTGGCGGTAGCGGCGATTATGGTGGTAGTAGCCGTTTTGTTTACCATCGCTATGCCTCGTTTTAAAAGGCTCCAGACCCTGATTGACAAACTGAATCTTGTAACCAGAGAAATTCTTACCGGACTTTCCGTGATACGCGCTTTCAGCAGAGAAAGCTATGAGGAAGAGCGTTTTGAAGAAGCGAACAGAAAGCTTATGAGGACGAACCTTTTTGTAAACCGCTGTATGACTTTTATGATGCCTACGATGATGCTGATTATGAACGGTATATCTGTGCTGATTATATACAAAGGCGCCCGCAGTATAAGCGACGGGGCTATGCAAGTAGGCGACCTGATGGCATTTATCCAGTATACGATGCAGATTATTATGTCCTTTTTGATGATTACTATGATGTCTATTATGATACCAAGAGCCAGCGTATCCGGCAACCGTATCAGTGAAATTCTGGATACGGAAGTGATGGTAAAGGATGCTCCTGAGACAAAGACGGCTAAGAAAGAAAAAGCCGGCGTAGTAGAATTTAGAAACGTATCTTTTTCCTACCCGGATGCAGAGGAAAATGTTCTTTCTGATATTACCTTTACGGCAGAAAAAGGAAAGACGACAGCAATTATTGGAAGCACCGGAAGCGGAAAATCAACCCTTGTAAACCTGATACCACGTTTTTTTGATGTAACAAAGGGGGAAATTCTGGTAGATGGTATTGATGTAAGAGAGCTGTCTCAAAAGGAGCTGAGGGATAAAATTGGTTATGTGCCTCAAAAGGGAGTTTTATTTTCCGGGACCATTGCGACAAATCTCCGCTATGGCAAGGAGGATGCTTCTGAGGAGGAAATTAGGAAGGCCGCCAGGATTGCCCAGGCTCTTGATTTTATTGAAGAGAAAGAGGAAAAATTTAATTCGGCGATTGCCCAGGGAGGAACCAATGTGTCCGGCGGACAGAAGCAGAGGCTTTCCATTGCCAGAGCGATTGTAAAAAACCCGGAAATCTATATTTTTGACGACAGCTTTTCAGCCTTGGATTATAAAACGGACGTGGTGCTGCGGAAAGCTTTGGAGGAGGAAACTGGAGAAGCCGCCCGGATTATTGTGGCGCAGCGTATTAGTACTATTCTCCATGCGGATCAGATTCTGGTGCTGGACGAAGGACGGATTGCCGGAATAGGAACGCATAAGGAGCTTTTGGAAAACTGCGAGGTATATAAGCAGATTGCCCTTTCTCAGCTTTCAGAAGAGGAGTTAAATGGCGGAAGGGAGGATGCATAGTATGAGCGAAGAAAGAAAACCGATACCAAGAGGGCCGATGGGAGGCCATGGGCATGGCCACGGCAGAGGCATGACCGGCGAACGGGCCAAGGATTTTAAAGGAAGCATTGGAAAGCTGGCTGTTTATATGGGAAAATACAAGTTCCGGCTTATGCTTATGTTTCTTTTTGCGATAGCGGGAACGGTGTTTAATATTATAGGGCCGGATATATTGGGAAATGCAACGACAGAAATTTTTGAAGGACTGGTCCGAAAGGTAAATGGAACGGGAGGCATGGACTTTAACAAAATTTCCCGCATTCTCCTGAGCGTTTTGACTTTGTATGCAGTGAGCGCCTGCTTTTCCTTTATTCAGGGTTTTATTATGACAGGCATTTCAAACGATGTATCCTACAGTATGCGGAAGGATATTTCAAAAAAGATTAATCGTATGCCGATGAAATATTTTGAAAGCAGAACCCATGGAGAGGTGCTTTCCAGAGTAACAAATGATGTAGATACGCTGCAGGGCAGTTTAAATCAGAGCATTACCCAGCTGATTACTTCGGTTACTACTTTAATCGGCGTATTTATTATGATGCTCCGCATAAGCCCTTTAATGACATTAGCGGCCTGCTGTATTTTGCCGGTATCTTTAGGGATTATTGGAACTGTAATGAAAAGTTCCCAGAAATATTTTCGCAGACAGCAAAAATACCTGGGCGAAGTAAACGGGCAGGTGGAAGAGGTTTATTCCGGCCATCAGATTGTAAAAGCTTTTAATAAGGAAAATGCAGTGATTGCAGAATTTAATGAAACGAATGAGAAGCTTTGCGAATCCGCTTGGAAATCTCAGTTTTTTTCGGGTATGATGATGCCTTTGATGCAGTTTGTGGGAAATTTGGGCTATGTTATGGTGGCTCTTTTGGGCGGCTATTTATCGATTAAGGGCAGGATTGCAGTGGGCGATATTCAGGCTTTTTTCCAATATATCCGCAACTTTACCCAGCCAATCCAGCAAATCGCCCAGGTGACGAATATGCTCCAGTCCTCAGCGGCGGCGGCAGAGCGCGTCTTTGAGTTTATGGAGGAGGAAGAAGAGGACCAGACGGTAGAGCATCCGGTTTCTATTGAAAATCTGGAGGGAAATGTAACCTTTGAGCATGTAAATTTTGGTTATGTAGAAAACCAGACGATTATCCATGATTTCAGCGCCCAGGTAAAGCAGGGGCAGAAGATTGCGATTGTAGGTCCTACCGGCGCAGGAAAAACAACGATGATTAAGCTTTTAATGCGGTTTTATGACGTCAATAAGGGTTCTATTAAGATTGACGGCCATGATTTGCGGGAATTTAACCGGAGCCAGCTTAGAGAGATGTTTGGTATGGTGCTTCAGGATACCTGGCTGTTTAAAGGCAGTATTATGGACAATATCCGCTATGGCAGACTGGAGGCTGAAAAGGAGCAGGTTATCGAGGCGGCGAAGGCGGCCCACGCCCATCACTTTATTATGGCCCAGCCCGGAGGCTACGATATGATTTTAAATGAGGAAACCAGCAATGTTTCCCAGGGACAGAAGCAGCTTTTAACCATTGCCAGGGCGATTTTAGCAGATCCGAAGATATTGATTCTGGATGAAGCTACCAGTTCGGTAGATACCAGGACGGAGGTGCAGATTCAAAAGGCGATGGATAATCTGATGAAGGGAAGAACCAGCTTTGTTATCGCGCACCGTCTGTCTACGATTCGGGACGCCGATTTAATCCTGGTGATGAAGGACGGCGATATTATTGAGCAGGGAAGCCACGAGGAGCTTTTGGCGGCGGACGGCTTTTATGCCCAGCTTTATAATAGCCAGTTTGAAAAAACGGCTTAATATCAGAGAAAGGATTTTTATACAATGGAAAAACCGAATCCGAAATACAATGCCTATGTGCAAATTTTAAAGGAGGAGCTGCTTCCGGCAATGGGCTTTCCCCATGTCCAGCCGGAGCGGCACCAGCTATCTATAGTTTTTGAGTTAATGTCCTGGTATTCCATAAAAACCTCATTTCTGTACTGTTTTTTGTATGTTGCAAACTTGCTGGCGCAGTTATTTTTTCCAGCGCTTTAATGTTGGGAACCATTCCGCCATGATTTTTCTTGCTTCTTCTTCATTTATATTTGGGTTAGCGGCGGCCATATTTGGCACGCATAACTCAATCATTTCTTCCATGGCGCCCTTAAAGGTAAACTCGCCGTTTTCAAAACAATACCTGCAATATTCCTCATTTTTGCCTCCATTGGCATTTGTTCCATATAGCTCGTCCGTATCGCCCATAGGCATACCGCAGCACTGACAGAATTTTTGATTCATCTCGTTCATTTTAACCTCATTTCTGCACTGCTTTTTGTGTATCCAAGTTTGCGAAAGCAGCGCGGACGCAAACTTAGAAGTGAAAGCTTTATATTTAAGATAACGCATAAACCCTGACATCCTTTGTCAGGGTTTATTTTTTTCACATATTAATTTTGCTTGTTCTGCTATGATTTCTTTCAAATAAACAGGCGAAAGAATATCTACCTGCGTTCCGAAGGACAGCAAATAACCTATTAGCCAGGCATCCTCGGGCATTTTTGCAGAGGCGATTAAATCGCCGTTGCCTTGCCGCTGTATTTGGGTTTTATCAAATTCATCATAAACGCGGTACGCCATTTTTCCAGGAAAGCGAAGGGTAATCTGGTGATATTTTCCTTCGGAAACGTCCGTTGGTTTCGGAAAATTACGATGCTGAAAGGTTTCATTTAAAATTTCTAAATCTAAAATACGGTTTAATTTGAATATCCGCCAGTCCTGTTTCTCTGTGCAAAATGCTTTCAAATACCATGCTTTTGCTTTATAGGAAAGCTTACATGGCTGTACGATTCTTTCGCTTATAGCTTCGTAAGAGCCGGCATAATAGATTTTAACATTTTTACAATGTTTTCAGCTTCTGACAGCAAGGCTTTATCCAATACAAAATCTTTCATTAAATGAATACCGCCGTTTCTTCCTGTTTCTGTATAGATGGGAATACCTGCTCCGCTTAGGGCGTCTATATCTCTATAAATCGTTCTAATGGATACTTCAAATTTTTCTGCTAATTCTGGGGTGGTAGCTTGTCCCTTGCCAAGTAAATAGTACACAATCTTAAATAATCTGCTTTCTTGCATTGTTTACCCCATTTCTGCACTCTTTTCTTCTTGAAATGCTATGTCAGGATTTATTGTACTCGTTTATTTTCCTAATATCAACCATCCAGATATTTTGAGCAGATGCGTTTTGCAGATATAGACCTGCTGTTTGCAAAATGGGGAAATTCAATTTCAAATATAATGAAAAATGGCAGAATAAGATAAAATATTTATTTTTTATGATAAATACCTGGAAAAGGTTGTATTTTATTGTATAATGAGGTTATGGCAAAAATGTATAAGGAGTTATGGTGGTCAGAATGGAGGTAAAGGTTAAAAATTTGCGGAAAATAGCGGGGATTTCCATTTTATTTATTCTTATTTTTATGGTGCTTGCTTTGTTTCAGTTCCAAAGAGAAGAGGATTTTTCCCCGTTGCCGGAACAAATTGAATATTATTTGAATGAAGGCTGGTTTATGGCCTTTTTGAATGCTGGGGAATCTCAGGGGGAGGTCCAAAGCGGTGAAAGGCAGAAGCAGATTCAGGCTGCGCTGGCCAAGGAAAAATGCCAGGAAGTAAGTCTGCCGTATACAGGAAAGATCGAAGGACATAGTGGGATTGTTTTTAAAAATATGCTGGATAAGGACTATGCGGGGCTGACGATAAATTTTTCTTCTGTAAATGCTATTGTACATGTATTTTTAGACGGGGAGCTTATTTATCAGAATAAGTTGGAAAGAGATCTGGGACAGGACGACGGCTTTGGAAACCATGAAAATTTTGTGGATCTTCCCAATGTGTTTGAAGATGGAGAGCTTTGGATTGAGCTGGTTTCTTTGCAGCCAGATACGCAGATGGTTCTTGGCAATGTTAAAATTGAAACGCGGGATAGGGTAATTATCGGGGTAGTTGGAAATAGCATAACGGATATTGGCTGCTGTTTGTTAATTTTTATTATGGCTATTATTATGTTTGTACTTGCTCTGATACGTCGTTATACGCATCAGCCGACCCGCGGAGAGGCATTTTTGGGACTGGCTGGGCTGGCCGCTGGGATTTACTGTTTTATTGGTACAGATACGCTGAGTATTTTTTATAATATACAGGAAGCCTATGAGATGCAGGAATATTTAATTTTGCTGCTTCCGTTATTTCTAACTTTATATTTTGAACGGAATTTACATATTGTGTATCCTCGCCGCTTTTCTATATTGTTATGGTGCGTAAACATTAATGCGGTGGTACAAATTCTTTTGCAGCTCTTTGGTATACAAGAGCTGGAAAATATGGTGGATATATCTGCGGCTGTAGTAGGCGTAGTTTGCGTGGTCGCCATTGTAAGCCTGATACGGTTCGATAATAAGAAGAAAGGCTATCAGGCGTATTTGTCCATTTTATCTATGATTGTGCTTTTGTCAGGAGGAATTGCAAATATAATTATGAATACCTTTTTTGAGCATATTCGCAGGAATACGGCGGGGCAGTATAGCATGACAGTATTTGGTATTATGATGGCTGTTATGCATATTTTGCAGCTCTCTAAGGAGTACCGGGCGAATGCGGAGGAAAACGCTCTTCTTTTAAAAGAAAAGGTAAAGGTTACAGAGCGGCAGAATATCCAACTGGCCCAGGCGAAGAAAGAGGCGGATGCGGCGAGGCATGAGGCTATGGTTGCAAATGAGGCAAAGGGGAAATTCCTGGCGCGTATGTCCCATGAAATCCGTACTCCGATTAATGCCGTGCTTGGTATGGATGAAATGATTTTGCGTGAATCAAAGGAACAAAACGTGAAGGAATACGCCATGGATATTTATACGGCCGGGCAGACGCTTTTATCATTGATTAATGATATTTTGGATTTTTCTAAGATTGATTCTGGTAAAATGGAGATTGTGCCAGTAGAATATGATGTTAGCAGCTTAATACATGATTTGGCTAATATGGCTTCTCAGCGGGCGGAGGGTAAGAACGTTAAGCTTGAGATAGAAGCAGGCCATGAAATTCCGTCCCGGTTGTATGGGGACGACGTGCGTATCCGCCAGGTATTGACGAATATTCTTACAAATGCGGTCAAATACACCCATGAGGGAACCGTGTGGTTTCGGATTCAGAGCCTTGAAAAGGATGGGATGGCAACGCTTACCTTTGAAGTAGAGGATACCGGCATAGGAATCAAGGAAGAGGATTTGCCTAAGCTTTCAAAGGAATTTGAACGGATTGAGGAGGACAGAAACCGGAATATTGAAGGCAGCGGACTTGGTATGAATATTACCATCCAGCTTCTGGAGCTGTTAGGCAGCAGGCTGCAGGTGGAAAGCGTTTATGGAAAAGGGTCTAAGTTTTATTTTGAATTGGAGCAAAGAATTGTTGATGCTACGCCGATTGGGGATTTTGAGTCCAGGGCGCAGCAGATGGCGGAAAATTATAATTACAACACGAAATTTTATGCGCCGGATGCAAAGATACTGGTAGTAGACGATAATGCCGTTAACCGCAGGGTGCTGCGGAATCTTCTGAAGGAGACGCAGATTCAGGTGGCAGAGGCCGGCGGAGGTATGGAATGTCTGGATCTGGTGCAGAGAAACCCTTATGATTTGATTTTTCTGGATCATATGATGCCGGAAATGGATGGAGTGGAGACGCTTCATCGGATCAAAGAGCTTTCAGATTATCCATGCCAGGATACTCCCATTGTTGTTCTGACTGCAAATGCTGTATCTGGGGCAAAGGAAAAATATCTGTCGGAAGGTTTTGATGATTTTCTATCGAAGCCTATTGTTCCAGAAAAGCTTGAAAATATGATTAAAAAAATGCTGCCGGATGAATTGCTGAGAGAGGCGCCTGGCGAATTAAAAACAGATTTGCAACAACAGGATGCTTTGGAGTTTCCTTCGGTGGACGGTTTGGACTGGCATTATGCATGGCTGCATCTGCCGGATCAGGAGCTTCTGGAATATACGCTAAAGGAATTTTACGCCCAGATTGATTCTGCGGCTGACAGCTTGGAGAAAATATATGGGCGGCTTGGGGAGCCGGAGCAGCTAGAGCGGTACCGGATTCAGGTACACGCTATGAAAGGTCTTGCGGCAACGGTAGGAATTCTACCATTATCTGGTCTCGCAAAGATATTGGAATATGCGGCAAGAGATGGTAAAATAGATGTGATTTTGTCTATAACAGCAGTATTTTTAGAGGAGTGGCGCAGCTATCGGCAAAAATTACAGGGCGTTTTTGGCATAGGGACAGAAGAAAGAAAAGGAGTAGAGGATTATTCGATTATGCAGGCTCTTGTGGAAATGGTGCGGCTCAGTATACAGGAGATGGATATTGATCAGGCGGACCAGCTGATGGGGCAATTACAAGCGTATGAATACCCGGAGGAAATAGGCCAAAATATCCGAAGACTTGCCGAAGCAGTGACAAATCTGGATATGGAGGAAGCAGATCATACAGCCGGGCTTTTGATTGCACAGATGAAAAGATAAATTAATGATTGAAGGAAGAATGGAAGATTGAAAGTTAAAATTTTCAATCGCGAGATTTGTGTCTGCGCGCTGCCTGGCCCAAACTCGTTAAGGCGCAGAAGGCGGCGCAGGAATGGAGTTAAAAATGAAAAAGATTTTATTGGTGGGAAAGCTTAACAGTGTAATGAAGGAAACGAATAAATTTTTGTCACAATTTTTTCATGTACAGCTTTGCTCGGAAAATGCGGGTGTTTTAGAAGGAATGTTAAAAATTGTAAATCCAGATTTAGTTTTAATCAGTCTGATTGGGGCGTACGACATTGATACCTCTATATTTTTTATGTTAAGCGACCAGTATGCCAAGATTCCTGTTTTAACAATTGGTACAAAAGAGGAAAGCAGCGCTTTCTTTAAATATTATGAAAACAGCCAGTTTGAAAACCTAATCCGCCCAATCGAAAATACGGCGATTATGGATGCCGTATGCAGAAAGCTTGGAGTGAATGAGGAGGACATAGAAAGGGACAGCGCAGAGATAAAAAAAGAGAAGGCTGATAAGAAGCGGATTCTGGTAGTGGATGATAATGGCACGGCTCTTCGGACGATGAAGGCTATGTTAGAGGAATATTATGAGGTTGCCGTTGCAATTTCTGGAGCTCAGGCAATGACTTCGATTGGAAAAAAACGGCCGGATTTGATTTTACTGGATTATGAAATGCCCGTTTGCGATGGGAAAATGACTCTTGAAATGATACGCGCGGACGAGGAGATGAAGAGCATACCAGTTATTTTTCTGACTGCAATAAATGACAGGGCCAATATTGAAGCGGTACTGAAATTAAAGCCGGCCGGGTATTTTCTGAAACCGGCGGTAAAGGACCGGCTGTTGGCGGAAATTGAGAGGATATTGAAGGAAAAATAAATATTACAGGGGAATTATTATGGCAATTTCAAAAATAAAGGCAGTATTTCCGGCAAGTATACAAGAGGTTTGGAATATGGTTACTTCTTTGGAAAACTATGGCTGGAGAAGCGATTTGAGCAGAATAGAGATACTGAATGAAAAGCAATTTGTTGAATATATGAAAAATGAATTTGCAACTACATTTACAATCACCGAGGACAGACGCATTTAAAAATTTTTATAGACAATATAGGAAATATATGGTATAATCTCTCCACAGGTTTTAAATAAAACCTGTGGAGAGCATAAAGGAGGCGGAGCTATGGAAAAAGTATAAAAAGCGCAGGGGTTAAGGTAAAAGAAAAAGCAGGTTTATTTTATATAGCCGCAGTATGCCATGGGATAAATGGATACCTGGATAAAAACATTTTTGTCTATTATTTCAAATAATAGGGCGCTATCTACAGAGTTCTATTATATCTTAGAAATCTTTGATGCTATTATGAGGCGTTATTTCTGAAAGATAATATCAAGCATTTCCCAATAAATCATATTTCATAGAAACATAATTATCTATAAAGCATATTTGGGCCTTTATGGTTGTATTTCGTATATTCTACAAGGAACAGATTGCTTTTATAAGAAAATACCAGGCATATGGGGGGATTATAGAAAAAGCTGCGAAAGACACAAAGAAAAAGGGGAGGAAAAAGTTTGGAGCAGTATTTAAAGAAAATAAGGGGTTTTATAGGAGGCTGTAAAAGAAGGACAGCGTGTTTTTTGCTTACAGCGATATTGGCAACAGGTATTTTACCATTATTCCAGTATACGCGTTCTTATGCGGCGGCCGGCGTTGTAGACGGTGTTACATGGAATTATATTCTTTCTAATGGATGCGCTACCCATGTATATCCTACAGGAACAATTCCTTTGGGAAGCGACGGTTCTCTTATTGTCCCTGGAAAAATCGGGGCGTATACAGTGACTTCCGTTGGAAACACAGATTATGAAAATCGCAGCGGTACAGCCTGGGGAGGAGCGGCAAGTCTGTATTTGCCGGATTCTGTTACGCGGATTGAGCCGGTTGGCTTTGCAGGGAATCCATCTCTTGAAAAAATTTCAGGTAAAAATGTAAGAGAGGTAGGCGGAAAGGCTTTCCTTCGGAATTATAAATTAAAAGAGGTATATTTTCCAGCCTTAAAAAAGATTGAATCAGGAGGCTTCGCTCATTGCAGAGCGCTGGAGAACGCATATTTCCCATTGCTTGAAACGATTGCAGACGTGGCCTTTTATAAAGCGCTTAGCCCGGAATGCAGCTTTTTTATAGGAAATCAGGTAACATTTATAGGGGCGGGAGCTTTTTTCAGCGCTGGAATGAAGCTTGTGGAAATTCATGCGGTTTCTCCAAAGCCGGCGAATGATTATTTCAATAGCATATTCCATACCAGCTATTTTGATTACAGCAAGGACGGTTATTATGACGATTATGGACAAGTTGTCAAGGCAGTTTTTGAAAATTGTATAAACTTGACGGACGTAGTGGTTGGAGCAGAGGTTCAGTACTTTTATGGGCGCGCATTTTCAGTGTATCAAAAAATCGACCGGAATTTTTATTTTTTAAATCCGAATCTTGTAATGACGCCAAGCCGGGATAATTTTTCTCATTATACCGATACGCCTCCAACAAACTATTTAGGAGGCTGCCCTTATAATGTTATGACGCTGGTATTTGCGCCGGAAAATGCATATTTAAAAGAATATGTCGCTAAATATGCGGCGAAGGCGGCCGACCAGGTAGAGGTCTCTTCTCTGGAGGAATGGGAGGCTGCGGGAAAAGATATTCCTTCGGCAATTCCCAAGGAGTATGTGAAGCCTGAGAGTATAGAGGCGGTTTATTCTGGAAGCGTAATCGAAGGTCTGGAGCTGGCTCCAGCGCAGGTAAGCATTACCGTAAGAAATAACGACGGTTCAAGGGAGGTTATTTCTGGCTCGGCGTCGGGAGTTACGTTTAATACAAGGACAATTTCCAGCATTGGAGAAAATCTGATTATGGTTTCTTATAAAGGGCTTTCTGCGAGAATGTCTGTAGTAGGAACGGCTAAGTCCGTCACAGGAATTAGCGCAGAATTGAATGAAAGCTACCTGAATGGTAATAAGATAACAGGCTGGAATGGAACCAAAAAGGCATTTGAGGTAGGCTCGGTCTTGGAACCGGCTATGTTTACAGTAAAAGAAAATTATAACAATGGTACATCGGCAGCCTTGGCTGCCAATGCCTATACTTTAAGCGTAGATAAGGTAGGAAATTTACAAGGGAATTTAGTTACTATTACTAAAAAGGGAACGGCTTTTACGGCTGTAGTCACAGTAACCGGTTACAGCGGCTCTCTGGACGGAGCTATGGAAGATTTAGAGGTGCCTGCCGGGGACTATAACGCCTTATCGCAGAAAATAACAGACCTAAAAAACGAGCTGCTTTCTAAAACAGAGGAATTGGATACTTATGAAGCCATTATGAAGGAAATTAAAGAAAGTATTGGCATGGATGGTTCCTTTGTAGAGATGGAAGAGCTGCAGGAAATTTCATCTGCGATAGCAAAAAAAGCAGAGGAGCTGAAAGCTTTAGAAAAAGACTTAAAGGAGCTTCAGGAAATGCTGGCAGACATATTGGGACAGGAGATACCTTCGGAGGAGGCGTCTGTTGTTGAGAGTATTCGTATGCAGCTGGAAGAGGCAGGCAGCCAATTAGAAGAAGCTAGGGGACAGGCGGAAGCTTTGGTCCGGTTCGGCAATGCAGTGAAGGAGCAGTTGGGGCTTTCCATCGATGCTTCAGAGGAGGATGTGCTTAACAAAATCAATGGGCTGATGGAGCAAATCAGCAACGACAGCGCGACAAAAGAACAGCTTATAGAGGAAATGAAGGGGCTAAAATGGGATCTTGGGCTTTTGAGAGATGAGAAACAAAGACTGGAAGAGGAAAAAGCAGAATTTAAAGAGCAGGTTTCTGATTTAGAAAAAGGAAAGGCCGGGTTGGAGAGTCAGGTTGCGGCTTTAGAAAAAGGAAGGACAGAGCTGGAGAGCCGGGTCGATACCTTAGAAAAAGGAAAGGTTGGGCTGGAAAGCCAGATTGCCGCTTTGGAAAAGGGAAAAGCCGGGCTGGAAAGCCAGGTAACTGCTTTGGAAAAAGGAAAGGCCAGCGCGGAGAGTCAGGCAGTTGTTTTAAAAAAGGAAAAAACAGAACTGGAAAGCCAGATTGCCATGTTGGAAAAGGAAAAATCCAGCCTGGAGAGCCAGATAGCTATTTTAAAGAGGGAAAAAACAGAGCTACAGGAGAATGCCGCTATCTGGGAAAGAGAAAAAGCTGGGATAGAAAACCAGACCGCCGCTTTAAAAAAAGAAAACGCAGAATTAGAAAGGAAGAAAGCGGAAGCAGAAGAGAATGGTAGGAAGGCAGGGCAGGTAAATAGAGAGCTGGAAAATCAGATTTCTGCTCTGGAGAAGAAAAAGGCCGCTTTAGACAAGAATAAGCCGACGCAGGGAGGAGAAAAAAAGACGTCTGGCGGAGAAGGAAGCCAGGCGGATTCCGGCCAAAGGGAGCTAAGAGAACAAATTTCTGAATTACAGAAGGAAAGGATGACGCTGACCAGGGAAAAGGAAGACCTGGAGGAGAAAAACCATAAGCTGGAATTGGCAAATGCAGGTTTGGAAAACCAGAACCAGGAGCTAAAAAGGGAAGCGGAAGCTTCATGGAAGGAAGAAGGAATCGTTATAAAAGATGGAAACGCAGAGCGCGAAGGGTTTAAAATGGCAGGAAGCAGCTCTGGCGCCAGGGCCTCTGGAGGCATCGGCCTTATGTTACTGGCGGTCTTTGGCATTAATGGAGGAATCTTCCTGTATTTTAGAAAAAGACATTAAAAAAAGAAGAGGCGAATAAGAAAAGAGAAAACCAGGGTTTCGTTAAGGACGCTACTTAGCGAAACTCTGGTTTTTTTGTTCAGAGCTAGAGCATTTTCAAATGCGCTATAGACAGAATAAAAAGAAAAACAGCCTTTTTGACGGTTTCTTTGACAGCTAATAATTGCAAAATAAAAAAGATAAATTACCCTTTTTTCTTGATAATTACATGCTTAAAAGGCCTATCACTCTACAAAAAATTTGACGGTTTAAATTTTGAATACTGAAATTTTTATTCTAAAATAAACAGAAAACTTCTGGATTTTTAATGAAAACAGCCATAAATCATAAGAAAATTTACCATAACTAGGGCATTGACGAAAAAAATAATATGCGATATACTAAATAGCGGATAGAAAAAAAGAAAACCAGAGTTTCGCTAAGTAGCGTCCTTTGCGAAAGTTTTGAGGTGCAGAACTGTTTATGGAAAAAAAGACCGGATACAGCATGACAACCTATAAGCTCCGCCTATATTGCAGCCATAAGGAGTGGTTATATGGAACCAGGGATATGTATAACCTGGTTTTGGGGTTTTATTATGAGGTACTTCAAAAGGAACCCAAGCTGGCGGGAGAAGATTCCGGGCGGAAGATTTTGCGGGAGCTGGAGCTTTTGACAATAGGAACCAGAGGACAGGAGGAGAAAAGCATTAAGTACCCGCTGCCTTACAGAAAGGTGCCGCTGTATTTTCGCAGGGCGGCAATCAACGACGCAATTCGCCTGATGCGAAGTTATATTTCCGGCAAAGGCGGAGCGGAAGCAGATGAAACAGAAGGAGTTGGAAATATAGGCGTTTGTAGCGGACGTACGGGTCAGGAAAGGAAAATACAGAAGATGCTGCCCGCTCAGGAATTCCATGCCTCTCCTATTTTTTATAAGGGAATGTACAAGGATTTCACAGAAACAGGAATCTGCCTAAAGCTGTGGAATGGAGAAAAATGGGTCTGGGAAGAGTGCAGGCTGGATACCTGCGGAAGGAGTCTGCCAGAGACGGAACGGCTGTTGTCCCCGGTTTTGAAATTAAAGGGAAGAAAGAGTATGCTCCATGTGCCAGTAAAGGAAGATGTAGAGGATGTCCGTACAGCAAAGGAACGTTTCCTGGAGGAAGGAAAAATCTGCGCCGCCGCTTTTCCAGACAGCGGTTGCATGGCGGTTTTAACTGTCTTAGATAAGGATGGAAGGTGTCTGGAGAGCCGGTTTATCCGGGGAGGAAGCCAGCTTCAGCATGAGAAGCAGAAATTACTTAACCGAATTAAGAAAAACAGAGAAAGCATGGGAGGCAGGGAGGCGGCTGGGAATCTGCCGGAGGAAAATAAGTATCTGAAGGAAAAAATAAGGAATTTGACGGATACCTATGCTCATAGGGTTAGCCGGGAGATTGTAGACTTTTGCGGGGAAAGAGGTATTTGTATTTTAGTAGTACCAAATTATAAGGGAGATTTTGATTTCCATAAGTCAGGCTTTTTTTCTGCTTCCAGCTACGACTGGCTGGGCAGGAGGATGATACAGCATTTGCGCTACAAGGCCTTCAGAAAAGGAATTGTAGTGGTAGCGGTCAGAGCGTAAGAGATTGACAGAGTCTGTCAGGAATGTAGAGAGAAGATAAAATATTTAGATAAGAATGGCAGACAGCACAAGAATAGCGGTAGCAGAAAAAACTATATCTGTACAAATGGGCATAAGGGAAATGTTTATTTCAATGCAGCGATGAATACAGGGTATCGTTTCCTTCAGGGAATGGATGCTTTGATATAGAGAAAGTAAAGCCTTGGGGGAAACGTCAGGGTGAGGCTGGCGGCTATAGGCTGTCAGTCTTGGGTACAGTATCGCCGTTTTCTGCCTCGCGGGAGACGGCCGTTATTTAAAAGAGACTTGAAAGGAAGGCTTTTAGGCGGCCAGAGCGGCAGGCAGGGGAGAAGATACTGGAAGTTATTAAAGGAAAGAAAAAGGCACATAGAAAATAAAGGAGTTAGAACCATAAGCGGGAGTTACAGTAAGGAGAAAGAAGGAAAGTGAAACAAAAAAACTGGGTGAGATGGTATGGGGCGCATGCGGCGTTATGTATCAGTATTTTTGCTATAGCCTTTGGGATAAACCAGAGAATTAATTTGAATAGAAGTCATATCTATACAGTAGAATGGGCGGCTTACACTTTACTAGAGGAAATAACAAAGGTAAGGGAAGAGGAAGGGAGACTATTGTTTTCCGGCTGGGGCTTTGATACAGATTATTACAATGAAGGCAGCGGTTGTGAGCTGATTTTACAGGATACAAAGACAGGGGAAGCCTTGTGGCCCAAAATGAAAAAGAGCTCCCAAACAGTAGAGATAGCAGAACGTTATACCGACGGCGGGGATTATTCAGAGGCTGTTTTTGAAGGAGAAATAAAGGCAAATCAATTAAAAAAAGACAGCGTATATGAAATTTTGCTCCGCTATACTTCGGAATATGTGAACGAGGATGGGGAGAAGCAGCAGTACGTAAGAACGATTGCTACAGATAAATTTTTTTATCAGGGAGAAATGACAGAGTATAATCCAAAGACCTTCCAAACACCGGAAATCGAAGGAAGCGAGCTGGAAAAGGAATTGGAAGGCGCAAGGCTGTTCCACTATTTCCCGGAAGGGATATGGATCTATTATGATAAGGAGAATTTGTACTATATTGCAGATAAATCCATGATAGAAATAGAAGAAGCAACATCAATATATACGCTCTGGTATGCAAGAAATGTAAGGAATTTGGCGGAGGAAGACAGAGAGCGCGGTTTTGGAAGCAGCCTTTTTTATACAAAGGGAAATGAAAGCTTTTATTCAGATATAATTCATTATTACGTTTGGAAAACGGCGATTCCTTCTGAAAAAGCAATTAGTATACATACTGGATTTTATAATGCTATGGAAGGTAAATGGTTATGGAACATAAGAAAACAACTAGGAGATGTACTTGATGAGCAGTAACGGACATATATTTTTGGCCTCTCCCCATATAAGCGAGGAAGGCTATGAACAAAAATACATAAAAGAAGCCTTTGATACTAACTGGATTGCTCCGCTTGGGAAAAATGTAACAGAATTTGAAAAAGAGATGGAGAAGAAAACCGGAGTAAAAAAGGCGGTAGCCTTGTCGTCTGGTACGGCCGCCATCCATATGGCCTTAAAAGCTGCCGGGGTAAGGGAGGGGGATGTGGTGTTTTGCCAGTCCCTGACGTTTGCGGCGACGGCAAATCCGGTTCTCTATGAAAAGGCGGTCCCGGTATTTATTGACAGTGAAAGAGAAACCTGGAACATGAGCCCGGAGGCTTTAAAAAAGGCTTTTGAAACGTATGAAGTTATGGGGAAGAGGCCGAAGGCGGTCATTGCAGTTCATTTATATGGAAACT
>CATKYY010000015.1 GCA_949841225.1 uncultured Acetivibrio sp.
ACTAATTCAACTGTAGAATTTATAATAACTATAATAGGAACAATGTGTTTTTGGTCAGGAATGATTAATGTGTTAAAAGAAACAAAAATATTTAATACTCTAGGAAAAAAAATAGGAAAAATTACATAGATAACACAAAGAATTGTATGAAACACAGACTGCCCAAAAATCGCAGGGATATAAAAAGAAAACAGGCTAGATTTTCTGCAAACAAACATTTACTCTGTTCTGACACTTTAGCACGGGGCGACACTAGTGCGTTTCTGCCGCAGGCTACTGTCAAAACGCACTAGTGTCGAATACCGTGCGAGTGACGCAGAACATTGTGGTGTAATGGCTTATAAATAACAACCTTGGAGCTACCCCAAAGCATTTAGACCAGAAAATCTAACCCTTTTTTTAAATTGTACCATGTATTTCAAAAATGTCAACTATTTTTTTGTCATACTTTATCAGATTTTATCAAATTACTTGAAAAAATATCAAAACTATACTATAATTTTATATAATTATTCAGAACTCTATGGAAGTAATACCCGACAATAGGGAATTATTCCATTTGTTAATTGACAGAAAGGAACTAATTTGCAATTATGAAAAATTTAACATCAGAGGAACAACAACGGCTCTGGAAGCTGGACGAACCTCCAACCCGCAAAATACTGCTTTTGGGCCTGGACAGTCAAAAAAATCCCTGTTTGCTTATTTTGTATGGAAAGCAGGAGGTTGAACGGGAATTAAAGTCTTCTCCCCGTTCCTATTATACAGAAGCATACCTGTTAAAGCCTGTGATAGCTTATACCCATTACGCTGTCTTTCATGGGATAAACGGACATTTGCCTTCTATTCCAAATACCTATTACTATGAGGAGCAAAACCTTCTTTGCTATACCAAAGGCTATAAAACCGCCCACAGATATTGGGACTATAATCGTGGGACAGGCTGGCAGCAACATACGGACATTGATAAGAAATATATTATCAATGAATTTTATAAAACAGAGCAGACCGTTTCCTTTAACTACTATGAAAAGAACAGGTATACAGACTACGCCGCCTATTTAAAAGCAAATCAAATTTCATTCAAGGATTTTGAATTGATTGAGCATCCTGGCATCTTATTTGGTTTTGAAGCAGGCAGCCCTTATATGGAATTGATTGTAAATATGTTTTCTAAGGAAAGGCTGTATGCAAGAAGAAAAGCCCTTAGCCAATTTATCGAAATGCAGCCTTCTATTGAGGAATATAAACGCATCTTAAAAACAGCAAGCATAGAGCTTGCATGCGGCATTTTCCAGGAGCTTACCATCCAAAAAAATCCGATTTTATTAGAAACTGCAAAACAGATTGATAAAAGTAGCGTACTATGGGCGAGCGCCGCATACCACAGCGGGCTCAAGCGTTGCATCAATCAATATATCAGCCTGTTTGATGAAAAACTATTGCAGGAGCAGAAGGAATTTATCTACAGAACGCTCCCTGAAATGGACTTTCATATCAAGCACTTAAAATTAAAAGGCAGAAAGCTGAAAGGCAAAGAGCTTGAAGAATATCTGGACAAGCCGAATGCTTACCAAAATATTTTGTATGCCTTTGGAAACCAGAACCTTTATGAAGAAAATACTTACACAGACAGAAAAAATATAAATAATATCGCGTTTAAAAACACCATACAAACGGCAAAGGCATACGAGATGGCGGATGCTATCGGGAAAATAGCATACTATCTGGATGCCCCAAGGACCGCCTGTTATTTTAAAGGCAGCGGCAAAACCAGCGCGTACAATTATTATTTACGCTATCTCAGAAGAACCCTTGACGGATACCAAAGGACGGATGAAGTAAAATTTATAACGGCGGCCCGTGAAATGCTGACAAGCTATACCGACCACGATAATTTAGATATTTATTGCGATGATTTTTCTTATAATTTCTTTTTTAGCAAATATTTCAGAGAGGTCGTCACAAACGATGAAGCGGCGGAACGCTCCCTATGGCACAAGTATCTTGCAGACGTTATTTTTATTGCAAAAAACGCAAAAGCTTCTCCGGTACATGAGTTCTGCTACGCAATTTTAAAAAAGGCGGACGCCCAGCATAAATTGGACTCCTATGAAATTAAAGAACTGATTTCCCTTGCAAAAATACCGTATGAAAAAACAGCGAAATTATTTGAAAAAATACTGTTCCCAAAATTAGAAACCCTGCAGGAATTTGACACAGACATTATGATTTCTTTAATGAACGCATCGTCAGAAAAACTGTGGGATGCCGCCAAAAAATACTTCCAACGGACAAACGGAAAATTCCAGCCAGAGCGTATCGCTGATTTTCTCCTTTTAGACACGCTGGAAATATGGCACGGCATATTTGAAGATAATCTCCGTCATTTTACAATTGGGGAATATACAGCTTTTCTAAAAACAGTCGCTGAAAAAAGAGAGATTTTCCTGGAACAGCAGACAGAGCTTCCTGAGTCAATTACAGATTTGCTGTTAAAATCCATTGGCAAACTGGAGGCCGCAACGGCAGAGGAACAAAAAGAGGCGCTGCGCTTTTTTATCTCCCTGCTATTAAGCCTGGAAAAGCTTCCCGACTTCCTTTTTGATATTACAGAACACATTATATTCTCCACGCCATACGCCGTATTGAAAGATACGCTTAAGGATACGGACTTACAGCATAGCAGAATCTCAGAAAGAGAGTACAACGTTATATCTTTACTGCAGTCGTGCAAAGAGGACGCGCTCCCAAAAGACAGCTTAATCGTGTCTATTTTAGAAACAGGCTCCCAAAGGCTTGTAAAAACACTGACAGAAATCATCGACCGCCAACAGGCTATGCTTGCCGGAAGGACTTCTACTCTCCTGCTACTATTTGAATGTAATGTCTACCATTTGAACAAAATTGCTCAATCTGTGTTTGAAAGCCTGGAAACAGGGGAACGAGAGAAAACGCATCTTATTTTATTGGATTCGCCTGTCGAAAGAGCCTACCAATACGGCCTCAAAAAACTTGACGACTGGTACGGAAATAAGATTCCAACCCCATTTATTCTTCCTATGATGGAGCATCCATGCGTAGAAATAAAGGCTTATCTTTCCAATAAAATGAAACATGCCTTTACTAAATTAAAGGAAACAAACCCGGATTTATATATTTACTATGTAAAAACGCTGCTTTATCTGCCAAATAAGGTTTCAAAAAGCAAGGAGCATATATATTGCACGATTCCTTTGTTCTTGAAATATTACCCTGAAAAGCAGCAGGAAATCGAGCGTATGCTTCTTGACATTGGAAGCACAAACAGCAGAATAGATTCTGAAAGAGCGCTTGTAGCATTCGCTCAGATTCAGAAGGAGGTAAGCACTTTATGAAAGTAGGTTATAAATACGCAAGCCCTTCCCGATGCACGCAGTCTAATAATCAGACAACCTTAGGGCTGAGCCCCGACTTATCTCGCGATGAAAAGGTTTCTTTCTGCGGGAAATTAAAGCATCCTTTATTATTCCGGGATGCCATGCTTATGCTAAGAGAAATCGTCATTTCCGATACGAGAAAAAAAACAAAAGAAAGAACGGATTATTTTACATGGCTTGAGGAAGAAATTGACCGGCGCGTAAAGGCGCACAAAGAATACATGCCAAATGTAAGAGAAGCTTTAAAGAAGGAAATGGATTCTTTTGATTTTGAGCTTTCCCGCAAAAAAGATGAAATAGCCCAGTTGTTAAATATACAAAAAAATCTGCAAAAGCAAATCGACCAGTACGATGCCTGGAAGGATTATTATAAAATTGAACGGGACTTTTGGAGGTTTATAAAAGACAGAGATTACAGCTTGTGGTTTGTATTAGACCCTGTAATCACCGTACATAACGACCAGGTTTCCTTCGAGGCATTTTCCGTTGACGAATCTATTTATGGCTGCCTGTCCGTCTCCATGAATGAATTTGATTTGTTGCAGACGCCAAAACTAGGAACCACAAATATTGATTTTTCTGCCAAATTGGAAAAAGAAATGCAAAGATTCCGAAGCTACACCGACGTTACCTTATCTGTCAACCCGGAAGGCTTTACGATAGATAATGATATTGTGCCTGAATATATTGAAAAGAAAATCGATCTGCCTGAGACATGGATTAAGGGCTTTAACCAGGTTTCCTCCGCGGCGGCGCTGTCCGGGATTGAGCTGGAGCTCTCTCCTTCCGATATGTACGACATATGCGCGCTTTTAAGAAAGAAAAAGGAGAAAAAAAGCCCTCGCTACATGAAATGGATTTTAGAGCCTGGAAAAAGAGTACAGATTGTATTTGAACCTTTCGGAACAATCCTTACCCTAAACGCCATCTACCAGGGCAGCCAAAGAAGAGAGGAAAAGATTTGGGGCAGAAGGCGCTGGCTTGTAGCCGAAAAATTAATTCCTCTGGCAAAAGCGTTTTATGTGCGTATTTTGGGATTTGGAATGCCTCAATTTATCCGCGCCGACATGGGCACAATGCAGATGACCATCGGCTTCTCCTCCTGGTCGTCTAACGACTGGGTAAAAGGAACCGCCTTTAACATTATGGCCGGATTTACAGGCCAGGGCTGCTATGCAGACATTTATAGATTGATGAAGGATAAGCGTTGTTTATCTATAGAGGAAATTTCCGGCCATCTTCCGAATGAGAAAAGCGATAAGATAAAGTCCGGCGTAGGCATGCTGTTTCGGAAGGGCGAGGGGTATTTTGACATTGTCGACGACAAAGTGCGTTTTCGCCATTTATGCAACGCCCCGATTCCAAAAGAGCTCTATGAAGTTTCCGATATTGAAATGGATGTGCAAAAAATCAGCAAGCTTACCTTTGACAATATGACGGTAAAATACTCCCGCCAACAGGAATTTATATTCACGACAACATACAAGGAAAACGACCAATCGTCCTTGACTGAAATTGTCATTGACCAGGATGGACAAATTACTAAAATAAATTGCAACTGCCAAAAATTTAAAAGAGGCGAAAGAAACCTTTCAGATCCATGCGCCCATATTCTCGCTCTTTACGTCGCTTCTTATAAATTGCTAAAGCTAAAAAATTTGGAATACGATAAGGAATATAAAATCAATGATATTATGGAGATGTTGTTATAATGGATACAAAAGCCGAATATAGAAAACTAGTAAATAATATGGGCAAAAAAGAATTTACTTTTTTGAAAATGCAGGAATATGGATTTTGGCCCAGTAATCTTCCAACGCCATACGAACGCCAGGAAAATGAAACAACGCAGGATTTTGAAAACAGAAAGAAGCTATTAGATGAATTTCAAAAGCTTTCTGAAAAAATATCAAACGCCTGTCAGGAAAAACAGGAAATTGAAAAAAAGCTTTCTCATCTAAAAAAGGAATACCAAGATACATGGGACTATGAAAAAATCCGCTCTGTAGTGTCCCAGGAAATTATGAAAGAATCCCTGGCCAGGCGAGCAGAGAAAAAGGCAGAGAGAGAACGGCAAAAGCAGTTAAAATCCGAAGAATGGAACAAACGGAAAGCAGAAAATATCCTGTTTATCGGTAAAGGCTATTCCGGCCTGTTAGGAAAAAAAGAAACCAATGTGCAGAAACTGAAGGAAAACCAGATGCCTGTAATAGAAACAGACAGGGAACTTGCTGAATTTCTGCAGATAGAATACAGCGTTTTGCGCTATCTGGCATATCATAGGGACGTTATTACCTTCGACAATTATTACCGTTTTGATATACCGAAAAAAAGCGGCGGAACCCGCCGCATAGCCGCTCCTAAACCGCAATTAAAAGCGGCCCAGAAGCAAATATTAGAGCAAATCCTGGAAAAGGCGACGATTTCAGATGTGTCTCATGGATTCATCAAATCAAGGTCCGTCCTTACAGGCGCAAAAACACATAGCGCAAGCCCGGATCTATTGATAAATATTGATTTAGAGAACTTTTTCCCTACGATTACATTTGAACGCGTCAGAGGCCTGTACCAATCCTTTGGATACTCCGGCTATATAGCGTCCCTGCTCGCTATGATTTGCACCTACTGCGAAAGAATGCCCCTTGAAATAAAAGGAGAGATAAAATATATCAAGACGTCTGACAGAATACTGCCTCAAGGCTCTCCGGCAAGTCCTATGATTACAAATATTATCTGCCGCACCATGGACAAACGAATCTACGGCCTATGCCAAAAGTCAGGAATTACTTATACAAGATATGCGGACGATATGAGCTTTAGCTATACGGGCGACGCCGATAAGTTGGCTATAGGAAGCTTTTTAAATAATATCCATAAAATTATAGAGGCAGAGGGCTTCCATATGAATAAAGAAAAAACCCATATATTAAGGAAAAACAACCGGCAGTATATTACTGGTATTGTAATTAACAACGAGGAAATCGGCGTTCCTAAAAAATGGGTTAAAATATTAAAAGCTTCTATCCATAATGCGAAAAAATTAAAAGAATCCGGCAGTCCCGTATCCAGTAAGACGATATACGAAATCTCAGGAAAAATCGCGTGGCTAAAAAGCGTAAATGCAAAAAGATACCAAAAAGTTATAAGCCAGGGCTCTGAATTTTTAGAAAGCTTAACCTAATTTTATATTGCCGCGGAGATTTATCTTATTTTCATTAGGAAACGGCTCATTTTATAAAGAAATGAGCCGTTTTTTTCAGTAGAAATTTTTATCCTGGCAAACTATCCCTCACGCAAAGCGCCCCGTATCCAAACAATGCATTTGGGTAATTCCTCTCCTCTGGCAGCTCCCTGGCTCCATTAATAAGGTATGCTCTCAGTTTTTCTCCATACAGATATGCGTCATTCCCCTGTACAATCCCCCATTCCATCATAAGGGCCGCCGAACCTGTTACAAAAGGGGTAGCCATAGAGGTTCCTGTTTTCATCGTATAACTGCCTCCTGGAGAAGCGGACATAATACCTACCCCCGGAGCTACCAAATCCGGCTTTACTTCCCGGTTGCCGCGGGTATAGCCTCTGCCCGAAAAAACAGCATAACTGTTGCTTCTGCCGTCATAAGCGCCTACAGAAATCACCCGGTCTGCTGTAGACGGTATGGTCAGCGTTGTAAACTCATCCGGCCTCTGAAATTTTGTATCTGGCGGAAGAAGGCTTCCCGCAGGCAGCCACATATCAAACCTGCCCTCCACAATTCTCTTTGGATGAAGCCGCAGCTTCCAAATACCGCTGTTCACCCACTGGCCCTTTGGGATAAAATCAAAGTAAAGCTCCTGTAGAGGATTGTAGGGGAAAGGCTCTCCATAATACATAAGAATTTCCGTCTGTTCCAGGGAAAATCTCTGGGTTCCCAAAACCTGGCTTATCGTCCCGCTGCTTTTTCCACTGGGGCTGACAAGCTCCACATCATATTCATCATAAAAATTTTTCCAAAGCTGGAGGTTCATAGAGCCTGTTCCTTCCGCTACGCTAAATTCTACCTCCGTAACCCCATTGGCAGTCAGATAATCCCTTCCTACAATTCCTCCAGTATGTCTTCTTGTATTACCCTCATTTCCTGTTCCTACGCAGATTGCATTTTTCCAGACTTCCGCCATTTCATTTAAATAGCTCTCTAAAAGAGAACGTCCGCTGTGGGATCCATAACTGTTTCCAAAGCTTAAATTTATAGCAACGGGCTGGTTCCTTTTCATTGCTTCTTGTATAATCCAGTTAACAGCCTCCATTAATCGGGTCGTTTTCGGAAAAGAATTTCCCTCTACATTTCCCA
Source organism: uncultured Acetivibrio sp. (assembly GCA_949841225.1). Classification (GTDB taxonomy): domain Bacteria; phylum Bacillota; class Clostridia; order Lachnospirales; family Lachnospiraceae; genus Velocimicrobium. The sequence continues at coordinate 7,750 of CATKYY010000015.1, forward strand.
GCTTTACTACCAAAAGACCGCTTTCTGGCGCTACTCCAGTATACTGGCCCTGGCTGGCCCTGCCATTACCGCAGCAAATCCCGGCCACATGAGTTCCGTGGCCGGACAAATCCGCAGAAGGCACCAGCTGCAAACTCTCTTCCCGGCTTCCAGCCTTCAAAGCCTCGTTAATCTGCTCTTCTTGGTACAAGGCGCCTACGGTATATCCGTCTGGCGGCGCTCCTGGAATCGTCTGATCCCATAATCCCAAAATCCTGGTATTTCCATCCTCCTTTCGGAAATCCGGGTGCCTGTAGTCTATTCCCGAATCAATCACCCCTACAATTACGCCTTTTCCAGTAAGGGAATAGGGAGGTTTTGTTACCGGTACGATACAAGAGACTGCTTTTCCCTGATTTACAGCAAAAAACAGTCTCTTTGGCTTTTCAATAAATATAATTTCCTCGTATCCCGCAAGCTCCTCTATCTTGTCTTCCGGCACAGTCAAAACGGCGTATCCATTCATCAAAACCGTTACCGAAGCAGAAAGTTCTTCCCTTACCCGGTCTAAACTCCCTATATACCTTACAATCAATTCCCATCGGTTTTCCTCCGGCTCAAAACCGACCTCCAAATCCAGAGTCCTTTCCCTTTCTGCATTCGTTGCATCCAAAGCAAGACTCAGTTGATTGTCAACTTTTCCACTATCCATAACATTTCCTGTTTGCCTTTTTTGCCATTCTATTCCTCTCAAATTATTTTTATGCCTACAGGGTAAAACCCGCGCCAAAGCATCTACAGAAGCTGTTCTATCAAATACCCTTCGCGTACCCCGAAAGCTGATACCTGCACCTTCTTACATTTATAACGCCGGTTGATTTCATCCAGTATAATCATCCCTGGAATCATTGTATGAACCCGGTCGGGCACAATTTTCAATATTCTTGTCATACCTCCCTTTTTACCGCTGCGGATTTTTTCAAACATAGCTCTTATTTTTTCACATTCCATTTCCACATTTTGAGAATTCAGCTTATAAAAATCATTATATAGCTTTAAGCATCCCCGGTTTGTCCCTCCAACTCCAAGAACAAGCTTCTGTTTCCCAATATCCAGCCTGGAAAGTTCTTCCCCTACATATTCTCTGATTTCCTTTTCCTCCTTTTGGGTCGGAAGCAGGTCGTCTACAAACCGGGTAAACATATTTAAGGAGCCCATAGCCACCGACGACGCCTTATCTATTTTCTCCCCCTGAAACTCCACTAATTCCGTACTACCGCCGCCAATATCTACTACAATGCCGGAATCCGCCTCCATACAATAAGAAACTCCTTTAAAATCATACATAGCTTCCTCCCTCCCTGATAAAACCTGTACCAAAATCCCCGTACTCTCCAAAATTTCCTCCAGAATTTCTTCTGTATTTTCTACATTCCGCAAGGAAGCCGTCGCTATCACATACAACTTATCTAATCCCACGCACATAACAATATTTTTAAAATCCTCCAGAATTTCCACAGCTCTTTTTATCCCTCTGCCAGACAAACAATTTTTATCATCCACATACCCCGCGAGCCCCGCCATATTTTTCTTGTGGAACACAGGAATTAACCGCCTATCCACCACGCGGTAACAGGATAGACGCATCGTATTAGAACCAATATCAACAACTCCGTACATTAACCTCATTTCTCCTTTTCATCTTAATATATTTACTGCAAAGTTCCGTTTTCTGCCAGACTTTCGTGTCCCTGGCTGGCGGCGCTTCTGCCCGGAAATCCCTTTCAGGCTGTAGAACGGTTAGCCGTCCGGGATTTGCGGGCGGTTTGTACCGCAGGAGGGCGGGGAAAGCGTAGGAATGGAAGGTGAAATTTCCATAATTCTTTCCCTCTTCCTCTCCTCCGCCGCTCTATAAGCCTCTGCAAAAAGCATCTCCTGAGCGTCTACGCCCCGTCCTTCCAGCTTCCTGTCCTCATAATCTCCCGCTGAATTTTCAATCTTCCCCTTTTCATTATCCTGCATAAGCATATCAAAAATATGCTTAAGCCGCCTTTGTATCCCCTTATCATACACAGGAACGGCGACCTCTACCCGGCGCGCTGTATTCCTTGTCATAAAATCAGCGGAGGAAATATAGATTTTCTCCCGTTCCCATGCGCCAAACCGGTAAATTCTGGAATGCTCCAAGTACCTGCCTACAATACTGACGACCGTAATATTTTCCGTCAGCCCTTCCACGCCCGGCAGCAGGCAGCAGATACCGCGGATAACCATTTCTATCCTAACTCCTGCCTGTGAGGCCTCTATCAGCTTTTTAATAATCGCCTTATCTGTCAGGGAATTCATTTTAAGGCCGATATAGGCGGCTTCTCCCCTCCTGGCATACTGTATTTCCTCCTCTATCATATTCAAAACCCTGTTTTTTAAGCATTTAGGCGCTACCAAAAGATGAGTAGCCTCCCCTAGCGTTTCCCCCATAAGAAGAGCCTGAAAGACAGAGGCGGCTTCACAGCCAATCTCCTTATCCGCTGTTATTAAAGAAAGGTCTGTATAAAGACTGGCCGTTTCTTCATTGTAGTTCCCTGTGCCAATCTGTGTAATATACGAAATACCCTGTTTCGTTTTCCGGGTAATCAGGCACAGCTTAGAATGTACCTTATAGCCTTTCAAACCATATATTACATTACAGCCTGCATCCTCCAGTACTTTGGACCATTCAATATTGCTTTCCTCGTCAAACCTGGCCCGCAGCTCCAAAAGCACAATCACTTCTTTATTATTCTCAGCCGCTTCTACTAAAGCCTCCACAATTTTACTTTTGCCCGCCAACCGGTACAGCGTCATTTTAATGGAAACCACGCTTTCATCGTAGGCCGCCTCGCGAAGAAGAGCAATAAATGGCCGTATACTCTCAAAGGGATAAGACAGACACATATCCCTCTTTTCTATCCTTTCCATTAAAGTCCCTTTATTTAAGCCTATTGACAACTGGGGCAGGCGCTTTTCATAAAATAAAACCCGTCTGCCCCTAAGATAGCTTTGCAGCGAAAATACAAAGGACAGCTCTAATGGTATTCCGACTATAAAAATATGGTCTGGGGGCATCTTCAGATACTTGTAAAGCGCTTCCTTCATCTTACTGCTTATTTCCCTGGACAACTCCAGCCGGACCGGGCTCAGCCGCTTTCGTTTCTTTATTAAATGCTCCATGGCGTCCCGATAATCTAAATCCTCATCATACGCCCTTTCAGGAGCCATATCTGCATTCCTGATTACCCGTACCAAAGCTTTTTCCCGGATAACATACTTTTTAAACAGCTTTGGCGCAAAATGTAAAATCAGCTCTTCTGTTAATACAAAAACTCCGGGCCTGCCAGGAAGCTCTATCAGCCGTTTAAACACCAAGTTGCTGCATGGAATAATTCCAAGCTTTAGCTTCCCATGCTTTGTAGAAAGCAAAACAACGGCATACAGCTCCCCGCCCTTTAAAAAAGGAAAGGGCTGCTGCTTTCCTACCACCATAGGAGATAAAAAAGGAAAAATCTCCCCGTCAAAATACCCTTCCAGCATAAGTTCTTCTTTTCCTGACAGTCTGCTAAAATTAATCAGCCGTACTCCCTCTCCCTCCAGCTCTTTCATCAGCCCTTTATAAATTGCTTCCTTTTTCTTGTCCAACTCTCTGGTTCTTTTTAAAATTGCCTTTATCTGCTCCGCGCTGGTCATATAGGTCTTATTTTCCCGGATAATCTGGGAAGAGCGAAGCTGATCCATCAAAATCCCTACTCTCACCATATAAAATTCATCCAGATTCTTTTGATAAATGGAAGCAAAGGTAAGTCTCTCTGCCAGGGGAACTTTCTGGTTTCCAGCCTCATCTAACACCCTTTCATTAAATTTAAGCCAGGAAAGTTCCCGGTTGCAATAGCATTTTTCTTCCTGCATAGCCATTTCTCCTTCTATGCATAGTTTGCTGCATATTATATCCAAAATATTCAGTCCCTGCAAATTTTCTTTTCTGAAATAATACGGGCAGACATACCATTTACAAAATAAAAATAAGGTAGGGACAGCATTTATAAAACGCTGTCCCTACTTATTTATCATGATAAAATCAATTAATATTTCCCAAATCCATCTCCTAAAGAAATGATCTGCTCATTGTTATTTGCCACTGGCGAAGGCGCGCTATAAGAGTTCCTTCCCATCATACCCATATTATTACTTCCTATATTGTAGATAGAAAGCTGTTCTCTCATCCTCTGAGCCTGGTTTGAAAGCTCTTCGCTGGCTGCCGCGCACTGCTCGCTCGTAGCGCAATTCGTCTGTACTACCTGAGAAACCTGGCCGATCGCCTGATCAATCTGAGCTACTGCTGTTGCCTGATAATTAGAAGACTCTGCAATTCCATTAATAATAATTTCACTCTGATGTACTACATTGGTAATTGCTTCCAAAGCTTTCGCCGTATCTCCGGCAATCTTAGAGCCAGCCCCTACCTTGCTAATAGAATCCTCGATTAATTCTGCTGTTTCAGAAGCTGCCGCCGCGCTCTTTGCCGCCAAAGTCCGAACCTCTTCTGCAACAACTGCAAAGCCCTTTCCAGCTTCTCCGGCTCTGGCCGCCTCTACGGCCGCATTTAAAGCCAGGATATTGGTCTGGAACGCAATATTGTCAATAATCTTAATAATATTGGAAATGCTCTCAGATGCCTTATTGATTTCTTCCATAGCCGTTACCATTTCCTGCATCTGCTTATTGCCCTTCTTTACATCAGAAATAGCCTGAACTACTAATTCAGAGGCCCTATTTGCTTCTTCTGCATTTTTCTTCGTCTTATCTGCAATTTCATCAATAGAAGAAGTAATCTGCTGAATTGCGCTAGCCTGTTCCGTAGAACCCTGAGCCAAAGCCTGGCTGGCGCTAGCTACCTGCGTAGAACTATTTGAAACCTGGTAAGCGGCGTCGCTGATATTGCTGAGAGCCGAACGGTTTTCCTCTACCAATTTCTTTAAAGAATAGTTCAAAACATCCTCGGAGGACCTTGGACTAACCGTAATCATCAAATTACCATTGGATACTTCCTCTGCAACCTTTGCCTGTGTCTTGATATTTGCAATTACTTTATTATACTCGTCTACTAAATCGCCGAATTCATCATTATTATATTTAACCAGATTAATATTTACATGCCCCATAGCGATTTCCTTTGCAGCTTCGCTAAGGTCATGTACGGATCTTGCAATAGCTCTTATCAAAGCGCGTGCAACCATCACTGTAATAATTATAGATATAATCGCTACAGAATATGTAAAAATAGTTGCGTTCCTTGTATATCTGGCTGGGTCAGAACTATGGGCCGCTTGCTTTGTTGTTAAATTGCCAATTAACATATTAAAAACAGTAAGCATAATAGGGATTGCATATCCAATAATCAGTTTTGTTCTCATTTTCATGTTTTTCATAGCTTATGCCTCTCTTTCTTCATCTGCATTCATCTCATTTGCCTGTTCAATTGCAGATATATCGTCGTCATTTAAAAGTTTTTCGGGATTCAACAACAATTTTACGGAATCTCCCGTCTTACCAATGCCGTATACATATTTGCTTTGTATCTTGTCTACGCGCCCCAGAGAAGGAGGAGGCAAGATATTTTCTTCCTGGATTTCCACTACCTCTGCTATCTTCTCTACAATCAGGCCAACTACAGTAGATTTTACATTAACCACAATAATACAGGTCCGATCATTATATTCAAAAGGATCCTGGTTAAACCGCAGCCGGACGTCAATAACAGGAATGATCTTACCACGCAGATTAATAAGGCCTTTGATATAATCCTCTGTTTCAGGCACCGCCGTAATTGTCTGAAATCCAATAATTTCATTGACATACTGGATTTTCAATCCAAAATATTCATCGCCGGACTTAAAGGTCATATATTTTCCCTTCTGCGTGTCGCGCTCGTCTGCCGCCCCATCAGACAGTTCCACCGGATTCTTTACTTCATTGATTGCATCCATAAGAATACCGTTCCTTTCTGTAAGTTTATTCTACTAATCCTCCCGGATCCAAAATCAAAGCAATGCTTCCGTCCCCAAGCTGGGTACAGCCGGACAGCCCTCTTACCTTTTTAATATAAGCCGGAATCGGTTTAACAACGATTTCCTGTTTTCCAACCAGCTCGTCTACAAACAGACAGATTTTCTTTCCATCCATCTCGATAATCAGCATCATACCGTCCTCTACGTCGCTTTTACAATTCTTCAGCCCATACCATGCCCCAAGGCGGAGGACTGGGAAACATTCTCCCCTTATCATGACATATTCATCGCCGTCTGGTTCATGAATCATCATATCTTCTGTAACGCTGAAAAATTCCTTTACCACTCCGGTTTCTATTACAAAAGAAGAATCCCCTGTTTTCATTACAATACCGTCAATAATCGCCAGGGTCAGAGGAATTTTCAGGCTCATAATACTGCCTTCCCCCGCGGTGCTTTCAATGTCAAGGGTACCGCCAATCGCCTGAATATTCTGGACTACTACGTCCATACCCACGCCTCGGCCTGAATATTCCGTAATCTGCTCGTTGGTAGAAAATCCTGCCTTTGTAATAAACTGGAATACTTCTTTATCCGTATAAGCCGCCTCTGGTTTTCCTTCATCCAAAAGTCCCTGTTTCCTGGCTTTTGCCAATATTTTCTCCCGGTCAAGGCCCTTTCCGTTATCCTCTACGCTAATCCAAACCTTCCCGGCCTCTGTTTTAGCTGATAAAGTAACCTTTGCCTTTTCCCTTTTTCTGCTCTTTTCTCTTTCCTCATTCGTTTCAATACCATGGTCTACCGCGTTTCGCACCAGATGCATCAATGGGTCGGAAATATGCTCGATAATATTTTTATCAACCTCCGTATTTTCACCAACCATTTCAAACTCAATATCTTTTCCCAGCTTACGGGAAACATCAAAAACAATACGGTTCATTTTCTGGAAGGTATTGGTAAGAGGCATCATTCGCATGGACATAATTATATTCTGCAAATCCGTAGAAATCTTAACCATCTGCGCCGCGGCCTTATTAAAGTTTGCCAGATTAAGTCCCGGCACCTTTAAATCTGGATTTTGCAATACAACAGACTGGGAAATTACTAATTCTCCAATCAAATCCATCAGCATATCCATCTTATTTACATTTACGCTAATAAAGCTGGCCTTTTCTCCGCCCTTCGCTTTATCTTTTGCAAGCTTCTTTGCTTTTCCTGGTTCTTTTGACTTAATGACAAAATCGCCCGGCTGCATAGCCGGTTTCACCGGTTCCTTATTCTCGGCGTTGCCCTCTTCCGAAGGCTCCTGGGTCTTAGACTCAATTTCCGCAACGCTGGAGATTAAATCAATTTGGGTATTATTATTTCCAAAATCAAAGCCCTGCAAAAATTCATTTGCTTCGCACTGATAAACGTCTACTTTTTCAATATCATAACCTACTCCAATAAGCTCCCGGACCTTTTCTTCTTCGCACTGGGCCTGTAAAAGGATTCGGAACCCATCTTTCAGTATGCTTTCTGCAGCGCTTTCATCTGCAATAATATCCTCTGGAAAATATAGCAAATCCTCTGCGATTTCCTTTAATGCATAAACCACCTTATAGGCGTGAACATTTACCATTTCCGTCTCTGGATAAAAGCCGACGTGAATTTTATAAAACCGGCTGGCGCTTGTAGCCACCGGCGCTATGTAAAACTGTTTCGGCTCTTCATGAACATTTTCCGGGATATTTTTAGAATTCTTTTCCTCTCCCCCGTTTTTAATCAGCTCTAAAAATTTGTCAAGTCCGGCAAGGATTTCCGTGGAATCGCCATCCGCCGCATTACCATCGCGGATTTTATCCATTTCCGCAGTAATAAAATCGCTTACCTCCAAAACATGCTCCACTAATTCTAAATGCGGCACATTTTCTGGATGGGATTCTCTCAGATAATAAAAAACATCCTCCAGCCTGTGGGATACCACCGTTATGTTATCAAACATCATAATGCCTGAAGAACCTTTAATGGTATGCATTGTCCTGAAGATTTCATTAATGCTGTCCTCATCAAAGCAATCTGCATCCTTTTGCTCCAGAACAATTTCCTGCAGCCGTTCCAGAAGCTGCTCATTTTCAAACAAATATACGTCTAGCATGCCTTCTGTGTTAAACTCTTCTGCCATTTGTTTCTCCTTTCCCGTATATTTCAAGCTGTTTTATACCAATCCTAATTTTTTCAAAGCCTCTTCAAACCGTCCCTGGTCAATCGGCTTTCCAGAATAGATGGTACATCCAAGATCAAAAGCCATTTTTACATTTCTTTCTTCATTCAGCGCCGTCGCCATAATAACCTTTACCGCCTTTTCCGCCGGAATATTTTTTTCCTTTTCCAGATTACGGATACCAACCAAAGCCTGATAACCGTCCATCACTGGCATCATAATATCAAGGCATACTAGGTCGTATGGATTTTCTTCCTCTAAAGCCATTAAAAAAGCATCTACGGCTTCCATTCCGTCCACAGTAACATCGCATTCTCCATACTTGGACAAGAAATTCGACATAAATTTCCTCGTTACAAAATCATCTTCTGCTAATAGAATTCTCATATTTGTCTCCTATCTACATTTTATTTAATAAAGCATATGTTTTTCTGGCAATATCTGGTAACTTTTCTTGATGCGCCACAGCGCCCATATCATACGCAACCTTCGGCATTCCATAAACTACGCAGGTAGATTCATCCTGCCCGATTGTCTGCGCTCCGGCTCTCCTCATAGCTAAAAGGCCTTTCGCCCCGTCTCCTCCCATCCCTGTTAATATGATGCCTACCGCGTGTCTCCCCGCGGCCCGGGCTACCGAATCAAAAAGAACATCTACCGACGGCCGGTGGCCGTTCACCTTATCTCCTGGTTTACACTCTACCTGGTAGCCGCCGTTCATTTTTATAAGGCGCATGTGGTTTTCTCCGCCGGGAGCAACCAGTATCTGTCCCGGCAATACCCGGTCGCCTGTCCTGGCTTCTTTTACTCTTACCCGGCATTGATCGTTCAGTCTTTTTGCATACATTTCTGTAAACCCAGGCGGCATGTGCTGTACTATAACCACTCCGGGTATATCGGTCCCAAAATCCTTTACAACTGAAAAAATAGCCTCTGTCCCTCCTGTAGAAGCGCCAATGGCTACTACCAAATCCTGATTCCTGGAATTTAAAACCTGATTTTCTGTTGTAATAGAATTCTTTTTCAGATTACTTATTTTTGCTGTAGACGCAATTTTTATCTTTGTAAGAAGCTCATTGCTTAGAAAATCTGCCAACTGCTTCCGGTTCGTAACGGACGGCTTCGCCACAAAATCTACCGCCCCTGCCTTCAACGCTTCAAACACCTTATCGCTTAAGGCGCTGATAACCACTACCGGTAGCGGATATTGAGGCATTAACTTCCTTAAAAATTCAATTCCACTCATTCTCGGAAGCTCTACATCCAATGTCATAACATCCGGCTGGTATGCAAGAATCGCATCTCTCGCCTCAAAAGGATCTCTTGCCGTTGCCACAACCCGAATCGCAGGGTCCCTGTTTAAATTCTGAACCAGTAATTCCCTGAAAACCAATGAATCCTCTACTACCAAAACCTTTATCTGATACATAATCAAGATTCCCTTCCTACTCTTACAGCACCCGCCTACTTTCTATATATAGAAGGTTGGATATAACGGAATGGCGTAACTTCTCTATCCAACGTTTCCGTCGTTCCTATAAACAGATAGCCTCCCGGTTCCATAAAATCATATATCTTTTGCAGAAGCTCCTGTTTCGTTTTTTCATCAAAATAAATCATAACATTTCTTAAAAATATAACATGCATCCGGCTTTTAAAAGGAAATGGAGACATCAAATTAAATTCTCTGAAAATAACTTCTTTTCTTAACTCTTCTGTCACCTGGTATTCCTCCTCCCCCGGAAGCGCCTTGAAAAACTTCCTCTTCCAGACATTTGGTACAGAATCCAGCTGTTCCTTTGTATAAATTCCGGCGATTGCTTTTTGCAAAGCCTTGGTTGAAATATCTGTCGCCAAAATTTTCGTATCCCATTGGGAATGCTCCAATCCAAAAAAATCCTTTAACACCATAGCAATCATGTACGGCTCTTCGCCGGTAGAAGAGGCTCCGCACCAAATATGTAAATCTTTCCTAACATTCTCTTTTACCCTAAGATCTGGCAATACGATATTTTTCAAATACTCTAAATGCTCAAATTCCCTCATAAAAAAGGTGTGATTAGTAGACAATAAATTTACCAATGTCTTTTCCAGATTTCCTGTAGGGTCGTGCTGCACTGCATCCATGTATTCTGTGAAATTCTTCCAGCCGTGGTTTGCAATGTAATTTTCGAGCCTTCCATTCATAATTATCTTTTTCTGGCTCATATCAATTCCATAGCGCCCCTTTAAATAAGCGGCAATTCTTAAAAACTCCTCGTCCGTTATCACGTTTCCTTACCTCCTGTGCTTCCCTCTAAGTATAACTTATATCCGCACAGCCGACGGAATATCCCCCAAAATAAAATCTCCAAAGAAAGGCTGCAAAAAACGCTTATTTAACTTTGCACCTTCCTTGTATATCATACAATTTATGAAAAAGTGAACATTTTAATTACTTCTACTATATTGAAGAAGTCCTCCTTCGCAAGGTCTAGGCATTCTAATATATCCGGCGAAAACTGACCGCATTCTCCATTCATAATCATATCGAACGCCTTATTATTCACATAGGCCTCTTTATATATTCTTTTACTTATAAGCGCGTCATATACATCCGCTATAGAAACAATTTGCGCGCTGATTGGTATCTGGTCTCCAACCAAATGATCTGGATAGCCATTTCCATCCCAGCGTTCATGATGATGGCGGCATATATCGTAACAATACTGATAAAATTCCTGATTCTGTTTTTTGCGGATTTTTTCCAGCATTTCACATCCGATTATCGTATGGTTTTTCATAACCTCATATTCTTCTTCCGTTAGCTTACCCGGTTTTAACAAGATGGCGTCTGGGATTCCAATCTTTCCTATGTCATGGAGAGCGGCCGCCCTGGAAATCAAATCAATCTTCAAAGGCGTTATTCCATAATTAGGATAATACTTTGAAAGATATTTCAACAAAATTCTGGTAAAATACTTAATCCTGCGGACATGTTCCCCGGTTTCCTGGCTTCGGAACTCTACTACAGAACTTAAAGCATCAATCATAAATTCATTGCTTTCCCGGATTTCCTTTTCCTGAGCCCGCAGCTCTTCCGCCTGCTCTTTCAGACGAATCTCCATTTTGCGCTTACTTTGGTACAATTCAATAATATTGTGGCTTCTTCTTTTTACAATATGTGGATAAAACGGTTTGTACATAACGTCCGCTACGCCATATGTATAACCTTTCTCCTCACTGACGTCTGCCGACTCCCCTGTAATCAGTATAACAGGAATCTCGTCAATCAGTTGCTTTCCCTGCATATAATTCAACACTCCGAAGCCGTCCATAACCGGCATCACAATATCCAGAACGATTAAAACAATATTTGTGTTTTCTTCCAACAGGCAAATGGCTTCCTGACCGTTAGATGCCTGCAAAGTCTCATATTCATCGTTAAACATTCCGCTCAAAATGACTCTGTTTACTTCTTCGTCATCTACTATTAAAATCTGCTGCTTATCCATAGTACCTCCTGCCAACCGTTTTCTATACCTAGATTACCATTTTTCCACACGAATGTCAAAGATTTTGTTTTCCCGCTCTCTTATGGATTTTGCGTAGAAAAGCCGTATAGCATAAGCTGCACGGCTTTCAAAACTACTTATTTTCCTCCATAATTTTACAAAATTGGGAATATTTTTCTTCAAGCTCTTCTGTCATCTGACAAATCGCCGCCTCATCTATTGTCTCTTCATTTTTCCTTAAAATGTCTGACATCCCGGCTGTAATATCATATAAAGGAGTCAGGCCTATATTTGCCGTAACGCCTTTCATAGCATGGGCGTATTTATAAGCCTCCCCATAATCCTTTGCCGCAACGCTTTCTTTTAATCCTGTAAAATTCTTATCATTTAAAAACTTCCCCAAATATTTGGCGTACATGGCCTCATTCCCCATAAACCGCCGTATTGCTGAATCAATATCCGCTCCGTATTCCTCCAGCTTATGCTTCAAATTTTCGTTCATATCCGCCTCTCCTCCATAGTAATGTATAAATCTTTATAATATTATTTATTATTATAGCATTTTCTTTTTTTCCTTGCAATCCTATCTTTTATTTTGTTTTTAATCGCAGCAGAAAGACTTTTCTATTCATATTAAAAAGGCTCCCTGTCAGCAGGCAGCCTTTCCATTATACTCTCATATTAATACTTACACGCTACAACGGCCTAAAATCGCTGGCCGGATGCTTGCACCATGGACAAATAAAGTCCTCCGGCAGGCTGTCGCCCTCATAAATATATCCGCATACAACACAGATATATCCTTTCTTCTTTTCCTTTCCTTTAGGAACCTCCTTAATGTTCTTTTGGTAATACCCATACGTTACGGATTCTTTTTCAGATAAAATTTCTGCCTCTGTCACTTCCGCCAAAAACATTGTGTGGGTTCCTACATCTGTAGCAGACACTACCCTGGCAGAAAAATACGCGTTGCATTCCTCTGCAATATAAACGATTCCATTCTCTGCCCTCTGGAAATCAACCGATTCCAGCTTATCTGTCCTAGCGCCGCTTTGAAATCCCCAGTGCCTGTAAGTATTAAATTTTGATTCTGTTGTCAAAACTGAAATATTAAATGCTTTGCTCCTTTGAATCATATCATGGGTGTAGTTCTTCTTATCTACGGCTATCACAATCTGATTCGGCTCCGCCGTTACCTGCATTACTGTATTTATAATGCAGCCGTTGTCTTTTTCTCCCTCCCTGGCTGTCAAAATAAACAGGCCGTAGGGAATATTATACATCGCCTTCTTGTCCATGCTATTATTTCTCTCCTCTTATTCTTCCTTTACTCTGCCCTGTCAAAAATACTTTTTATACTGTTTCCCTGGAAAACAGCCTTAACCGCTTTTTCCCTAGCTCTGTCATACGCCGCAAATAAAAGCTTTGCTTCCTCCGGGTTCCCATACACTTTCCAATAACCCTTATATAAAAAACCCCGTCCCCTATAATCTATAAATCCGATGACGTCCTCCGCCGGATACCCTAAAAAAAGTCCCAGCTCATGAGGAAATTCCCTACATCCTTCCCTATATCTTTTATAGCGTCTGGAAACTTCCTCCAAAGCCTTATAAAATTCCTTATTCTGGTATCCTAAAAGCCGTAAAAGAACAGAAACCTCTCTTGTTTCCATATATGTTTTCAGTTTTCCCCGGTTATAAATTAAATATACTTGCCGTTCCTCCGCCGGAGAAAGAAGCCAGTGCCGTACCTGGCCTCCTTCCAGCAAATCCGAAAGACCATAAGCATCTGCTTTTTCCATAATCAAAAGATTTCCCACCTTCATTCCTGTTAAAACCGGAGCGCATTGAATCGCTAACTGAACCTCCAGGCTCCTTTGATCCATTCTTTCCAGAATTGCAAGCAAATCCCTGCTCATAGCCTTCCTCCCTTATCAATGGCAATGACCGCTACAGCGTTTGCAGTCGCCGCTGCATTGTAATGATTTCCCCGCTCTTTTATCTTTTACCATGCTTTTCACAGCAAGGCACACGATACACACAAGTATTGCTCCTGTAATTGCAGTTCCCATAAAAATTTTCCTCCTTTTTAGCTTGCTCCAGCCAACCGTTTTTATGTAAAACAAAACTGGATACTTATTTGCATATCTGGCATAATCTGCCTGAGCTTTATTTTGATAATGATTTTTATTTTCTTTATTATATCATACCATATGATTTTTCTTTTGTCAATTACCCCAGTCTTCTCTTTTTTGCTGAGATTACATTAGCTGCTGTTATAAACAAAAGAGAAAAACCTAAAATAACCGCCATATTTATAAAAACCGGTTTCATAGTTTCCATATTCACGGTCTCTATGCCCTTCATCATCTCATTTGTCTTAATATACCAATAAGACGGCAGTATATGAGCTATTTTCAGCACGGCAGCCGGCAGCCATTCCATAGGTACGAAAGCCCCGCACAAAAAACTGCTTCCTAAAGCAATTACATTCACAATTCCATTGATAGCATTTTTTTCCTCTACTAAATTCCCGATTAAAAAAGCAATCGTCAATGCGCAGAAGCTAAAAATAAAGGAATTTACTATATAAACCAGTCCATGCCTTGTAAACATAATCTTACCCAATAAAGGAAAGCTCAAAATTACATAAAACAACCACATAGCCGCCGCAAATAAGCTATTGGAAAGAAGCAGCTTCCTATTATACGCCTTATAGTCCATACTGCTTACCATGGTCCTTTTTCGGATGCCTTCATTTTTAAAGCTGGACAGAATCAGACAAATAACATAAATACTGCCGGCTAATATACAATAATTCGTAAAATTATAATAAAACCCCGCCTTCTCCAGGCTTCCTGTATCCAGCTTAGAAGCAAGCTCTGTGTCCACCTGCTTTGACAAGGTAGCATCCAGCATTTTAAGCAGCTCCTCCTCTGAACCAACAGTTTCATTATAGCTATTGGCAGTCTTAAGATAACGCTCCAGAAGCAATTCGGCAAGGCTCGCCTGATAATCTCCCGTGCTCTTAATCCTTACCTCAGGATTCTTTTTATCTAAAAAATCCTTTCTGAAATTCTCCGGGATATAGATAATACAATTAACATCCCGGTAAAATAAAGCATCCCGGATAGCATCTTCGTCCTCGTCTATTTCTATTATATTGCTGTTTTTTTCCAGATATTTAACCAGGCTTTCCGTAATGCCGGCTTCTTCATCCTCATTTATAATTAAAATATCCGGCTTACTTGCAACAAAGCTTAGGGAACTGCCGCTTGTACGCATATTAAATACGCTGAAAAAAAGCAAAAACACCGTATACATGATAATTGGCGTCTTACATTTATTCAATACCTTTAAAAATGTCTTAAATACTATCATACTTCTGCCTCCTTAAGCGAAGCATGGATATTCCTGTCATTATAAAAGCAAAAATAAGCAGGCTCGCTATATCAAAATAAAACCGCTCTAAGGTATCATAATAATATAAAGAATAAAATCCGTCCGTTATCATGCTGGCCGGATTCAGCTTATTAATCAATGGAACATTCTTATCTATTATGTATTTCATTGTAATTCCCATCATCCCGGATAAAAAGCATCCAAGCATGGTAACAGATATAATAATTCCCGTCTTTAAATTATCATCTGCCTTGAACACCGCCGCCACTGCTACGCCCAACGTCAGCCCTGCCAGGCAGCCGGCCATAGCCAAAAGAATAATCAAAAGAAGACGATCCCCATAATCAACCTTAAGTACAAAAACCGTATAGGCAAACAGCAGAGCCATTCCAATCAGCTGTACAACATAGCTTGCTAAAATACTGCCAAACACCAGCTTTCCTTTTGCAACAGGGCTTACCGCCACCCTTTTTCCCTTACTCCCCATATCTGGAAGATTCTGGTTAATGGCGTACATGCCAAGAATCCCTCCATATAAACAGGTCATGGCAATTAAGGTATAAAACTCTATCATCGTATAGCTTAAATGGCTGTCCGATATATCAGCGATGGAAGCTCCCCCCTCTAATATACCGAATCCTCCTGTATTTTTCATAATTTCCCCAGATTGTAGTATTTCTTCTGCCGCCTGCTTTAAAATAGTCCCGTCAATACCGCTTTCTGCTACAACTACTTTTGGCGTATCCTCCAATAGAAGGTACCCTGCAATCTGTCCCTGTTCCAGCAGCTCTTTTGCTTCCTCTTCCTTAACATATCTCGTATGAAACAGTCTTTCTTCATTTTCTTTATCGCTCAAAGCCTTAAAAGCTTCCTTAAATATTATGTTGTTCTGAAAAGCTTCATTATCTACAACCGCAATCTCAATAATATCCAACGTTTCATTTTTCTCAATATCAGAAAAGGCCATAGAAAAGAAAGTTCCCAATATAATCGGAAAAGCAAAGGTCCAAAATATCAAAGCCTTATTTTTAAAAAGAATTCTTAAAGTATATTTAAAATTATGTATAAACATCAATCGCGAAGCTCCTTTCCTGTAAGCTCCAGGAACACGTCGTTCAGCGTCGGCCTTTCCGAATAGATTCTGTTGTATGGAATATCCTCTTTTTTCAAATAATCCATCAGCTCTGTCAGGTTATTTTTCCCTTTTTTATAAATAATAAGCAAAAGGCCGTTGCTATAATCCACGCTCTCTACATTAGGAAATGCCTTTATTTCCTCTATATACTTTCCTGAAAGCCTCTGCGTTTCTACGCTTACCTTTTCTTCAATCCTTGCAAGCTGCTTTAACTCGTCATTCGTGCCGCTGGCAATAATCCGCCCTTTATCCAGAATAATAACTCTGTCGCAGAGAATCTCTACCTCCTCCATGTAATGGGTCGTATAAACAATCGTAGCCCCCTGGTCGCGCAGAGCCTTTATTCCGTCCAGTATATTATTTCTACTCTGAGGATCTACGGCTACCGTCGGTTCATCTAAAAATATCAGCTTCGGCTTATGGGCGATACCGCAGGCAATATTCAACCTCCTTAAAAGTCCGCCGGACAGCTGCTTTGGGAAAAACCTCTTAAAATCTTCCAGCCCAGCCAGCCGGATTGCCTCTTCTATATATTTTCTCCGGGTCGCCTTATCTTTAATATAAAGACCGCAGAAATAATCCATATTGTCATATACGTTCAATTCCTCAAAAACTGCCACATCCTGAAACACTACGCCGATTTCCTTTTTAATACCGTAAGCATCCGGCTGCATTTCACTGCCCAAAATACGGATACTGCCCCGGCTAAAATCCAACAGCGACAAAATACAATTTATAGTCGTAGACTTTCCGCTGCCATTCGGACCAAGCAGACCCAGTATTTCCCCTTCATGCACCTCAAAGGACAAATCGTCCACAGCCCTGAGCTGCTTGTACTCCTTTGTCAGATTCTTTACTTCAATTACATTTTTCAATTCTCTTTCCCTCCTACATAACCCTTCAGCATCTCCCTGACGCTCTCTTTCAAAAGCACTTCAATCTCTTCATCAGAAAACACAACCGTCTTTGTAGCGACCAGACAGGCAATGCCATGGGTAAAAATCCACACCTTTACATGAAATTTCTTTTGCTCCTCATAAGATAGCTTACACATCGTCTGTCCTACCTTTATAACATCATTCTCTTCCGTATCCGCCGTTACAAAGCTTTCTGCATCCATTTTTGTTTTCTGCATAAAAATAGCTTTAAAAAATTCTGGATAATTTCTTGCAAATTTAATATAGGACAGCCCCATTTTTAAATAAGCCTTTTTCTCCTCCTTTGCTCCGTTTTTCATATGCTCCTGGTACTTGGCATATATTTTTTTATAAGTTTCCTTATGAAGCTCTTCCATAGTAGCAAAGTTATGAAAAATCGGCTGGACAGAACAACCCAGCTCCTTTGCGACCCTTCTTGCATTCACCCCTACAAAGCCTTCCTCCTTCACAATCTCATAGGCAGCATTTATAATATCTTCCTTTTTGAATTTCCTCGCTGGCGGCATTTACTCACTCCTTACATAACATATATCATCAGTTATATAACTAATGATAGCATAACACTAAACTCTTTATTTTGTAAAGCATAAAAAGGCTTTCATACGCTCTTCATGCCATGAGTGGGGAATAAAGATGCACCTTCCCGTAACTTATTCGTTACGTCTTGGATTTTTTATGATGCTCTGATCCCGCTTGGAACCAGCAATATGGCTACTGCACCCTAGTGCATCTGCCATAGAAAAAATAAGAATTGTGTTTATAGACGAGCCTTTGACTGGCTTCGGCTTGATTTGTGATCTGCTCTTCGCTATGGCATTTGCTGCTAACTGCAATTTTACCATAGTTTGCTGTTTTCGGATAGTTTTTCCGAAAATGAAACGGGCAGAAGAAAACCCCCAAATCTTGTTTGACTTGGAGGCTTTATTTTGTCCATTTTACAAATCATCAACAAACTCATCTCTCATTATGTCACTATTGCCAGACTTTCTTTTGCTCTTGTACAAGCAACATAAAACAGCCTTCGTGTTCTTGAAATACTGCTATCTTTACCCTACTGCTCATTTTCCAAATCAGTGTCACTTAACTCTTTTGCACCAAATAATTTCTCATCTCGCTTACTGCACAGATAATGCTTATTTTAATGCCACAGTTTGAACATCTTGTTCCTCTTCAGAGTTTGACGCTAATCGTAACATTCGCCCAGAAAGTTTCAATAAACCTGTATTACTAACTTCCTTAATAATTTATATAAACTAAACTGTCTTCAAACGTACTCGGTATTGCTTCATGAACCTCTCCGGCATATTCAATCATAACTGGCATTTGATATTCTATTCTCATTTCAAATTTATGTGGGGTTGTAAAACATTTTTCTTTTTTCTTTTAACAGCCATTGTGTAATTGCACCGCATATAAGTGCTTTAATTCCTAACTCCATACCTTGTCTAAACAAATACATGCTTGGAAAAAACCACATATCTGACTTTATATTGTCATGTCCGCAATCCACTATTTTTTCACATATTTTGTAAC
>CATKYY010000016.1 GCA_949841225.1 uncultured Acetivibrio sp.
GTTCTTTTTATAATTATTTTAATAAACGCCAGTTAATCAAAACAAATCCGGCGGCCCTGGTAGATATGCCAAAGCTTCATAAAAAAGAAATTGTGCGACTGGATTATGATGAAGTGGCTGCCTTACTGGATTTAGTGGAGCACGGCGGCGACCATTTGACCGGTATGAAAAAGCTCTATTATGATAAAAATAAAATCAGGAATTTAGCTATTTTTACTTTATTATTAGGCACGGGCATCCGTATTTCTGAATGCGTCGGACTGGACATTTCTGATATTGATTTTAAAAACGGCCGGATTAAGATTATCCGAAAAGGCGGTAAGGAGGATTTCGTATATTTTGGCCCGGAGGTAGAAAAGGCCTTATCAGATTATCTTACCCTGTCCAGAGATGGAATAACTCCTCTATCCGGCCATGAAGACGCCCTTTTTCTTTCTATCCAGAAACGGCGGATAACGCCGAGGGCTATTGAAAATCTGGTTAGTGAATATGCCGGCCAGATAACGACGATAAAACATATTACGCCCCATAAGCTTCGCAGTACCTACGGTACGAGCCTTTACCGGGAAACCGGCGACATTTATCTAGTAGCTGAGGTTCTGGGCCACAACGATGTAAATACAACAAGAAAGCATTACGCCGCTTTAGACGAGGATAGAAAGCGCAGAGCAGCTAAGGTCGTTAAATTAAGAGAAGAATAAAATAGTAGGTCTGTCGGAAGAAAACACAGCTATATTCTGCTTTCACACACCAAAGATTTGCGCTTTTAATGGTGCATATCAATGCAAGATATAGCTGTGTTTTCTTCCGACAGACCTACCGTTTTAATCATAAGGAATCTCAAGATTTATGAAAACAGTTCTTCTATCTCTTCTCTTGTCAGTTTATTAATAAATACTTCTCTTGCTTCGATTACGGATTCTGAAAGCTGCTTTTTTCTTTCCTGCAGCTTGTTGATTTTTTCTTCGATGCTATCCTTTGTTATCAGACGGATTACATGAACTGTATTGGTCTGTCCAATGCGGTAAACGCGATCTGTCGCCTGCTCTTCTACTGCCGGATTCCACCAGGGATCGTAATGAATTACGGTATCGGCGCCCGTCAGGTTAATTCCCGTTCCGCCCGCCTTCAAAGAAATTAAAAATACTTCTTTTTCACCCTGGTTAAAGCGGCTTACCATATGAATTCTCTCCTCCGGTTTGGTGGCTCCCTCCAAATAAAAATAAGAAATTCCGGCTTCCTCCAGGCGTTTTCCTATAATAGAAAGCATCGCAGTAAATTGAGAAAAGATAAGAACTCGGTGGCCGTTTTCCAGGATTCCCGGCAGCTGTTCCATCAAAAGTTCCAGCTTTCCGCTGCTTCCGGTATAATTTTCCACAAAGGTAGACGGGTGACAGCAAATCTGCCGAAGGCGGGTCAAGGCGGACAAAATCTGCATTTGGCTCTGCTTATCTAGACTTTCCCGAATGTTTTCCATATAGGACAGGTAAATCATTCGCTGTTCCTCTTCCATTTCTGTTATCATCCTGGTTTCCAGCTTATCTGGAAGCTCTGTTAAAACGTCTTTTTTCATCCGGCGGAGAATAAATGGACGAATACGGGCAGTAAGCTTTTCCAGCTCTTCTTTTTTTTCTTCTCGGATAATCGGTTTTTCATATTTTTCCGAAAATTTATGATAAGTCAGGAGATACCCTGGCATAATATAGTCAAAAATAGACCAAAGCTCTGAAAGAGAGTTTTCGATTGGAGTGCCCGTCAGGGCAAACCGATGCTCTGCTTTCACTGCTTTTACACTTCTGGCGCTTTGGGATACCGAATTTTTTATAAACTGGGCTTCGTCAATAAACATAGAGTCGATACCCAGTTTTTGATAATGCTCATAATCCCGGCGCAAAAGAGGATAAGAGGTAATCAGAACATCTATCCCTTTCGTGGATGTTAAAAGAGTTTGTCTCTCCTCTGGCGTACCGCTGATTACCTGTACCTTCATTTCTGGGGCAAAAGTGTGAAATTCATCCTCCCAATTATAAACCAGGGAGGTTGGACAAACGACAAAATGGAGCTTTCCCGGTCTGGATTTCATGTATACAATAGATTCCAGGGTTTTTCCAAGCCCCATATCATCAGCTAGAATACCGCCAAGGCCATGGCCGGCCAAGGTGGAAAGCCATTGGTATCCTGTTAGCTGGTATGGCCGCAGTTGTGTTGTAATTCCCTCTGGTACTGCGTATTCCTTTGTTTCTGGATGCGCTACCTCCTGTAAAAGAGCCTCCATTCGCCCATCCTTTTCATAAGAAGCATAATCTATGCTTTGAAACAGACTATCCAGATAAAAGGCTGCGTATTTCGGCAGGTAAAGGGACGTTTCCTTCTGTTCCTTCCATTCAAGATCCAGGTCTTTCAAGACCTGTAAGCTTGCTTGGGTCTCTTTTTCTGTCAGATCAATAAAGCTTCCGTTTTTTAGCCGGTAATATTTTCTCTTTAATTGA
Source organism: uncultured Acetivibrio sp. (assembly GCA_949841225.1). Taxonomy (GTDB): domain Bacteria; phylum Bacillota; class Clostridia; order Lachnospirales; family Lachnospiraceae; genus Velocimicrobium. The sequence goes on from CATKYY010000016.1 coordinate 2,490, forward strand.
AGGGAACGGAATACATCCTTTAACTCTTCCTTTGGTACCGCTTCGTAAGAAAGGCTCATTTCCAAAAGCTCAGAATTTTCCAGCAATCGCACGGAGCTGCTTAATTTACCTGCGGACTGTACAGAAAAGGATTTAAAGGTATTGGAGTAATAAATTTCCGTAAGACCGGAAAGCTCTTTTACTCCCTGGGATAAAAATTCGTAGACAGCTTCATCCTCCTTGAGGATATACAGGTCTTTATAAGGCAGGAAGCCTTTTTCATCCAGAGAGTCTAAAAGCTTTTGCTCCTCTTCCTTTTGCCGTACAAGTATAATACCGTCGGGCACCATAGGACAAAGAGGATTGATTTTGTAGCTGCCATAGGAAAATTCTACCCTGGCATATACGGCATTTTTATTCCTGTCCAAATATACGGAAGAAACCAGAGCTTCTACAATATAGTTTTTCTGCATAGATTCAGGAATGGTAAGTTCCATGGTATCGTAAAGTCTTGGAAGAATAATATCCAAAAACCGCTGCTTATCGGCTCCTTTAAATAGCAAAGGCTCTTTATTGCCGCCAAGGCTGCTGTAAAAAGGAAGAAAATTTTTTAAAAATGCTTTGCTGGGAAGGTAAATGGTATTTTCATATAGCAATATGCCGCCGTCGTCGCAAAGAGGTATTACAGGCTTATTTTCACGGTAATCAAAAAGGATACCCTCCTCTTCTGCCCTTACCAAAAAGCCGATGGGCGGATTTTTGGCTTTGACGGTAACATTATCCCAGTTTTTTTCATTTAAGCTAAGCTGGAAAGCCGTCTTTCCCATAATAAGAAAAAGTTTATAAAGCATCTGCTTTGAAAATACCAGTTCAGATTTTAAAAACAGGTTGTTATAGTAGGTTTTTCCAAGAGCTTCCTGAATTTCAAAGATTTCTATCAAATAATCTATAATCGGCTTAGACTTTTTGTTAAAAACGCTTTCTCCTGCAATAAATTTAAATTCCTTTCCAAGGACAATATTTTCTCCATTATAATAATCGGTTCAAAATTTTTTAATATTCTGAATCTTATAAAGCCTTTTGCTTCCCACCTCAAAGGCAAGAAAGGCTTTTCCCATATTTGCTTTAAAAGCGGAAGGAAGCGTAATACAGGGCTTCAATTCAAAGCTCTCGCCATAAATGGGACTAAAATTCTGCCGCTCAAAATATTCTACAATTTGAAAAGCTCTTTTTTCTTCTTTTCCGCAGCTTTCTTTGGAAGAACGCTCTTGATAATCTGCAATAAAAAGAAGCGCCGCTACAATATGCTTGCAAACTCTATTTTTTTTAATATAGTCCGGGCAATTACAAGTGCAGGAAAAATCCTGGTCGTTTTTTACCTGTATAACGACTCGGTAAGGATTTTTTCCTGTTACAGTGGCCCGGTACTGCTTATTTGCTTTGGACCAAGTGACGTTGGATACTAAATTTTCCCGGAAATATTTGGCTCCCCGATAATAAATTACCTCATCTGCCGTCGTCTGTTTAATTCGCTCTTTTGTTAGCCTTAACAACCTTTTTCACCTGCTTTTTAATTTTTTACTTATAATTGTTTTTTAGGAGCAGCAAAAGCACAAATCTACAATTTGTTAGATTTGTGCTTTTGAACTGCTATTAATCTAAAATTTCAATCAGGTTTTTCATTTCCGAAGCCGCCTTACTTCCTACTACCTGATCGTACCGGAACAAAATAAATCCGTCTACAATACCAGAATCCCGGCCCGCCAGAACCTGACGTTTTAAAACGGTTTTACTTGTAGCCCATTCCGGGTCGCCAATACTGGAAGCTTCGGAAGCAGAAATTCCAGCGCGGTAGGCCGCCAGACCGATATAAAGGTTTACTGTGTCGCTGGTCTTTGCATTCACCCACTCTTCCAGCATTTTATCGAAGGCTGCTGTTTTATGCTGAAAGCTCCAATAAATCTGCGGACAAATATAATCAATATAAGAAGAGGATTTCATCCAGGTTTTTACATCGGAATAATAGCGGTCGGAAGCATACAGATTCGACATGTTTCCTGCCGGACTGATACCAAATACGCAGTTTTTATCAATATCCTTAATTGCAGAATAGAGTTTTTTAACTAAGCTGTTTACATTGGCTCTGCGCCATTCAATAATAGTTTTAGCCTTTGTTCCGCTTTCTTCGCATTTTTTTGTATATTCCTTGTATTCCTCTGCATCAAAATTTGTTTTATAGGAGCCGCCAAGCGTCGGATAAAAATAATCGTCAAAATGAATGCCGTCCACATCATAGTTTTGGACAATTTCTTTTACCCCATTGACAATCAGCTTCTGTACCTGGCTGCTGGCCGGATTGTAGTACAGATTTCCGCTTAGGGTCAATACGTTTCTTTCTGTAGACTCCTTTTCTCTCCACTCCCTTGCCGGATTGTCCTCTGCCAGGGAAGACGGTTTTGTGTTAGCTAAGGTAACGCGATACGGATTTACCCAAGCGTGGAAAGCCAGACCTCTTTCATGAGCCGCTTCTACCATATATTCCAGCGGATCGTATCCAGGATTTTTGCCCTGCTCTCCAGATACATAAACGGACCATGGAAAATATTTGGAAGGATATAGTGCGTCGCTGAAAGGCCTTACCTGGACAACGACTGCATTCATTTTCTTTTCAACGCAGTTATCGTACATTTTGTCAATATAAGATTGAAAAGCGGCCTTTGAGTATCCCTTTTTGGAAAATTCCAAATAAGAAATCCATACAGCCCGGAATTCCAATTGGATTTCTAGAGAAAATACCGTTTTATTTCCTGCCTTATCCTCTGCAAGGATGGTATAGGTTCCGTTTTCTGTAACAGAAAACTTATCATTTTTTATCGTTTTTGCAGAGTCCCATTTTTCGGAATCTGCCGACAGCTTTCCTTTTTGGTATTTTAAGGATTTTATACCAGAGGACGTATCTTCGCTCTTTACCTTAACGGATGCGCTCTGCTCCATAACATGATAAGAAGCGGATACCGTCGGAGCCGTGGTGTCAATATTAGATACCTTACTTGTAACCAAGACGGAGTTGCCGGCCTTATCCCATACCGCTATAGAATAGGTCCCGTTCTTCTTTACAGTAATACTTCCGTTTCCCTCCTTTAAGGTAAGCTTTTTTCCAGAGGCTGAAACCTCGCTGAGGCTTTTTTTACCGCTTAAATATTTTACCTCCCGGATACCGGAATCCTTATCTGAAACTGTTACATTAAGCTTTATACTTTTGTTAGTATATTCTGTTGTACTTGGAACCACTTTTATTACAGGAAGGGTCGTATCAATGTTAGTAATTTTAACCTTCTTTACAGCGGCGTTTCCTGCGCTATCCTTTGCATAAAAGCTATAGGTTCCGTTCTTTTTTACTGTTACGGAAACAACAGAGTTTTTTAAAGTAAGTTTGTTTCCGTCTTTTTTAAAATAGGCGGCATCCTTTGAGCCGGAAGCCCATTTTACACTGGAAATTTTAGAGCTGTCTTTTACTTTTATTTTAATTTTCACAGTACCGTTCGTCTCTTTTTCAGTACTGAGAGTATAGGTGATTTTAGGGGCTGTTTTATCCTCGGCCGCCTGTATCATAATTGCCTGCGCTGCTATTGCTGTTACCATAAGAAATAACAGCAATAGCTTTTTAAAACCTGTTTGCTTCATTTTAACCTCATTTATTTTCTATCTTCCTGTTGGATATTCTTGAAATAAATTAACAGTTGCATCATAAATCGCCTTTGCCGCCTTTTTCTGGAAATCAGAATCTGCCAGCTTTTTGTAATCAGAGGAATTAGACATAAATCCAAGCTCAATTAAAATAGCAGGAACTGTGTTTTTATATAATACTACCAGGTTCGGCCTGTCTACCGTTGTATAGGTTCTTCCCTTCATACTAAGCTCGTCAATCAGATAATCTGCATATTCTTTGGCAATGGTTTTACTGTTTGCCGAACCAAGGAGATTTTTATTCTTGCTTGCGTACAATACCTCCAGACCCTTGGCCGAAGTACTTGTTGCAGAATTCATATGGAGGCTGATAAAGAAATCTGCGCCAACTTTATCTGCAAAGGCCGCGCGGTCATTTAAGGATACGGCTTTATCTTCTTTTCTGGTCCAATAAGCCTTCACCGGCGAATCCGGGCTGTTAAAGTATTTTTCAGCGGCTGTATAAATAATTTTCAGGGTCAGGTTCTTTTCTTTTTCTTTGCTGTTGCTTGTACCTGGATCACTTCCGCCATGACCGGCATCCAGAACGACGATGCTATCGTAAATTTCAGAAGGATCTCCAATATTTACGCCGATAAAGCCGTCTCCTTCATTTAAACGGAAGCCCTGGAGCTCGTAGGTTTCCGCCTTAATAATAGTATTGCCAGAAGAGTCTAAGTTATAAGTAACCTCAGAAACAATATCGCTGTTAAATACGATTGGGTTCCCATTAAAATAATCGGTCCAATCTCCCGGAATATTTATAGTGAAAAAATTCTCTTCATAGTAATCTTCCGTTGTAATGTCAGAAAATGAAACCTCGTCTGGAATAGATACTTTCATCTGATAGGTTGTATCTTCGCTGCCGGAATCACAAATAACAATCGTTGTAGTTGTATCAGATACCTTTGTATAATATCCGCTGTTCGGCTTTACATATACAGTAAGACGGACGCCTGTTTCTGTTGGAGCCAAAGATACCTGGGTTATGTAATTTCCATTTCCGACAGCCTCCGTTAACTCTTCTATTCCATTATATACATTTGGAATATCAATATAGAGGCAGGAATTTGCCAAATCCTGTGTAACTGCCGGATCCAGGAAGAAACGGCTGTCGATAACAAGCTGATCGGAAGAGCCGGCTGTCTCTGCTTTTAAGGAGGTTATCATATTCATATCCGGCGAAACGCCCAGGGCTTCTCCATCCCAGGAATGCTGGAAGAAGCTCTCCTGCTTTTTCGTAATCATAGACGTACCAGTAGAGGAATTCCATTTATAAGCGTATCCCAGATTGGTTGCTACAAATTCGCCGGGAACCATAACATAACTCTTCCCAGTGGATTTAATTTTTATAACCCTGGCCTCTGTAGGCATGGTTTTTTGTTCGCCGTTTACCATAGCGTCGCGGCTTCCCACTGTCATGATAATTTCTGAATTATTCTGGGAAATAATAATCTGCTTTGTCTGGCTGTCATATTTGTATGTAGCGCCTAACCCGGTTTTAAAAACCTTTGCCGCTGAAAGGAGCGTTGTACTATCCTTAATAATGCCTGGCATACCGTCTACATTAATGCTTTTATTATTATAAGTAACCTTTCCTTTTGTTCCCGTATAAATGACCCATTCGCCATCTATTTTTATAATGTAAGGACTGGTAATCTGGCCTGTTTTTTTGCTGTTATTCCACACATAGGTACAGCCGAGCGCTTCTGCTACAAAACCGGCGGGAACGTAAATTTTTGTTTTCTTTTTGGATGAAAAATAAATAGATTTTGGCGCTACATCCATTGTTTTTGCTTTTCCATTGATATAAGCCGTTTTCTTTCCTACTTGCATCTCTACCGTAATATTGTAAAAGCGGATAGTCAGCTTTTTTGTAGAGGAATTATAGGAAGTATCGGCTTTTAGGCCTGTTCGGAAAACATCGTAGTAAGAAACCATATTGGTATTATTCATAAGAAGCCCTGGGGTTCCTTTTAAATCTGTGTTTTTGCCATCAATCGTTATTTTTGTCTGGCTTCCGGTGTATTTTACAGTTTTTCCGTCATAACGGATGGACAGGGAGGCTGCCTGGGCTGTTGCTGGAAACATCCCAGCCAGAAGGATGCAAATCAGCAAGATTGCTATAGGAGCCTTTTTTTGCCTGCATTTCTTTTGTACTTCTGTTATTAATTGTTTCATCTCATACCACCTTTGTAAGTCATAGTCAATTGTCGTAATTTTATATTATTTTTAAAACATGTTAAAAATGTGTCAGCAGCTGAAAAATAACGACATAATTGAACCCTGCTTTTGCCTTTTAATTTAATATCTTTTGGATATTTTCCCGTACAAATTTCTCCAAATAGGTCAGTCTCCATTCTGGAAGATTTAGGTTTGTATCTCGTTCAAATCTGAGCTTTACCCAGAAAGTATCAATTAAAGAAAGCGCGTGTGTAATGTCAAGGTATCCTTCCAAAGTATCGCAGCCGCTTTCTTTTAACAGTTGCCTCATATTTTCCCTGTGTTTCGGGGGTCGTCTGAGTAGTTATCAAAATATTTACGTTCAATTTTTTTAGTCAGCCACACGCTGTTTTCAGATAAATAAAATTTGTTTCCGTCTCTGTACATACTTCCGCTGTATATTTTCAATACAACAGGCTTGCCATGGCGCTTTCCTACTTGTAAAGCAGTCTCCGGGTCTGTTGACAAATGAACGTATAGCCGGCTCATTGATTGCAGCCCCTCTTTTTCGATACGATTTAAAAATCTTTCGGCAGTCCCATGATATAAAAATTCAGGAGGTTCCTGCTCTTTTAGTTCCACATCTACAGGTATACTATGACCTTGATTCGCCCGAATTAACGTTTTATCCTGATTAAAACTATATCTTCTTTTCTTATCTGTCGCAACAATGTCTTCCAGAATATTCATATTGATTTTTCTGCCAGTATTACGAATGCCGGTTAATAAATCGTCTACATCTGCCCAGCCATGCTCGTCCAACGTAATATGCGCCGCAGCTGGATTATGACGTAAAACCAGGCTTATAAACACGCTTAATTTATCTAAATTTCCCACATTTATCCTCAACCTTCCAACCAAGCCTACAACCATAGAATCTTTTATAATTTAAAATTTAAAACAATATTTTTTTTATTATAGCATACATTTTTCTGTGAACCAATGAAATTATTTATAAGCCGTTAAAAAATAAAAAATATTATAAATTTTGCGAACATTCGTTTGACATTTATAAAGAACATGTGTTATACTGTATACAGAAAAGAACTTAGAATGGAGGATGCTTTATGAGCTATGGGAAAATCACACCAAAACAAAAAGAAATTTTAGAATACATAAAATCACAGATTATTAACCGGGGCTATCCGCCTGCAGTACGGGAGATTTGCGAAGCTGTAAAATTAAAATCCACCTCTTCTGTCCACTCCCATTTGGAAACCCTTGAAAAAAACGGCTATATCCGCCGGGACCCGACGAAGCCAAGGGCAATAGAGATTGTAGACGATGGATTTAACCTTGCCCGCCGCGAAATTGTTAATATCCCAATTATAGGTACTGTAACGGCAGGCAAACCAATCCTTGCAGTTGAAAATACAGAAGGCTACTTTCCTCTTCTTGCCGAAGACCTGCCAAATAACGAAATGTTTATGCTGAAGGTCCGGGGAGAAAGCATGATAAACCGGGGTATTTATGACGGCGATAAGGTTCTGGTGGAAAAAAAGCAGACGGCTGAAAATGGAGATATGGTAGTTGCTCTCTTAGAAGACTCCGCTACAGTGAAAACTTTTTATAAAGAAGAGGGACATTTCCGCCTACAGCCGGAAAATGATACTATGGAGCCTATTATTGCAGATAAGGTGGAAATTTTAGGAAAGGTAATCGGCTTGTTCCGGCAATATATATAATAAGCTATGCAAACAATTTGGAAAAAGCAATTTTCAGCCGCTTCTGAAAATTGCTTTCTCTATCAAGAAAAAAACTGTTTAAACCTCCAGTTCCTCTCTTGTAATATCCCGGCCGTCCCGCCAGATTCGTTCCAGGTCGTAAAACAGCCTGTCCTCTTTAGAAAACACATGTATAATAACATCCTTATAATCCATAAGAATCCAGCTTGAGTTTTTGGAGCCCTCTACCCGTTTATCCAGGATTCCCTCTTTGGAAAGCTTTTCATCTACATTATCAACTAACGCCTGCACCTGAGAAGAGTTGGTGCCATTGGCAATAACCAGATAATCGGCAATAATAGAAATATCGCTTATTTCTATCACCCGGATGTCCTCTGCTTTTTTTTCTTCTAATGCGTTATAAGCGATTTGTACAATTTTCTTTGATTGCATAATAACTCCTGTTCTGCTCAGGCCTATTTCCTAAGCTTTTCTTTATAGTATAAATACGTTTCATAGGTATGCGGGTCTATTTCACTGTTCTTTTGTCCCCTTAAATACTCCAAGGTATTTTTTAGCGTAAGATAAACGGCTTCTGAAAGATTTATAAACACGAGCCTGCGGATTTCAGAAAGCCCTGGTATTTCTTTTCTGGAGGGCTCTATATAGTCCGCAATAAAGATAATTTCTTCTAAAAGAGACATTCCGGGTCTTCCCGTTGTATGCCAGGTAATGGCATCTAAAACGCTGTCTTCATCTACTCCGTACTTCTCCTTTGCATAAAAAGCTCCCAGTTTTCCATGGAGAAGAAACGGCTGGCGTCTTTCTGCTTCACTGATTGGAAGTCCGTTCTTTTGGCTTTCCTCCAAAAGTTCTTCCATAGGAAGATTTTTTGCACAATCATGAAGCAGACCTGCTAAAGCCGCCAGATTCATATCAGCGCCGTACCGCATAGCCAGGCAGGCCGCCGTGTTCTCCACGCCTATCGTATGAAGAAAGCGAGAAGGCTTCAAGGTATTTTTAAGCTTTTCACGAATAGCCTGCCGGTCAATCGCAGGATACAGCTTATGCTTGTGAATATATTCAAATACAGCCTCGGGAAGGTATCCTACAGCTTCCTCCTGACCGCATTTTAACATAGCGCGGATACTTTCAGAGGATACCCGCATAGGCGTCATTCGTATAAAATGAATTTCAGCGTGGTAGGCGTCCTCCAGACGCCCTCTTTGTACTTCATCTTCCAGAAGCGTGCTTGGATACCTAGGAGCGCATAAAATATGCGCCATTTTAAAAATAGCCTCTGCTTCCTTCCAGGATTCCAGCTGATATAAAGAATCTGCCCCTAAAATAAAATAAAATTCATCCTTTGGGTATTCTTTTTTCAGTTGCCGCAGAGTGTCTATCGTGTATGTGGTTCCACTCCTTAAAAGCTCCATTTCAGAAAGCTTAAAATACTCGGTTTCTGCAATGGAAAGCTGGATCATAGCTTTTCTGTCCGTATCAGAAACCAGCTGGCTTTGGTCCTTATGAGGCGGACGTTTGCTTGGCATGAACCAGACTTCTGATAATGCAAGTTGCTCATATGCTTTTTGAGCCATTACCAGATGGCCCTTGTGCACAGGGTTAAAAGTTCCGCCTAAAATTCCGATTCTTGCCATTTGCTTCTACCTCCTGGTACATAATTTTGATTATGGAAGCACGATTTTTTTCTTATTTTTTGATTCTTTATAAAGTACGATTTTTTTCCCAATTACCTGGACTACTTGAGACTGCGTACGTTCTGCCATAACCGCCGCTATTTCCTTCGGATCGTCCGCGCAATTTTTTAATACGCTTAATTTAATCAATTCTCTTGCCTCCAGGGCTTCCCTGACCGCCTCTATCAGCTCTGGAGTAAGGCTTGCCTTGCCAATTTGAAAAATTGGCTCCGTAGTCATAGCAATCCCCTTTAAATAAGCTCTTTGCTTACTTGTCATTCTTCACCTCATTTCTGCATTGCGGCTATCAATTTCCAAGCTTATAGCTGCGACGCAAAATACAAACGTTATTACATTATTTATAATAGTCGAATTCCAGACCATACATACGGACCGTATCGCCCTCCTGGATTCCAAGCTCCTCCAGCTTAGCAAGGATTTCATTTTCCCGCAGGAATTTCTGGAAAAATTCAAATCCCTTTTCCGAATCCAGATTGGTATACCCAAGCATTCTTTCAACCCTTGGCCCTTCTACAACATATAGTCCTTCTTCTTCCTTTTCTACCGTATACGGCTCATTTACATAATTATCTTCTTCTGGGAAAAACTCCCTTTCAAATATAATCGGCTCCTCTGGAAGTAAGGAAAGCTGTTCTTTTACATAATAAAGAAGTTCCTTTACTCCCTGTCCGCTGACTGCAGAAATAGGAAATACTTTAATTCCCTGGGGCTCAAATTCCTCTTTTAAAAGAGTGATTACTGTTTCCTCTTCATCGCCGTAAAATACGTCGCATTTATTGGCGCCAATTACCTGGGGAAGCTTAGCAAGCTTTGGATTATAATTCTCAAGCTCTTCATTTATAATTTTAATATCACAAATAGGGTCTCTTCCTTCTGTGGAAGCGGCATCTACCATGTGAATAATCATTTTCGTACGTTCGATATGCTTTAAGAATTCATGCCCCAAGCCGATTCCCTCGGAAGCGCCTTCAATAAGCCCCGGAATATCTGCAATAACAAAGCCGTCGCAGCCATCTAAATCGACTACGCCAAGATTTGGATTCAGCGTTGTAAAATGATAATTGGCAATCTTTGGCTGCGCGTTAGTTACACGGGACAAAAGAGTCGATTTGCCTACATTAGGAAAACCTACCAGCCCTACATCTGCGATTACCTTGAGCTCCAGAGTAACGTACATCTCTTTGGCCGGCTGTCCGGGCTGAGCGTATTTTGGCACCTGCATAGTCGGGGTCGCATAATTCATATTGCCTTTTCCGCCATTCCCGCCCTTTAAAATAATCTCCCGGCGGTTTTCATAAGACATATCGGTAATAACCTTACCTGTTTCTGTATCTTTAATAATGGTTCCCGGCGGCACTTTCACAATTAAATCTGCGCCGTTGGCGCCATGGCAGCGTCTTTTGCCGCCTGGCTGCCCATCTCCGGCGCAGTATTTTCGTATATGCCGGAAATCATTTAAAGTATTTAATCCTTCGTCTACTTCAAAAATTAGGTTGCCGCCTCTGCCGCCGTCTCCGCCGTCAGGACCGCCTGCTGGCACATACAGCTCCCGCCGGAAGCTGACATGGCCGTCTCCGCCTTTTCCAGAACGGATATATATTTTTGCGCTATCTGCAAACATTCCATGCCTCATTCCCTTAGTTAAAAAAGAGACTGTTACAAACAGCCTCTTTTACGTCTCAATGTTACGAATTATTTTGCTTCAACCGGGTAAACAGAAGCCTGCTTCTTGTCTCTACCCTTTCTTTCAAATCTCAGGACACCGTCTACTAATGCAAACAAGGTATCATCTCCACCGCGGCCTACATTAATGCCTGGATGAATTTTTGTTCCACGCTGCCTGTAAAGAATATTTCCAGCTAAAACAAATTGTCCGTCAGCTCTTTTTGCCCCTAACCTTTTGGATTCGGAATCCCTGCCGTTTTTTGTGGAACCAACTCCCTTTTTATGAGCAAAAAATTGAAGATTCATATTGAACATGGTTTTGCACCTCCTCAAGCCTGAATTAAAGTAATTTGATAAACTGGTTTCCGTATTGCTCCTCAATGCCTTGTAAGCCAAGCGCCAGTGATTTCAGTAAAAGCTCCGATTCCCTGCTTACATCGGAAACCAACTCAAACTCTATCTGGCCGCTTTCTTTATCCGCTTCCGTTTTGAAAGCATCTTCTGTAAAAGCTTCGATAGAATTTATGGTATTTATAATCATAGCGGAAACTGCGGCGCATACAATATCTTTCCCGTACGCGTCAAACCCGGCATGTCCTTTCGCAAGGAATCCATTATAAACACCTGTTTCTGATTTTCTCAAGGTGATCTCTATCATATTATTATGCGTTGATTTTTTCGATCTTTACCTGAGTAAATTGCTGCCTGTGGCCGTTTTTCTTGTGATAACCGGTTTTTCTCTTGTATCTGTAAACAATAACCTTTTTAGCCTTGCCTTCCTTTAAAACCGTTGCGGAAACGGTTGCGCCGGAAACAACCGGATTACCAACCTTAACTTCACCGTTGTTTACAACAAGAACCTGATCAAAAGTAACAGTCTCGCCAGCTTCTACTCCAAGTTTTTCTACTCTAATGATATCGCCTTCGGCTACTTTGTACTGTTTACCACCTGTTGCAATGATTGCGTACATATGGCACCTCCTATTATCATTACTCGCCAGCTGTGGTGCTGCCCTCAAATAGACAAACTTATACCTCGCTGTGCGGCACATAAAAATATTTAAACACACAGCGAGGTATTTGTCAATACCTATTTTTCTTGAGTTTCCCCACTATTTACAAAATTATAAGGTTCCAAAGTACTGCCAAAACAATTCCTCCGCTTTTTTTCCTAACGCCTCCTCCATTTGAGAAAAACGCTCTAAAAAATCTCTTCCTTTTGGCGTAAGCTCCGAACAGCCTCCTGCCGCTCCTCCGGCCCGGGTAGACAAAAGAGGATAACCCAGCTGTTTTTCCGCCGTTTTTACTATTTTCCATCCTTTAGAATAAGACATATTCATCTGGCGGCAAGCCGCCTGCATAGAATTGGTACGGTCAACCAGCGTTAAAAACTGGGCGATTCCCGGACCAAAAAAAATTTCATCGCATTCCAGGTACACACGGGAAACCGGATGCATAGAGGCTTGCCCGAATGCCTGGCATAAATCGGCGGCCCCGCCGCCCTCTGCCGTCTCGATAATCCCTCTGTCCTCTACCTGGATTTCCTCTAAACAGCCCTCTATTTGAGGCTGCCTGAGAAATCCGCCCAGGCCGCCCTTTCCTGTGTAAGCCATAATAGAAGGAATCAGCTCTTTACTGATTAAAACCGGATGGCCCCGCTTGCCATTATATATGGGACAGGCTATTTTTTCCTGGCTTTTTATAATCCTTTGAATTGTTTCCGGCAAAAGCAGGGGAAATTTTGCTGGGAGGATTAATACGCGGTCGCATAGATCTTCTACATAATTTAATCCCATACAGATGCTCTCAAGCATCTGGGCCGTTTCATAATTTTCGTTTCGCAGGCAGATAACCTTCTGTCTTGCAATATGCTTTTCCAGCTCTTTTGCATCCTTTCCGGTAACAACTACAATAGGGTCTGCTCCAGAGCGTCTCAACGCCATGATAACGCGTTTAATCACGGTGGTATTTCCGGCGGGAAGCAGAGGCTGAAAGACGGTTGTCTGGCTTTTATGCCCTGCCGCCGAAATGACTGCTCCAATTTTCATGCTATTTTACATAATGTACATCGCGCACATCAAATTTATTCTTTTTTAATGCAGCTACGACTTCCTGGAAGTTTTCTGCCTGGATACTGACATGAAGCTCCTGGATATTCATAATCTCTGTATCAATCTGTACAAAGTTTTTGATATTCCCACCAGCTTTAGAAATAACCTCGGCCATTTTACTTAAGGTTCCTTTATAGTCGTTGCATAAAATTATAACCGAATTATATTTTGTTCCAAACAATTTCTGATATTCTTTGAATATTGCCTGCTGGGTAACAATTCCCTCTAAATTTCCCTTATCGTCCGTTACAGGGATAAAACGTACTTTTGAGGAAATAAACTGAGCTGCCGCCTCCTGGATTTTCGTTTCTTTGCTGACGGTTTCAACCCTGCTTTTCATCATTTCACTGACCTTATGCTGGAAAAATTCCTCTTTTGTACAGTCGTAATCCTTAAAAAAGCTTTCATAGGTATGCTGTTTTGACAATACGCCAATAAATTTTTTTCCATCTACCACAGGCATAGACAACAGCTTATGTTCATCAATCATTTCCATAGCCTCCCCAATGGTTTGCTCTATAGAAATGCATTGCACCTTTTTCAGGGGCATCATAATAACCTTTACTCTCATACTACTGATTCCTCCTCTGCTTAATTCCTATGCTTTCATTATATAGGATGGAACTGCTCATGTAAAGGCTTCCGAAGCTTTTTCCTGGTAATCTCCACTAGTCCAAGAGGCGTAATGTCCAAAGCGACGGCTTTCAGCGGATCTTTTTTCAAATGCTCCCGCAGGGTCCTTAAAAGCTCCTGCTTATCCTCGTCTGAAGCCATATCAATAAAGTCGACAATAATAATCCCGGACAGGTTCCTAAGCCGCATTTGGAAGGCAATTTCCTTTGCCGCTTCCAGATTTATCTTAAAAAAAGTCTCCTGGACCTTTTTATTTCCCTTGATAGCTTTTCCTGTGTTTACATCAATGACGGTAAGAGCTTCCGTAGGCTCGATCACCAAATATCCCCCCGACTTTAGCCATACCTGCTTAGAAACCGCCTTTTCTAAATTTGTTGTAAGGGCATAAAGCCGGTCCAGGCTTGTGGAGGTATCTTCGTATAACCGAAGCTTTCCTAAATCCTCCATTTGATAACAATTTAAATATTCTTCCATCTGCCGGTATAATTCGCTACTATCCGTCACAATCTCTGAAACGGTATCCTGGCTGTCGCGGATGCTGCACAGGTAGTTAGCCGGAGCCTGGTATAATAAGGAGCGTTTTTCCTTGTGGATACCAAATTCTGTAATATTCTGGTACAGACCGTTTAATATCCTCTGTTCTCGGAGAATTGCTTCCTCTTCGGCTCCCAGAGCGTTTGTTCTCAGGATAAACCCGTATTCCTCCCTTTGATAAGGACGTAACAGCTCCTTTAGCCGCTCCCGTTCCTCCTCTTCTGAAATCTTTGTTGAAACAGAAAGGCGGCTTTTTCCATGGGTAAGAACCAAATATTTCCCTGTAAAGGCAAAACAGACGGTAGCCACAGGAGCCTTTGTTTTTACATCCTCTCTGGAAATCTGAACCACGATCGTATCGCCTTCGCATATTTTATTATTTTTTTTAACATTGGCAAATACAGCTTTTTCTGTATCCTTAAGGGAAAGATAGCACATTTTTCCCTTTTCATATTCGACAAAGGCAGCATTTATATTTTTTACAATGTTTTTTACCTGTCCCAGATAAATGTTGCCCAGAATGCTTTTGGTATCCCTTGGCTCTATATTTACCTGTACCATACGGTTTCCTTCATAGTTAGCGGCCAGGATGCCCTGCTCCAGGACGGTAACTAAAAGCTTATTATTTTCCATAATTACTCAAGGGCACTAAATGCCTTTCCTTTCCGCAGCCATTTGGGTTTGCTTCGCCCTTTGGAGCGTTTGTATCCGCATACAGCTCCATCCGGTGTATCTGGTAAGCAAAGGGATTATAGCTTTCTCCCAGATAGGCCAGGAAAGCTTCCATAACCTGTTCCGGCTTTATATTTACAACGCTTCCGCAAATTAACTGCAAATATACCTTTTGGCCGTTTTTATACTCCTGCGCTGTTGTAATGGCAGATGTTTCTTCCGACTTTCCATAAAAGCTTTCCCTTGTATAGGCATATTTATAAATATAAGACTTTAAATCCATCTGGATTTCCCTTTTTTTTGTCTTTTTTGTAATCAGAATGCTTTCCTGATTGTAAAATTCCTGAAAACGCTTTTCAAAATCCGGGACGGCAGGGTAACCGTCCTTTAAGGAAACCAAATAATCCGCGGCGGCCAGCGCCGCCATAGCAGGCTTACTGCTTTCTGCCAGCGTTGTTATTTCTAAAATCTGCATTTCCATACTCATAACCGCATTCATTTTCTGCTTCATATCCTCAGGAGAGGACAAGGAATTTAACTGGACGTCCATATACTCTGCATCGCTGGTCAGACCTACGCCTAAAGGGGAAGCAAAGGATAAAAGCTGATGGGGGCTAAATCCCTGAGAGTATGCAACGTCTATATCGGCTCTGCGGATCGCCTTTTGGAAATACCGCATCACATCCAGATGGCCGATAAATTTCATCGTTCCCGATTTATTAAATTTAACTCTTGCCTTAATCATTCGCTCCCTCCTTTCTCCTTGGCTCAAAGCAAACGCCGCCGCCAAAAGTCATAGCGCCGCAGCCGGCGCATTTCTGCCTGCAATTTGGCGTTACCGCCCCTTGCTTTGCCTGTTCATATTCTTGCCACAAAAAGTCCTTCGTTACGCCGGCATCAATAAAGTCCCATGGGAGAATCTCTTCCTTCTTCCTTTCCCGGCTGGTATAAAAACGGTAATCAATACCATTAGCCTCCAGATGCTTCAGCCATTTTCCATAGTCGAAATACTCCGACCAGGCGTCGTAGATGCAGCCGTCCTTATAGGCATCGTAAATTACCTGGCAAAGCTTCCGGTCTCCTCTTGCAAAAATTCCCTCCAATGTAGTTACCTCTGCTTCATGCCAATTATATTTAATGCTTTTTGCATTTAACTGCTCTCTCATTTTTCCATTCAAGAAACGCTGTTTTTCCAGGAATTCTTCTCCCGTTGCCATCCGGGTCCATTGAAACGGCGTAAATGGCTTTGGTACAAAAAAAGAGGTGCTGGACACAATCTGTACTTTTCCATTTCTCTGATCCTTGGGAATGGTATAGTATTCTCTTGCTATTTTATCTGAGAGAACAGCAATACCCTCAATATCCTCCTCCGTCTCCGTTGGAAGTCCCAGCATAAAATAAAGCTTTACCCGGTTCCAGCCGCCCTGAAAGGCTTCCATAGCGCCCTTTAGGATAATTTCCTCGGTAAGCCCCTTATTAATAACATCCCGAAGTCTTTGGGAGCCTGCCTCCGGCGCAAAGGTAAGGCTGCTTTTCCTTACATCCTGAACCTTACTCATAACCTCCAGAGCAAAGGCATCAATCCTTAAAGACGGCAGGGAAATGTTTACGCCCTTGGTTCCAAATTCATCAATCAGAAAATACACCAGCTCTTGTAAATGAGAATAATCGCTGGAGCTTAGGGAGCTCAAAGAAATTTCCTCATGTCCGGTCGCTTTTAGCATCTCATAGGCCCGCTCTTTTAAAAAATCCAGGCTTCTCTCACGGATAGGACGGTAAATCATGCCTGCCTGGCAGAAACGGCAGCCACGAATACAGCCTCTTTGTATCTCCAGCACTACCCTGTCCTGAGTTACTTTTATCAGAGGAACTAAAGGCTTCTGCGGATAAACCGTATCGCTTAAGTTCATCTCTGCTTGTTTTTTTATAAGGGAAGGGGCATGGCTGTTTATTAGCTGAAAGGAGGCTATGGTTCCGTCCTCATGATAAGAGGTCTCATAAAACTGCGGCACATACAGCCCTTCTATCTGAGCCGCCCGTTCTAAAAAGGAAAGCCGTCCGGCTCCCTGTTTTTTATTTTCTTTATAAGCATCTAAAAGCTCGTCATATACAGTTTCGCCCTCTCCAATATAAAAAATATCAAAAAAGTCTGCAATAGGCTCTGGATTATAAGCACAAGGACCGCCGCCGATTACAATAGGCGCATCCTCGCCGCGCTCCTTTGCATAGATTGGTATTTCGGCCAAATCCAATATCTGCAGGATATTGGTATAACACATTTCGTATTGGAGCGTAATGCCAAGAAAATCAAAATCCCTGACAGGGTCCTGAGATTCTAGGGCAAACAAAGGGATCTTTTGCTCCCTCATAATTTTATCTAAATCTATCCATGGAGAATAGACTCTTTCACAGTATACATCGTCTCTGCGGTTAAACATATCGTATAAAATCTGGATTCCCAAGTGCGACATCCCAATTTCATAAACATCAGGAAAACACATGGCAAAACGGATGTCTACGCTTTCAGGATTTTTTACCACACAGTTGACCTCATTACCAATGTATCTTGCCGGTTTTTCAATTTTTAATAATATTTCATCGCTTAATGCTAATTTTTTCATTCTTAATTATCCATGCCTTTCCCATTTGGGATTTTATTTAACCCTGTTCCTTTATAGAAGCAGCCAGTTGCTGCGCCAATTCCCTTATTTGCTGTCCTTCCGCCTCCTTAAGGGAAGATTTTACAGATACCTTTGTATCTACCAGCGTTATATTTTTCATAGAAGACAGGATTTCTTCCATCTTTTTCGCCGCTATCAGTCCCCAGCTTCCATTTTCCATAAGGGCAACGGTCCGATTTTGCAGATTATGTGCTTTCAGCTCTAAAAGAAGCTGTTCCATGCTTCCAAAAAGCCCTCCATTGTAAGTAACAGAAGCCAATACCAGATGGCTGCACCGGAATGCTTCTGAAACAAGATAGGAGGAATGCGTAGCAGATACGTCGTATACCTTTATATTTTGGATTCCCTCCTCTGCCAGACAGGAAGCCAGCACATTAACCATATTTTCCGTATGCCCGTAAATAGAGCCGTAAGCCAGCATAACAGCCGGACCTTCCGGTGCGTAGCTGCTCCACTTTTGATATTTATCAACGAACCAGCCGATATTTTTTCTCCATACTGGTCCATGGAGCGGACAAAGAAGCGCTACTTCAAGGCCGCTTACTTTTTTCAAAAGGCTTTGTACCTGAGCCCCAAATTTTCCTACAATATTCGTATAGTATCTTCTGGCTTCAGAAAGCCATTCTGTTTCAAAATTTACTTCGTCGGCATAAAGATTTCCATTCATTGCGCCAAAGGTTCCAAAGGCATCGGCAGAAAACAAAATTTTATCCTCTGTATCATAAGTTACCATAACCTCCGGCCAGTGCACCATCGCCGCCATAAAAAAGGTCAGGTTGTGGCGGCCTGTCGAAAGAGAGTCTCCTTCCTTTACCAGAACCAGCTTGTCCTCTACTGGAAATTCAAAAAACTGCTTTAAAAGAGGAACGGTTTTCTGGTTGCAGACAATTTTCAGTTCTGGATGCTCCTTTACTAATTCTCCTAAAGTAGCGCAGTGATCCGGCTCCATATGGTTTACAACTAAATAGTTAAGCTCTCTTCCCTCCAGCGCATGCTTCAGGTTTTCAAAAAACTGTCCGCTAATGGAATGATCCACAGTGTCAAAAAGAACCGTTTTTTCATCTATTAATAAATAGGAATTATAGGAAATGCCTTTCGGAATTGGAAATGCATTCTCAAACAAAGCAAGGCGCCGGTCTGTTCCGCCTACCCAGTATAAATCATCTTTTATTTTTTTTACGCAGTACATAAGCTTATCTTCCCTTCTTTTAAAAATTATCCCGCATATTATAACATGAACCCAGAAGATTTCCAACCCTTAGCTTTTGAGATTCCATATTTTGCAAATGGTATGTCTTCTGTCAGGCATACCATTTGTAAAATATAAAACCCCAAGTTTGTACACTTGAGGTTCTGTATCGCTAAAATTCCCAATAGATTTTACGGCTTTTCCTGATTCAAATTTTTGAATACAGAAAGAATTTTTCCCTGCCAAAAGCTCAAATCCTCATTTTCTGAAATTTGCCCGACTACCGTCTCATTCCCAATTCCCTGATAGGACAATTCAAGCTCCTGGGCGGCAAAAAATAAAAGAAATAAAAAGGCGGCAATAGAAAGCCGTATTTGAAAATGCCCTTTCACCTGCCGTTCCGGCCTCCTTCTTTTCTCACCCCGAAATTCCCTTACCATGTCTTCTCTGGTTCTTATGTAGGTATTTCCCATACGTATCCTCCCTTCCTGCGCCGCTTTCTGCACTTCAACGAGCTTGAGCCAAGCAGCGCGCAGGCGCAAATCTCGCGATTGAAAATTTTAATTTTCATTGAAACGCTTACAAAACTCTTATTACAGCTTATACATCTCCCAAGGAAATATACCTTGAATTTCCTTATTTTGTATGGTACGATAACATGGAATAAAAATACTTTTTTACTATAATCAATTAAAGGAGGAAGAAACATGTCTCAGAATGTTTATGACATTTTAGTGGAGCGCGGTTTTATTGAACAGGCCACCCACGAAGATGAACTAAGAGAATTATTGGGTAAGGAGAAAGTTACCTTTTATATAGGCTTCGATGCAACTGCTGACAGCTTAACTGCCGGCCACTTTTTGACTATTATGGCTATGATGCATATGCAGAAAGCCGGACACCGTCCAATTGCCCTTCTGGGAGGCGGTACAACCATGATTGGAGACCCGTCAGGAAAATCCGATATGCGTACTATGATGACAAGGGAAACTATCCAGCACAATGCAGACTGCTTCTATCAGCAGCTTTCCCGTTTTATTAATTTTGACAATGACCAGGCTGTTATTGCTAACAATGCAGATTGGCTTCTGGATTTGAATTATGTAGAGTTTTTAAGAGAGGTGGGCGTTCATTTTTCTGTAAATAAGATGCTGACGGCGGAATGTTACAAACAGCGTATGGAAAAGGGACTTACCTTTTTTGAATTCAACTATATGCTTATGCAGTCCTATGATTTCTGGAAATTAAACCAACTATACGGCTGTACTTTACAAATGGGCGGTAACGACCAGTGGTCCAATATCCTGGGCGGCGTTGATTTAATCCGCCGGAAAGAGGCAAAACCAGCCTTTGGCCTTACCTTTAAGCTTTTGACTACCAGCGAAGGCATTAAGATGGGAAAAACGATGAAAGGCGCCGTATGGCTTGATCCAGAAAAAACTTCTCCTTATGAATTTTATCAATACTGGAGGAATATTGAGGACGTCAAAGTAGAAGAATGTCTGGGACTTCTTACCTTTCTTCCAATGGACGAGGTACGCCGTCTTGGTTCCCTTCCTGGTTCTGAAATTAACCGGGCAAAAGAGGTTCTGGCTTATGAAATTACAAAAATCGTTCATGGAGAGGAAGAAGCAAAAAAAGCCGGCGAGGCGGCAAAGGCTCTCTTTGGCGGTAATATGAAAACAGAGGATATGCCTACCACTACTTATTCCAAAGCGGACTTTGAAGCAGGTATCGACCTGATTACTCTTTTAGTTAACGGAAAAATGGCTTCCTCCCGTTCCGATGCCAGAAGAAACATCGAGCAGGGCGGCGTTTCCGTAAATGAAGAAAAATGTACGGATTTTGCCCGTAAATTTACTCCGGCAGATTTTAATGCCGATGGCGCCCTTCTTGTAAAAAAAGGGAAAAAGACCTACCATCTCTTTAAAGCAGAAGAATAAAACAGGTTAGATGATTATAAAGCTTACTAATTAACTAAACTCTTTGTAAAATTTCTACAATTTTTGCAGCCCCAGGAACGGCTTTCGTTTTGCTAATCCCGGACGGCTTATCGTTCCAAAGAGCCTCTGAAAGCAAAAATTGTGTCAGCAAAGGCTTCCACAATTTTTGAGTCTCTTTTCTACAGCCTGAAAGGGATTAGCAAAATGAAAGCCGTTCCTCAGTCTATAAAAATTGTAGAAATTTTACAAAGAATTCAGTTAATTTTTAAGTATTTTAAACATCTAACGAATAGGTATGGAAAGGAGGACTACCATATGCCTTGGTGTCCGAAATGTAAAATGGAATACCGGGAGGGAATTACAGTATGCGCTGATTGCGGCGCGGCTCTTATAGAGGAATTGAAAGAAAAAGAGGAGCAGATTGCTATCCTCCTTACACAAAAAGAGGAGCTGGCAGAACGGTTTCACGGCTTCTTGGAATATTCCGGTATCTCTGATGCAGTATTTGGCTTTATTCAGGAAACAGGAGAATACAGCGTTTCGGTTCCTGCATCAAAGGAAAAAGAAGCCAAACGCTTGTATACTGGCGTTTACCTGGCGGAAATCGAAAAAGAGCTGGAGTCCGCCGCCAATGAAGAAGCCTGCAAAGAAGACCCGGAAACAGAGGAAGGGCTATCTGACGAGCCTTTAGGCTTTGATTCAGAGGAGGAAGAAAAAGGCTCTCAAAAGGCAGCCTCCGTTTATGTTAAAAAAGAAGATAAATACAAGGACTTCTCTTCTACTGCCTGGACTTTTCTGGTAGTAGGCATTGCCGGACTTATTTTTACCATCCTCAATATTATAGGATATTTTTCTATTTTTGCAAATCCCGTTTCCTATACCGCAGCCCTGATTATGTTTTTGCTTTGTATCGCCGTCAGCATAAGCTCTTTTCGCAGCGCTAAAAAGGCAAAGAGTGAGATTGCAGAGGAAAATCGTTTTACGGATGCCGTAAAGGGCTGGATGGAGGAAAATATTCTGGAAAGGGATTTATGTTCCGTCCAGGATGCTTCTGTTTCTGATGAAATCAATTTTTTAAATAAAATCAATTTCATTAAAAACGCAGTTACGGAACACTTTGGGGAAATGGATGAAGCCTTTCTGGATGAAATAACGGAGGAATTTTATAACAGCCGCTTTGAAAACTGATAACAAAAAATGCAGATAATTAATTGAAAATAAGAAAGGAACATTGCTATGGAAAAATCAAAGGTATATTTTACAAACATGCGTACCTCATTTAATGAGAACCTTCCTCAAAAGCTGGAACGTTTGATAAAAACTGCCGGCATTGGCAATATTGATTTTGACAGGAAATATGCCGCCATCAAAATCCATTTCGGCGAACCGGGAAATCTCGCTTTCCTCCGGCCTAATTATGCCGCCGTTGTTGCGAAGGTTATAAAAGAATTAGGCGGAAAACCTTTCCTGACAGATTGCAATACTCTTTATGTTGGCGGCAGGAAAAATGCTCTGGACCATATAGACGCCGCTTATCAGAATGGTTTCACTCCATTTTCTACAGACTGCCACGTCATTATTGCAGATGGGCTTAAAGGTACGGATGAAGCCCTAGTTCCAGTAGAAGGCGGAGAATATGTAAAAGAAGCTAAAATCGGCCGGGCTGTTATGGATGCAGACATTGTTATTTCCTTAAATCATTTTAAAGGCCATGAGGCTACTGGGTTTGGCGGCGCTCTGAAAAATCTGGGAATGGGATGCGGCTCCCGCGCAGGAAAAATGGAAATGCACAGCGCAGGAAAGCCATATGTAGAGCAGGAACCATGTATCGGCTGCGGCAGATGTATTAAAATCTGCGCCCACGACGCTCCTTCTATTACAAACCGCAAGGCTTCCATTGACCATGATAAATGCGTTGGCTGCGGCAGGTGTATCGGCGTTTGTCCTACGGATGCTGTTCAGGCTGCCGGCGACGAATCCAATGATATTTTAAATAAGAAAATCGCAGAGTATACGTGGGCTGTTATTCATGGCCGTCCTCACTTCCATATTAATATGGTTATTGATGTGTCTCCATACTGCGATTGTCATGCTGAAAACGATGTGCCGATTGTCCCTGATGTTGGAATGTTTGCTTCCTTTGATCCAGTAGCTTTAGATCAGGCGTGCGCCGATGCTGTTAACCGGCAGCCGATTATGGAAGGAAGTATCCTCTCTGAATGCGAACATACCCACCATGACCATTTTACAGATACTACGCCAGTAACAAACTGGCATGTGGCTAT
>CATKYY010000017.1 GCA_949841225.1 uncultured Acetivibrio sp.
AATATATCACCCATCAAGGCGTTGCATTTTATAATTTTTGCATCTGCCAGAGGATGGGCGGGGAATAGGGCTTGTTCTCATGCACCGTTAGAAAAACAGCGGCTTCTTTTTGTACGCAAGAGGCGGACATTTATGTCCGAATAGTGCGTACAAAAAGAAGCCGCTGTCTTTCGCTCGGTGTGAGAGAGCAAGCCCTATTCCCCTCCCCTCCGTCTCCCGCAGTCCCACAAAATTATAAAACGTAATCCCAAAATAAACCATTGAAAATTCTTTTTCTTTGTGTTATAGTTTTTGTATAACAAATATAACTGCAAGGTGGTGATAGTATGCTGGTTACGATTGATTTCAATAGTGAAGAAGCTATTTACGTACAGCTTAGGAACCAGATTATTATAGGGATTGCCGCAGCGGAGCTTTTGGAGGGAGAAAGTCTTCCGTCGGTAAGGGAGCTTGCCGATAATATTGGTATTAATATGCATACAGTGAATAAGGCCTATAGTATATTGAAGCAGGAGGGATACCTTAAGCTGGACCGCCGCCGGGGGGCAGTTATTGCCGTAGCTGCTGATAAGTACCAGGCAAAGGAGGAAATGGCAGAGGCTATGCGGGTTATTCTGGCGGAAGGCATTTGCAAAAATATTTCCTGCCAGGAGGTTCATGAGCTGGTAGACCAGATATATGCTGAATTTAAAAGGGAGGGTTGATTATGCTTTGCGATAAGTGCCATAAAAGAGAGGCGAAGGTTTATTATACAGAAATTGTAAATGGGGAAAAGAAAGAACAGTACCTGTGCGAGGAATGCGCGGCCCAATACACCTCCTTTCAGATAGAAAAAACAGGGGTGGACAGCGGCCTGGGGAGTCTTTTGAGCAATATTTTAAGCAGTTATTATGGAGAAAAGAAGAACGTACCAGAGAAGACGGAGAAAGTCCTTGCATGCCCGACTTGCGGGATTACCTATGAAGAAATGCTGAATGCAGGAAAGTTTGGGTGCGCGGATTGCTACCGGAGCTTTGGAGGAATTATAGATAAAACCCTGCGGCAGATTCAGGGAGCGGATACCCATGTGGGAAAGGCTCCGGCCGGCTTTTGTACAGGCGGGAAGGAACAGAAAAAGAAGCCGGAGGAAACGCTGCCGGATAGGATTGATAAGCTGTCCTTTCAGCTGCAGCAGGCAGTAGAGCAGGAAGAGTTTGAGGAGGCGGCCCGGCTTCGGGATGAAATCCGGGATTTGAAAAAGGAGGCGGCTAGGAATGCTTAAATGGTATGATGAAAAAGGCGAATTTACAGATGTAGTGATTTCCAGCCGCGTCCGTTTGGCGAGAAATTTAAAAAAATACCCTTTTTCTACCCGCCTTTCTAAGGAAGGGGCGGCCTCTTTGGTAGAAGAGGTAAACAATAAGCTTGGGGATGGCGCCGGAGAGGATGGTAAGCTTTTGGCCTGCCGTCTGGATGCTATGGATGAATTTGAAAGAACGGCTATGGTAGAGAGGCATGTTTTAAGTCCCTTAATTGCGGAAAAAAAGCAGGCGGCGGGGCTTTTAATTTCGGAAAATGAGGCGGTCTGCGTACTGGTTAATGAGGCGGACCATTTGCGTATCCAGGGCCTGAGCGGAGGAATGAATATTAAAAAGGCATTTGCGCGGGCGGAGCAGGTGGACAATATGGCTGGTAAGGCTATGGAGTTTGCCTATGATGAAAAATATGGTTATCTTACCTCCTGCCCTACGAATGTAGGGACTGGAATGCGCGCTTCTTATATGATGTTTTTACCAGCTTTAGGAGCGGCGGGAAAGATTAACCGCCTGGCAGACGAGGTGGGAAAATATGGGGCGGCTCTCCGGGGAATGTATGGAGAAGGTACGGAAGGTACGGCTAATATTTATCAAATATCCAACCAAAAGACCTTGGGAAGCTCAGAAGAGGATATTATAGAAAATCTTAATAATATTGCTCTTCAGGTGATATTTCAGGAGCGAAAGCGGAGAGAATATGTATTGATGAATAATTTTGACGTTATTGAGGATCAGATTTACCGTTCTTATGGCGTTTTGAAATATACCCGCCAAATTGGGACGAAGGATGCCATGACTTTGCTGGCTCAGATAAAGCTGGGCTTTGATGCGGGGATTTTAAAGAGCGAGGAACCAGTAAATATTTTCCATATGATGATGGATGTTCAGCCTTTTAATCTGCAGTGCCGTTTAGGGAAAAATGCAGGCAGCAGGAAAAGGGATAAGGCAAGGGCGGCTTATTTAAACCAAAGTCTGCCAAGGCTGGTATAGAAAATAACAGGAGGAAAAAACAGTGTTTGAGAATTTTACGGATCATGCAAAAGAGGCGGTGGAGAATGCCGCCGGAGTTGCTTATGAGCTTTCTCATAACTATGTTGGGACAGAGCATCTTTTAATCGGACTGCTGTCTGCCCCTGGGGTCGCCGCTAGAGTGCTGGAGGAAAACGGCGTGGAAAAAGAGCGGCTGTTAGGGCTGATACAGCAGCTAATTGCCCCAAATACAAATGTAGGGACGGCGGAAAGAGACAATTTTACGCCCCGCTCCCAGAGAATATTAGCTCAAAGCTACAAGGAGGCCAGGCGCCTTAGCTCTGGGCAGGTTGGCACAGAGCACATTCTAATTTCCTTGATTAAGGAATCGGACTGTATTGCAGTACGGCTTTTAAATACCCTGGGCGTAAATGTGCAAAAGCTATATGTAGATTTAATGACGGCGATAGGCCAGGATGTGGGCGCAGCTAAAAATGAATATATGGCGAATAAGGGAAGGGCAAGAGGAAAGACTTCTACGCCTACTCTGGATCAGTACAGCAGGGATTTGACAGCGTTAGCCAGGGAAGGAAAGCTGGACCCGGTAATTGGCAGGGAAAATGAGATTCAAAGGGTAGTCCAGATTTTAAGCCGGAGGACAAAGAATAATCCATGTCTGGTAGGAGAACCGGGAGTTGGAAAGACGGCGATTGCAGAAGGACTTGCCAGCCGTATTGTGGAAGGAAATATTCCAGATACAATTAAGGATAAGAGGCTTTTAACCTTGGATTTGTCAGGAATGGTAGCCGGTTCTAAGTACCGGGGAGAGTTTGAGGAAAGGATTAAAAGAGTTATCAGCGAGGTAACAAACGACGGCAATGTACTGCTCTTTATTGATGAGCTTCATACGCTGATTGGCGCAGGAGGAGCCGAGGGCGCGATTGACGCCTCCAATATTTTAAAACCGTCCCTGGCCAGGGGGGAAATTCAGCTGATTGGAGCTACGACCAGGGAGGAATACCGGAAATACATTGAAAAGGATGCCGCTCTGGAGAGAAGATTTCAGCCAGTATCCGTAGAGGAGCCTTCGGAGGAGGAAACAGTCCTGATTTTAAAGGGGCTGCGGGAGAGCTATGAGAAACACCACAGGGTAACGATTACAGACGACGCTCTTTTGGCGGCGTCCAAAATGTCAGCCCGCTATATTAATGACAGATATTTGCCGGATAAGGCCATTGATTTAATTGATGAAGCAGCCTCAAAGGTGCGTTTAAGCACCTATACGGTATCTCCGAGAGTAAAGGAGCTGGAGGAGGCGAACGCCCAGCTGGAAAAGGAAAAGGAAGAGGCGATTAAGGCGGAGGCCTATGAGGAAGCCGGAGAGATTAAGAAAAAGCAGGCGATGAACCTGGAAAAGATAGAAAAATGGAAGGAAAAGGAGGAAAAGGAGAAAAGGGAACGGGTACTTTATGTGACAGAGAATGAAATTGCAGATATTATTTCCTCCTGGACTAAAATTCCGGTAAAAAAGCTGGCGGAAGAGGAAAGCGAACGGCTAATGAAGCTGGAAAAAATACTGCATGAGCGGGTAGTAGGGCAGGAGGAGGCTGTTACCGTTGTAGCAAAGGCAATCCGAAGAGGCCGGGTAGGATTAAAGGACCCAGGCCGTCCAATTGGCTCCTTTTTATTCCTAGGGCCGACGGGAGTAGGGAAAACAGAGCTTTGTAAGGCTTTGGCGGAAGCCATGTTCGGCAGTGAAAACGCTATGATTCGCGTGGACATGTCTGAATATATGGAAAAGCACAGCGTTTCTAAGCTGATTGGCTCTCCTCCCGGATATGTAGGTTATGACGAGGGCGGACAGCTAAGTGAAAAGGTAAGAAGAAATCCGTATTCTGTAATTCTATTTGATGAGATTGAAAAGGCGCATCCAGATGTGTTTAATATTCTTTTACAGGTATTGGACGACGGACGGATTACCGATGCCCAGGGCAGACAGGTGAGCTTTAAAAATACAATTATCATTATGACTTCCAACGCAGGGGCAGAAAGAATTATTTCTCCAAAAACGATGGGCTTTGCTTCCGCCGTAGATGTTGAGGCGGACTATAAGAAAATGAAGGATAGCGTTATGGAAGAGGTAAAAAGGCTTTTTAAGCCGGAATTTATCAATCGTATCGACGAGATTATGGTATTCCATCCGTTAACCAGGGAAAATATCAGGCAAATTGTAGGAATTATGCTGAAAAATATTAGTAAGAGGACTCAAAATCAGATGGGAATCGTCTTAAAGCCTACCGCAGGCACTATCGACCATCTGGTAGAGAGCGGTTATGACCAGAAATATGGAGCAAGGCCTTTAAGGCGGGCAATCCAGACCCAGGTAGAGGATAAGCTGGCAGAGGCGGTTTTAGAGGGAGCGGTAAAACAGGGAGACGTAGTTTCTGTCCGGCTAAAGGGAAAAGAAATTGTATTTTCTGTCAAAGAGTAGTATAATAAGGTATCTGATTTACAAAAGCACAATTTTAGGAGGATATAGTAATGGCAGTAGTAGAAGGGCTGATCCGAAGAGAAGGGAGCCATGCATTAAGCTTTGGAGATTATACACTGGAGAAAAAATCTAAGCTTTCCGATTTTGAATTTCAGGGGGATTTATATAAGGTAAAAACCTACTATGAAATTACAAAGCTGGAAAAGAACGGTTTGTTTGTGTATGAATCTGTTCCAGGAACTACCGTTCTTAACTTTAAGCAAACAGAGGAAGAGACGGAATTCAGCGTAGAGGGAAAGGAAGATGCCCAGATTACCCTGGAGCTGGAGCCGGAAAAGGAATATGAAACCTTTGTAAATGGAGAAAGCATGGGCGTAATGAAAACGAATCTTGGCGGCAAGCTTATGTTGAGCGCCTCTTTAGAAGAGAATACGGCTGTTACAATGAAGGTTGTTAAAGTAAATGGCTAAGGCAAAGCAAATATTTTTTTGCAGGGAGTGCGGATACGAGTCCAGCAAATGGCTGGGCCAGTGTCCGGGCTGCCGGCAATGGGATACGTTTGTAGAAGAGCCGGTCTCCAGGAAGAATGGTTCAGGAAAAGCGGCAGGAACAAGAAGCGGATTATCGGCGGGAGGCCGTAAGCCGGAGCTTTTAGCTGAAGTAAATACAAAAGAAAATCCGCGCATTCTCACTGGTATAGGAGAATTGGACCGGGTTTTAGGCGGCGGGATTGTGATAGGAGGGCTGGTGCTGGTAGGGGGAGATCCGGGAATAGGAAAGTCTACCCTGCTTTTGCAGATGTGCGGTAAATTATCTGCCAGCCAGGTAAAGGTTTTGTACATATCTGGAGAGGAATCTCTAAGACAGATAAAGATGCGGGCGGAACGGCTTGGCATCTTTGCAGGAAGCCTTCTTCTTTTTAGTGAAACAAATTTGGATACTATTGAAGATACCATTGAGCAGGAAAGGCCTTCCGTTGTTATTATAGATTCCATTCAGACAATGTTTCGGGAGGATATTTCTTCTGCGCCGGGAAGCGTAAGCCAAGTTAGGGAAACAACGGCGACGCTTTTACAGCTTTCCAAGAGCTTGGGTATTTCTATTTTTATCGTCGGCCATGTAACGAAGGAAGGCGTTGTAGCAGGCCCAAGAGTATTAGAGCACATGGTAGATACGGTTTTATATTTTGAAGGGGATAATGGAGCTGTATACCGGATTCTCCGGGCAGTAAAAAACCGTTTTGGCTCTACCAATGAAATTGGCGTATTTGAAATGAAAGGTGACGGTTTACGGGAGGTGGCGAATCCTTCGGAATATATGCTGCAAGGGAAGCCGGAAAATGAAGCCGGCTCTATTATTTCCTGTTCCATAGAAGGCACCAGGCCTATTTTGATTGAGGTGCAGGCTCTAATATGCCGGACAAGTTTTAATCTCCCAAGGAGGACGGCGGCGGGAGCGGATTATAACCGGGTGAATCTTTTAATGGCGGTCGTAGAAAAGCGGCTGGGCGTATCTATGGGCGATTGCGATGCTTATATTAATGTTGCGGGGGGAATACGGATTAATGAGCCTGCGCTGGATTTGGCTTTAGTAGCGGCCATTATTTCCAGTTACCGGAACAAACCGTTAGATGAAAAGGTTATTATTTTTGGTGAAGTTGGTTTGACAGGAGAGGTTCGCGCGGTCAGCCAGGCAGAACAGCGGGTGGCTGAGGCGGCAAAACTGGGATATGAGGCCTGTATTCTGCCTTATGCTAATATCTCTTCTTTGCAGAAGGAACGGCATAAGAAGATCAGGTTGTCTGGAATAAAAAGTATACGGGAACTGCTGAACTATATATAGGGGAAGGAATGTAGGTAGTGCAGGAATTAAGAAAAAATATGAGTCAGACATTGAAACAGTTTTATTTGCAACAGGAGCAGATGGAAAAGCTGGCTTTTGATGCTCTGAATGTTTCAGATATGATATTAAATTCGGCAAAAAAGATAGAAGTCTGCCTGGAGGAGAAAGAAAAAGAAAAGGCAATCCTTGAGGCAAAGGACTGCCTTAATGTCATGTTTGAACAAATTGCCAAATTAAGTGAAACCGTTCACAACAGTGAAGCAGCCTTTGACAAGCAACAGGATAATGCAGAAACTATCCTGGAGGCAGTTGATTTTTTGTGCTGCGACTGGGATTGGGATTCCTGACATTTATAAAAGGCTGGCCAGAAGCTGGTTTGTTGTTGGGTAATAAAGCGATGGAAGCTGCAGGTCTTCAGAGCCATAGTTTTTGAGGGCGTATAAAGCGCATATATTTTTATAAGTTTTGCGGGAATATTTACAGTTAAATATTCTCGCTATTTTATTGAATAAAATCGGCGGCATACTATAGCCCCAGGAAATAGAGCTTCTGAACACCTCCAGATGGTCCAGAGCGGCAGGGCTGATCGGATAGGTTTTGCCAGTGCTGGTATTGGTGGCTGTCAGAGTAAGGAATTCGGTTTCTGGGTCAACTTGGAAGGTAAGCTCGCATACCTGCGTTGGATCCTCACGGATACCCAAATCGCCCAAAATATCTATTTGGACATGGATGGCTTCCAGCTCGTCCAGCCGGACAGAGGACAAGCCGTCGTGGCTTATGAGCCGAATCAGCTTATCAATGCTGTCCTGACTTAATACATCGCTGTTTACGGTATCCTTGCTTTGGGAAAGAAAGGTTACAAGGGTATCGATTTCTTTCTGGTTCAATAAAGAAAAATTTGTTTCATTCATAAAAATTACCTCCTACACCTGTTTTAGATTAGCAAACTCTTCAAAAGAAGAGATATTAATTGGTTTAGAATAATAATAACCTTGCGCGGTAGAGCAGCCGGAGGCCAGAAGGAAGCTGGCCTGCTCTTTTGTTTCTACGCCTTCTGCTACAATCTGCATTTTAAGCTGCCGGAGCATAGAGATTGTGTTTTGCATAATAACCCGGCCGCTTTCCGTACAGGTACTTTCATTAAAAAATTCTTTGTCAATTTTAATAACGTTGACAGGACTGCTTTTGAGCATATTAAGGGAAGAATAGCCGGAGCCAAAGTCATCCATGGATAAGGTGAAGCCCCGTTCCTTTAAAAGAGCCATAATATGGTATAATTCGTTCAGATTGCTGACAAAAGCGCTTTCTGTAAATTCCAGCTCCAGCATTTGAATTGGAATTTTATATTTCTGAATCAGGGAAGTGATTTTATCACAGAATCCAGGGTCAAAAATATGCACGCGGGAGATATTAACAGAAACCGGAACAAGAGGGTATCCTTTTTCCTGCCAGGAATGAAGTATTTTGCAGGTTTCTTCCCAAATATATTCGTCCAGCTGGACAATAAAGCCGTTTTTTTCAAACAGAGGGATAAACAAGTCGGGAGGAATAACGCCGGTTTCCGGGTGTATCCAGCGGACTAGGGCCTCCGCTCCAACAACCTTCGAGGTTTCAATGTTGCATTTTGGCTGAAGATGTACGACAAACTGTCCGCCCTCCAAGGCGTTATCCATTTCATTTTCAATTCGGCTTTCTTCTAAAAGCTTTTCTCTCATTTGATTGTTGTAAAAAGCATAATTAGTAAGGTTACTGCCTTTTACTGTTTTCAGGGCAAGACCGGACCAGTCTAAAAGCGTGCTTAAAGAAACTTCTGGATTTACCAGACAGATACCAAAGTAAGGCGTCAGCCTGAAATTAATTGGAAACGCTTCTACATGGTAGGTAATACGGTAGATTAAATCAAAAATGTCTTTTTCTGCGCTTTCTTTTGTACAGATGCAGAATACGTCGCCGCCAATACGGCCATAGCAATCTTCAGGAGAAATATGGTCGTGGAGGATCGCAGCAATAAACTTGAGAAGATCATCGCCCTTCTGCTTGCCAAACATGTCGTTTACCATTTTAAAGCGGGAAATATCAAATCGCACAATAACGTACTGCCGCTCCGGATGGGACTGGATAAGCTGGGTTGCTTCCGAGGAAAAGGCAAATTCGTTGTAGATGCCCGTCAGGGAATCAAACATAGCCTTGCTGCGAAGGGTCTGGATCGTAATATCCGCCGCCTTAGCCAGCTGCCCAACTTCATCGTGGGAATTTGAAATTAAATGGAGAGCGTAATTCCCCTTTGCAATTTCCTTTGTAGCATTTGTTACTTCCTCCAGCGGCATAGTAATCATCCTGGAAAAAGCGGAAACAATTAATGCAAATAAAATAATGCTTAGAATAAAAATAGCTAAAATCTGCAGTATCAGCGGCAGAAGATTCTGCGTGATAAAGGTCTTTTCTATCATAACTATCATGGTCCAGGAAGTATCCTTGAGAACAGAAGCGTAGCCAAGGAATGTTTTTTTATCGCGTAAAAACTCAAAGAGACCAAGGCGGCTGCCGGATTTGTTATCCAGCCATGTCAGCTTGCCGTTGTTGGAAACAGGCTGGAGCAGCTTGGATTTGTCTGGATGAGAGACTAGCTGGTTTTGGGAATCTAAAATGATAGTCATGGCATTGCTTTCTGTTGATACGGATTCTACAAGAGACTGGATAGAATCCAGCCGTAAATCCATGGAAAGCACGCCAAGCCCTCTTTTATTTACAGTATCCTGGATAGGTATAATAAGGGAAACCACAGGGGTGTCGTCATAAAGGCTAATATATGGGTCGGAAATAAAAGCCGTTTGATTATCCAGAGACTGCTGGTACCAAGGGCGTTTAGTAATATGCCATTGATTTTCTATTTTCATCCAGCCAGAATCAGTGTTGCCAATCCCCACTCCACTGTCAAAATCGGCAACCCATACCATAGCGATATTTTCAGGGTCAAGGCCGTAGATTGTATCAAGAGTGTCCATAAGCTGAAAATAGTATGGATTCGTTTTAGGATTATTACTCATGGTAAGGGTTTTCATATAGCGTTCCAATATATAAGAGGAACTTTCGCTGGAGATAGCTATCATATATTTGGATAAAAAGGAATTCAGCTGGTCGCAGCTGGAGGCGGCCTCTGTCCGAAGCTGCTGGAGAGACAGCTGGGTTATAGCGCCGGTAATAGCGCGGATGCTGGTGCCAGCAGCTAAAACCAAGATAATGACCATTGGCGTAATGGTACAGATCAGAAGCTTGGTATTCAGCTTTTTTATATTATTAAAACAGCGCTTCAACATAAAATAGAATCCTTTCCGATAATTATATCTATTTTACCACTATTTTAAAGTTTGGTAAATATAAAAATAAGGAAACTTAGAAGGAGGATATTCCAATTTTTAAACTTGGGGGAAGATACAGTTGCTAAATAGAAAATTACTAATTATAATAGTTAGATAAAGACAGAAATTATAAAAAAATTAGGAGGAGAATTATGCAGCTGTTAAAGGAGCGGATTCAGAGGGATGGCAGGGTAAAGGAAGGAAATGTACTGAAGGTGGACAGCTTTTTGAACCATCAAATGGATGTAAAGCTGTTTACAGAGCTTGGGAAGGAATTTAAGAAGCGTTTTGCCGACTGCGAGATTAATAAGATTTTAACAATAGAGGCGTCCGGCATTGGAGTGGCCTGTATTGTAGCCCAGTATTTTGACGTGCCGGTGGTATTTGCAAAGAAGAATCAGACCAAGAATATTGCTGGAGATACTTATACCAGCCGGGTGGAGTCTTTCACTCATGGACGGGTGTACGATATTATTGTTTCTAAAGAGTATCTTCGTCCAGAGGATAAGGTACTTTTGATTGACGATTTCCTGGCAAATGGTTCGGCTCTTTTAGGCTTATCCAAACTGGTGAAGGATTCTGGCGCAACCTTAGTCGGCGCGGGGATTGTTATTGAAAAGGGATTCCAGGATGGAGGACGGATTGTGAGGGAATCCGGCGTCCGGGTAGAATCCCTGGCGATTGTAGATTCTATGGATGAAAAAACGGGGACCGTAGTTTTCAGGGAGTCTTAAAGCTTATTTTGTACTTAGGCGGTTGATATTTTTTATTAATACGGAAAGCGTTCCATCTGCGTTAGTAATGAATTCAATATTTTGCGGATTATTATATTGCTCCATAGGTATATTGATTTCAATACCAGAATCTGTAGTTAAAAACTGTTTTTCCAGTTTTCTGATCGTGGATTTGCTTTGGGGCGCTACCGCTTCTTTTTCGATATGGTATTTTTCCAGCTTTTCCGTAAAGGCTTCCTTAATTTCCGGCTGGCTTCCATAGATTTTTTCTGTGATTTTCGGAATATCCAAAAGGCCTTCTTCAGCAAATTCATTTTGGAGGATGCTTTTTGTTTCCATCTGCTTGTCAAAGTTGTCGTCAAAGTAGGTTTTATTGATTTGCTCTACTGCTTTGGTAACAATAGAGAGCTTTGTTTTTGAAGACAGGTTGGTTCGGCAGCCTAAAAACAGGCTGGACATGTAATTGGTTTTTACGCCGTTAATTTCATATTTTTTTTCAACCAGCAGGGTGTCCATGGAGGACAGGTTGATTAGGGCGGCCTCTGTAAGACGGGCGCCGAAGGAAGGCAGGGTTGCCTTGTAT
Source organism: uncultured Acetivibrio sp. (assembly GCA_949841225.1). Taxonomy (GTDB): domain Bacteria; phylum Bacillota; class Clostridia; order Lachnospirales; family Lachnospiraceae; genus Velocimicrobium. The sequence continues at coordinate 11,274 of CATKYY010000017.1, forward strand.
TTTATAATATCATTACAGTTCAGGCCTTCTGCTTCGCCGGTCAGGTGGACGAAGGTTTCTTTGTAGTTAAGCTTTAAAATAGCCAGGTGAAGCTGGCTTTTATATTGATAGACGGCAATTAAAAGGTCCGCCGGCGGAATGTCGATGTTTTGGTTCATTATAGTATAAAGCAGTCCGGCCAGCTCCTTGCTGGCTTCCACCAGGTTTTCTTCCTTAAAAGATTTTAGAATAGGGTATACCAGAGAGGTTTCTTCATCAAAATGACAGTGTTTTACGTCGTCTCCAGAGGCAATTTTATAAATATGTCCCCGGATAAAATCATTCAGGTCAGGACCCAGTTCTAAAACCGTATCAGAAAGAGCCGGGATGCCTGCGGTAGAATCCAGGATATGTACAATCGCGTTTCTTATAATAAATTCATCACGTTCCATTTTTATTCTCCTTTTTTGGTGGGAATGCTTAGTGGTTGTCTGAATATTTCGTAAAATTTCTGCCGTTTCTGCTTGGCTGCAAAAGGGTATGGGCTTGCTAATCCCTTTCAGGCTGTGGAAAAGAGATTTAAAAATCGTGGAAGCCCTTGCTGAACACGATTTTCGCCTTCAGAAGCTCTTTGGAACGGTTAGCCGTCCGGGATTAGCAAGCCCATACCCTTTTGCAGCCAAACAGAAACGAGGCAAATTTTTGTGAATATTTGTTTTTGTAAATGCTTTAGCTGGAAATATTATAGCTTTTTTGAAGGGAAACTGCAATACTCTTTTGGGTTGTTATGGCGGAGGGCATTAGTTATAATAATAGGAAGGAAGAGAAGAGTGAAGAGGAATATCAGGATGACGATTTCTTATGATGGAAGCTGCTATTGCGGGTGGCAGAAACAGGGAAATACGGAGCATACGATACAGGGGAAGCTGGAGGCTGTTCTTTTTTTGATGACGGAAGAAGCGATAGAGCTGCATGGTTCTGGAAGGACGGATGCAGGGGTGCATGCAAAGGCGCAGGAGGCTAATTTTTATACGGATTGCGTTATGGATACGGCAGAAATCAGAAATTATTGCAACCGGCGTCTGCCGGAGGATATTCGGGTGACGGCGGTGCGGGAGGAACGGGAGAGATTTCATGCAAGACTTAGCACTTCTGGGAAGGAATATGTTTACCGCATTTGGAACAGCCAGGCGTCTAATGTTTTTGAGAGGAAATACCTGTATTGTTTTCCAGAGGCTTTGGATGTGGAAAGAATGCGGAGGGCGGCGGAATTTTTTCTGGGCGAACATGATTTTAAAAGTTTTTGCGGAAATAAGCAGATGAGGAAATCTACTGTAAGGCAGATGACTGGCATTGAGGTAAAAAGGCTGGGAGATGAGATACGGATTATTTATCAGGGAAGCGGTTTTTTATACCATATGGTACGGATTATGACAGGGACGTTGATTGAGGTCGGCCTGGGAAAACGGGAGCCGGGGGAGATAGCGGATATTTTGGAAAAAAGGGACAGAAGGGCGGCCGGGTATCTGGCGCCGCCGGAAGGCTTGTGCTTGGAGCGGGTGTTCTATGAGACAGATAGGGAGGAATAAGATTGAAAAAGATAGTATGTTTTGGAGACTCTAATACTTGGGGATTTAATCCTTTGACGAAAGGGAGATATGAAAAAAGCATCCGCTGGACAGGAAGGCTTTCGAGGCTTCTTGGAGAAGAGTATGAAGTGGTGGAGGAAGGCTTAAATGGAAGGACGACGGTTTTTTCTGACCGGATTGAGCCTTATCGCTGCGGGCTTGATTATATTGGGCCTTGCGTTCTTTCTCATATGCCTTTTGACGTGCTGGTTATTATGCTGGGAACGAATGATGCAAAGGACAGGTTTCATGTAACAGCCAGGGAAATCAGCTATGGTATAGAGGAGCTGATAAAGCAGGTGCGTTTTCTATTGGGAGAGGATTCGCCTCAGATTCTTTTGGTATCTCCTATACCGATGGAAGAAACCGGAGGAGGGGAATACTCTGAGGAATCGAAAAAACGAGTGCAGGGTCTGGCGGAAGAATATAAAAGGGTGGCAAAAGAGTTTGGGTGCAGCTTTTTAGAGGGCGGAAGCATAGTTCCTGTTCCCGGCCCGGATAAGGTGCATATGACTCCAGAGCAGCATGGAAAAATGGCGGAAGAAATAGCAGAAAAAATAAAGGCTTTATAGAAAAAGCCGCGCAGGAAAGAGAGAAAGAGTGAAAAATTTTGAAAATTTTTCACTGCCAAGTTTGCGTCTGCATGGCAATCGCAAACTTGATATGCACAAAAAGCCGTGCAGGAAAGAGGAAGGTTATGCAATACATGGAAAAGCTGGGCGGTCAGGCAAAGCAGGCCGCTCGCATTTTAAATTGTTTGGGACAGAAGGAAAAGAATAAAGGGCTTCTTGGAGCAGCAAAAGCTTTGGAGGCAAAAGCAGAGGATATACTTGCAGCCAATAAAAAGGATGTGGCAGAGGCCAGGGAAAAGGGCATGAAAGAGGCCTTAATAGACCGTTTGAAATTGACAAAAGAAAGGATTTGCTCTATGGCGGACGGGCTTTGCCAGGTAGCGGCCCTGCCGGATCCGGTGGGAGAAATTACAGCTATGAAGGTACGGCCGAACGGCCTTCAGATTGGTGAAAAGAGGGTGCCTTTAGGCGTAGTCGGCATTATTTATGAGTCCAGGCCGAATGTGACTTCTGATGCCTTCGCGCTCTGCTTTAAAGCGGGAAATGCGGTGATTTTGAGAGGAGGCAGCGACGCCATCCATTCCAATCAGGCCATTGCGGCAGTTATCAGAGGGGCTCTTTCTAAAGAAGGGCTTCCAGAGGATGCCCTGCAGCTTGTTGAGGATACCAGCAGGGAGGCGGCGAGAGAGCTTATGCGGCTGAACAGCTATGTGGACGTGCTGATTCCAAGGGGCGGAGCCGGGCTGATTAGGACGGTTGTAGAAAACAGTACTGTGCCGGTAATTGAAACAGGAACTGGGAACTGCCACATTTATGTAGATAACGGAGCCGATATTTCTATGGCCGCCGATATTATAGAAAATGCGAAAACCCAGAGGCTGGGCGTATGTAATGCCTGCGAATCCCTGGTTATTCATAAAGGCGCGGCAGAGGAGGCCGTACCTGTGATTGCTGCCCGGCTTTTGGAGAAGGGCGTGGAAATCCGGGGAGATGAAACGGCAAGAAGTTTTTGCAGTGAGATTACAGAGGCTTCCGAAGAAGATTACGGCGCAGAGTATTTGGATGCGATTATTTCCATTAAGGTAGCCGACAGTATAGAAGAGGCGATAGAACATATTAACAGGTATAATACGGGGCATTCAGAGGCAATTATTACAAACAGCTATGAAAATGCTCTGAAATTTCAAAATGAAGTAGATGCGGCGGCCGTATATGTAAATGCCTCTACCCGGTTTACAGATGGAGAGCAGTTTGGCCTGGGAGCGGAAATTGGCATTAGTACTCAGAAGCTCCATGCCAGGGGGCCTATGGGGTTAAAAGCTTTAACAACGGTTAAGTATGTAATTTTTGGAAATGGGCAGATAAGGAAGGGCTAATTGGAATGGATAAAAAAATAGGTTTTATTGGAAGCGGCAATATGGCTGGGGCTATTATCCGGGGAATTCTGGCAAAGGGCCTGGCAAAGCCGGAGCAGATTATGGCGACAGGACGAAGGAAGGACAGACTGGAGGCTTTGGGGGAAGAGTTGGGTATCCAGGTAACAACAGAGAATAAGAAAGCGGCTGCCTGGGCCGATATTTTGTTTTTGGCAGTGAAGCCCGGGGTATTTACTCAGGTGATTCCAGAAATCTGCGAGGAGAGAAAACAGGATGGTCTGGTAATAAGCATTGCGGCAGGGCAGTCGATAGCTTCGATAGAGGCTATGTTTGGAGGGAGGCTGCGTCTGGTGCGGGTTATGCCTAATACGCCTTCTTTCGTAGGGGAAGGCATGGCATCCATAAGTCCTAACAGCCTGACGTTGCCAGAGGATATAGAAGTTACGCAGAAGATATTCGGCAGCATTGGGAGGTGGGAGATGGTAGGAGAAGAGCTGATGGATGCCGTTATTGGGGTTAGCGGTTCTTCCCCGGCTTATGTTTATATGTTTATTGAAGCGATGGCAGATGCCGCCGTTATAGGAGGGATGGCCAGGGAGCAGGCATACCGTTTTGCCGCTCAGGCAGTTTATGGTTCGGCAAAAATGGTATTAGAAACAGGAAAGCATCCAGGAGAGCTAAAGGACATGGTATGCTCCCCGGCAGGCACGACAATCGCAGCGGTAGCAGAGCTTGAAAAACAGGGGCTACGGAAGGCGGTAATAGAGGGCTGCCGGGCTTGCATGGAAAAATCCAGGGAAATGACAGAGAAAGGAAAACGTATATGAAACTTATGATTGCATCGGACATACATGGTTCTGCTTATTATTGTAGGGAGATGTTCAGGGTTTTTGAGGAAGAAAGGGCGGAAAGGCTGATACTTTTAGGAGATCTTTTATACCATGGGCCAAGAAACAATCTGCCCAAAGAATATGAGCCAAGGGAAGTAATCCGAATGCTGAATGAAAGAAAGGATAAGCTTTTTTGCGTAAGGGGAAATTGCGAGGCAGAGGTTGACCAAATGGTATTGGAGTTCCCTGTTATGGCAGAGTATATGCTTTTGTATCTGGACGGCAGGCTGGTGTTTGCTACTCACGGGCATATCCACAATGAACAGAAGCTTCCGCCTTTAGGGAAAAACGCAGCGCTTCTTCATGGACATACTCATGTTCCGGCCATTGCCGATAGAGGAAATTATTTATATTTGAATCCGGGCAGCGTATCCCTCCCAAAAGAAGGGAGCCGGCATAGTTATATGGTATATGAGGATGGAAGCTATATAGTAAAAGGGCTTTTGGACGGAAAGGTTTTGCTTTCATAAAAAATTCAGGGAATGGAAAAGCTTTGCAGTTATCTGTTTTAAAACAGAAAAAAGGAGGAATGGCATTGAAGAAGACAATAGGAATTGCCATAGGGCTTTTGATTGTTTTGGCCGGCTGCGCCTGGCTTTATCAAATGCATCTTAAGGTGAAGGCGGGATTTGTACTAGAAGATCATCTGGAAGATACGTTAGTTCAAATTGGAGAGGATAAGGTTACATTACGGGATTCCCTTTATTATATTATGCTGATAGAAAATGAACATGATGAGAAAGCAGAAACATATTCTGGAGAAACGAGGAAAAGCTTTTGGAATATAAAAACGGGAGAAGAAGGCTATATAAGCCAGGTGGCAAAAAAGGTAATTCTGGAGCAGCTGGTGAAGGATGAGGTTTTATACCGGGAAGCAATAAAAAATGGTTGGAAGATACCGGAGGCGGAAGTAAAAAATGCCGTTATTAAAGTGTGGGCAGAGATGAGCCAGTATCAAAAGGATTTGACAGGGTATACAAAAGAAACTTTAGAAAAAAGAATGGCAAAAGCTTATGCCGGGCAGGCCTACGGCGATGTTTATGGCGATAATTTTAAGGAGGTTAAGGATTCTTACCAGGTGGCGGTAGATGAAAAACTTTGGGAATCGGTAGAGATGGGCAGCGTTACTCTGGAAAAGGGTGAAGAGCAGCAGAAATGAGGAAAATATGAAGTTTCGGCCATGTATTGATATTCATAATGGAAAAGTAAAGCAGATTGTTGGGAGCAGCCTTCAGGATAAAGGGGATTTTGCAGAGGAAAATTTTGTTTCTTCCATGGATGCAGATTCTTATGCTTCATTATATAGAAGAGACAGGCTTTTTGGAGGCCATATGATATTGTTGAATTCCAAGGATTCTATATATTATAAGAAGGATGTAAAACAGGCGAAAAAAGGGCTTTTAGCTTTTCCCGGAGGGCTTCAGATAGGCGGCGGGATTACGGCTGAGGACGCCGCTGCATTTATAGAGGCGGGAGCTTCCCATGTAATTGTAACCTCCTATGTTTTCCAGGATGGAAAAATCCATTATGGGAATTTGGAGAGGATTAGCGAAGCAGTGGGAAGGAAACATCTGGTACTAGATTTAAGCTGCCGGAAAAAAGAGGATGGTTATTATATAGTGACAGACCGGTGGCAGAAGTTTACAGAGGAGAAGATGTCCGGGGAAATGCTGGATAAGCTGGCTTTGTGGTGCGACGAGTTTTTGGTTCATGGGGTAGATGTAGAAGGTAAATCTACAGGTATAGAAAAAGAGGTTCTGGAGCTTTTGGCCAGGTGGAATAAAATTCCAATCGTCTATGCAGGGGGAATTCATTCTTTAGAGGACATTCAGGAAATAGACCATATTGGAAAGGGGCGGATTGATTTCACCGTTGGCAGCGCGCTGGATTTATTTGGGGGAGATATTTCTTATTCTTTCCTATGCGAAGCATATGGTTTCCGGCAATGATAGGAAATTCATCGTTGAAAAAGCAATGAAATAGAGAAGGGATGGGGATCAGAAGGATAATATTCATCAAATATTATAAAATTATTAAGAATAATTATAAAATTGTAATGTTTACAAGAAGAAAGAAAAAATGATTACTGTATATTTTATATAATTATTTTTAAAATATATGAAAATATATAGATAAAATATACAAGAAAAAATGAGCTGCATATAATTGTCAAATACATTGTGGAAAAAAATGAAATAAAAAACTTGATTTTTTTGAAAGGCATGATATAATTGTTACATAAATGTTAACAACTTATTATCCTTGTTAACACATTTTTATTGAAAGTGTAACACAATAAAAAGTAAGGAGACAATTATGAGACTCAGAAAGTTATTCATGTGTTTATTAGCCGCTGTGGTAGTATCAGGAGGAACAGCCGTAAACACAAAGGCAGCAGAAAGCAATACTGTAATTTCGGCACCAGAAGAAGAAACTAAAGAGGAATCAACAAATAATACAGCAGAGGGAACGCCGGATGGCGAGACCGCGCCAGTTCCAGAAACAGCAGAAGGAACCGAAACGAAGGAAGAGAAAAAAGAAGCTGAGGCAGAACCAGAGAAGGAAGAGCTAGAAGAAGAGGAAGAGGACGAAAAACCAAAGGCTCCTAAGAAAAAAACAGCGAAGGAAAAGAAAATATCATATACAAAAGCAGAACTGAGGCTTTTAGCCTGCTTGATTTCCTGCGAAGCAGGAAGCGAGCCATATGCAGGGAAGCTTGCAGTCGGCATTGTAGTAGTAAATAGAAAGGAATCCTCCCGGTTTCCTGACAGTATCAAAAATGTAGTTTATCAGAAATACCAGTTTGGGCCGGCAAGGAATGGAAGCCTGAAAAAAGCCCTGGCAAGGTACGACGGCGGAAGATTTACTTCCAGTAATGATAAGGATTGTATTAAAGCGGCGAAAGAAGCTTTAAGCGGAACGAAAAGCGTAACCTATAAGGGAAAAGAAATTAATATGAAAGGGTTTTTATTCTTCAGCGGAAAGGTTTCTGGAGCAAAGCTTACGATAGGAAATCATCAATTTAAATAAGAAAAAAAGGAGCCGGTTTTACGGCTTCTTTTTTGTGTTTTTATAGTTAGTTTTCGTATGTGAAAGCAATATAATTATATTATGTCCGTTTTTAAGTATAGATTTTATAAAATACGGGAATCCAAGTATAATTTTCTCTTTTACAAATAAGTAAAATATGGTATGATAGAAAAAGACTAAGTGGATTTAAGGAGGACATCAGGATGGCGGACATCGCGATGGAAGTGGGACAAGAAGGGGAAAAGGAAGTTGTCTCAAGGAATTTTATTGAACAGATAATTGAAAAGGATATAGAAGAGGGAAAGTGTAAAAAGGTTGTAACCAGATTTCCCCCGGAACCGAACGGATACCTTCATATCGGCCATGCGAAATCCATATTGTTGAATTATGGGCTGGCAAAGAAATATGGCGGCCAGTTTAATTTAAGATTTGATGATACGAATCCTACAAAAGAGAAAATAGAATTCGTGGATTCTATTAAGGAAGATGTACAGTGGATTGGAGGAGATTTTGAGGATCGCCTGTTTTATGCCTCAAATTATTTTGATGCAATGTATGAAGCGGCGGTGACGCTGATTAAAAAGGGCAAGGCTTATGTGTGCGAGCTGTCCGCCGAGGAAATCCGGGAATACAGGGGAACTCTGACGCAGCCGGGAAAGAACAGTCCATACAGAGAGCGTTCGATAGAGGAAAACCTGGATTTATTTACCCGGATGAAAAATGGCGAGTTTGAAGATGGAAGCAAGGTGCTTCGGGCTAAAATAGATATGGCTTCTCCAAATATTAATATGAGGGACCCGGTTATTTATCGCGTGGCTCATATGAATCATCACAATACGGGAGATAAATGGTGCGTATACCCAATGTATGATTTTGCCCATCCGATTGAGGACGCCATTGAGGGAGTTACTCATTCTATCTGTACTTTGGAATTTGAAGACCATCGTCCGCTGTATGATTGGGTGGTAACAGAGCTTGCTTATGAAAATCCGCCGAAGCAGATTGAATTTGCAAAGCTGTATCTTACCAATGTGATTACCGGAAAGCGGTATATTAAGAAGCTGGTAGAGGAAGGTATTGTAGATGGATGGGATGATCCGCGCCTGGTATCTATTGCAGCTCTTAGACGGCGCGGCTTCACACCAGAGTCCATTCGGATGTTTATGGATTTGGTAGGCGTTTCCAAAAGCAACAGCTCTGTAGACTACGCAATGCTTGAATATTGCATCCGTGAGGATTTAAAATTGAAAAAGAACCGTATAATGGCAGTCCTTGACCCGATTAAAATGGTTATTACGAATTACCCGGAGGGCCAAATCGAATATATGGATGTTCCGAACAATCAGGAAAATCCAGAGTTAGGCGCGCGGAAGGTGCCTTTTAGCAGAGAGCTTTATATTGACAGAGCTGATTTTATGATTGAGCCGCCAAGAAAATATTTCCGTTTATATCCAGGTAATGAGGTGCGGCTGATGAACGCTTATTTTGTTACCTGCCAGGATTATATAACAGATGAGAAAGGAAAGGTGACGGAGGTTCATTGCACCTATGACCCAGAAACCAGGAGCGGTTCTGGATTTACCGGAAGAAAGGTAAAGGGCACGATTCACTGGGTAAATGCAGAAACCGCCGTAGAGGCGGAGGTAAGGCTGTATGAGAATATTGTAGACGAGGAAAAAGGCGTCTATAATGAGGATGGAAGCCTGAACTTGAATCCGAATTCTTTGACAGTGCTGGAAAAGTGTTATATAGAGCCTTCTGTCAAAGGAGCTAAGGCTTATGACAGCTTTCAGTTTTTACGCCACGGATATTTTTGCACGGACGTTAAGGATTCAACAGAGGAGCATTTAGTATTTAACCGGATTGTATCGCAAAAAAGCTCTTATAAGCCGGCATAAAAAAGAACGGTAGGTTTGCGCCTGCATGGTATCCGCAAACCTGTTATATGTAAAAGGTCACGCAAAAATGAGAAGGAAGATTGAGAATTAAAATTTTCAATCAGCAGGTTTGTGTCTGTACGGCGTCCACAAACCTGCCATGTACAAAAAGCCGTGCAGAAATGAGGTAAAACATGGGTATATTTTCAGGATTAGAAAATTTAGGGTTAGGAAAGCTAAAGAATATAGAGGTATATGAGGATGAAAAGGCGGCGCAGGCCGGTCAGGGCGGCCAAGGCGTCCAGGCAAAGCAGGCAGAAAAGCCTAAGGTAACAGAGGCAGACATTCTTTTTGATAAATCATATACTTGTCCATGCTGTGAAAAAGATTTTAAGGCAAAAACAGTCCGTACAGGAAAGGTTAAGCTGGAGTCGGCAGATACCGATCTCCGTCCAAAATATCAGTTGGTGGATGCGTTAAAGTATGATGCTATCGTATGTCCGAACTGCGGCTATGGAGCTTTGAATCGTTTCTTTAATTATCTGGCTTCTGCGCAGAGGAAAATGATAAAAGAGCAGATTAGCAGTAATTTCAAGGGGCTGGAGGAGACAGGCGGCATCTACAGCTACGACGACGCCATTCTCCGGCATAAGCTGGCTTTGGTAAATACCGTTGTTAAAAAAGGAAAAACAAGCGAAAGAGCCTATACCTGCCTGAAACTGGCCTGGATTCTCAGAGGAAAGGCAGAGTCCCTTCCGAAGGATACGCCGGACTATGATAAGGAAGTGAAGAAGCTGAAGGCAGAAGAAGGCGAGCTGATTCGCGATGCCTACGAGGGCTTTACACAGGCCTTTATGAAAGAAAATTTCCCAATTTGCGGTATGGATGAATTAACCTCTACGTATCTGGTAGCAGACCTGGCTAGAAGAAGCGGAAAATATGAGGAAGCTCTTCGCTGGATTTCTAAGGTAATTACTGCAAGGGAAGCGAACGAGCGTATTAAAAATAAGGCGAGAGAGTTAAAAGAGCTGATACAGGAAGAGAATAAATAAATTTAGATTTGTAGGATTTAAGCGCCGGGCGGATACAAAAGGCAATTTGTATCTGTTCCGGCGCTTTTTGGCGGGATTATAAAATTAGAAAGTTAAGAAAAAATGAGAAAAAAAGAGAAAAAAAGAGAAAAATTATAATATTAGAAAATATATAGGAAAATTACAAGTTGCTTTTATATACCAAATTAACTAATATATGCTTATCGGTTAGCACTCGATAGAAGTGAGTGCTAATAACAATGGAATATGCAGATGAAACTGAGATTAAGGAGGAATAAAGATGAAATTAGTACCATTAGGCGATAAGGTTGTGTTAAAGCAGTTAGAGGCAGAGGAGAAAACAGAATCCGGTATTGTACTGCCAGGCCAGGCGAAGGAAAAGCCGCAGCAGGCGGAAGTAATCGCAGTGGGTCCTGGGGGAATGGTAGATGGTAAAGAGGTTACAATGCAGGTAAAAGCCGGCGATAAGGTAATTTATTCCAAATATGCAGGAACAGAAGTAAAATTAGATAAAGAGACTTATATTATAGTAAAACAGAATGATATTGCAGCTATCGTAGAGGACTAGAGCTTTCTGCTAAGGCTATGGCAGGAAGGATTAAAATTTTTTAATAAAATTGGAGGAGTAAAGACATGGCAAAGGAAATTAAGTATGGAGCAGATGCCAGAACCACATTAGAGGCTGGTGTAAATAAATTAGCAGATACTGTAAAGGTAACTTTGGGACCAAAAGGAAGAAACGTAGTTTTAGATAAATCTTTTGGAGCACCGTTAATTACAAATGACGGCGTTACGATTGCAAAGGAAATTGAGCTGGAGGATGCTTTTGAAAATATGGGCGCTCAGCTGGTAAAAGAGGTTGCTACAAAAACGAACGACGTGGCTGGAGACGGTACAACAACAGCTACTGTTTTAGCTCAGGCTATGATTCACGAGGGAATGAAGAACCTGGCGGCAGGAGCAAACCCGATTATCTTAAGAAAAGGTATGAAAAAGGCTACCGAATGCGCGGTGGAAGCTATCCAGGGCATGAGCTCCAAGGTGACGGGAAAAGAGCAGATTGCAAAGGTTGCGGCAATTTCAGCCGGAGATGAAAGCGTTGGAGAAATGGTAGCGGATGCAATGGAAAAGGTTTCTAACGACGGCGTTATTACCATTGAAGAATCCAAGACCATGCAGACAGAGCTGGATTTAGTAGAAGGTATGCAGTTTGACCGCGGATACCTTTCTGCTTATATGTGCACAGATATGGATAAAATGGAAGCAAATCTTGAAAATCCATATATCCTGATTACAGATAAAAAGATTTCCAATATTCAGGAAATTCTTCCATTATTAGAGCAGGTAGTACAGACAAGCGCAAAACTTTTGATTATTGCAGAGGATGTAGAAGGCGAAGCCCTGACAACTCTGGTGCTTAATAAGCTGCGCGGAACCTTTACGGTAGTAGCTGTTAAGGCTCCTGGCTATGGCGACAGAAGGAAAGCAATGCTTGAGGATATTGCAATTCTGACCGGAGGACAGGTAATTACAGACGAATTGGGCCTGGATTTGAAAGAGGTTACTTTAGACCAGTTAGGCCGTGCAAAATCTGTTAAGGTACAGAAGGAAAATACAATTATTGTAGACGGCGAGGGCGAAAGCGCTGCTATTGAGGGAAGAATTAATTCCATTAAGAAGCAGATTGAAGAGACTACCTCTGATTTTGACAGAGAAAAATTACAGGAAAGGCTTGCAAAGCTGGCAGGCGGCGTAGCTGTTATCCGCGTAGGCGCTGCGACAGAAACAGAAATGCAGGAGCATAAGCTTCGTATGGAGGATGCGTTAGCGGCAACAAGTGCGGCGGTTGAGGAAGGAATTATTGCAGGCGGCGGTTCTGCTTATATCCACGCGGCAAAAGAGGTTGCTAAGCTGGTATCTGGTCTGGAGGGAGACGAAAAGACAGGCGCTTCTATTATTCTGAAAGCGTTAGAGTCCCCATTATTTATTATTGCAGCAAATGCCGGACTGGAAGGCAGCGTTATTGTAAGCAAGGTAAGAGAGTCCGAGCCAGGCGTAGGCTTTAATGCTCTGACAGAGGAGTATGTAGACATGGTAGCGGCAGGTATTCTTGACCCTGCAAAGGTAACAAGAAGCGCTTTGCAGAATGCAACCAGCGTAGCTTCTACTTTATTGACAACAGAATCCGTTGTAGCAAATATTAAAGAAGAAGCTCCGGCAATGCCTGCAGGCGGCCCGGGAATGGGTATGATGTAAGAGTATCCAAGAGATAGAAGACAGTAAAAGTATGCGTTTTTGGGAGGATTCCTGAAAACGCATATTTGCTATTAAGGAATTGAAAAATCAGGGAAGAAAAGGTATAATAATAAAAATATAAGCAGAACGTAAGGAGGTCTTTTATGGAACAGCAGCAGTTGTACGCAGAGGCCGGCTGTAAGCCGAAGACAGGTGGGAAGGACTATCTGATGCGGGCGGGAGCGGTGTTTTTTGCAGCAGTATTGATATTTATCGCTTTATTTACTTCTGTAGGTTTTCTAATTAAGCTGGGGGCGGTGGCAGGAGTGGCCGCTATTGTTTATTTATTTCCTAATCTGATTTTTGAGTATGAGTACATTTTTTGCGATGGGCAGCTGGATTTTGACAAAATTATGAATGGAGCCAAACGAAAAACTATGCTTCAAGTGGATTTTGAACAGGTAGACTGTATTGCGCCGGAAAAATCCCATAGCGCCCAGGGTTATCACGATGCGAAAATTATGGATTTTTCTTCCGGGGATACGAACCATAAGAGATATGTTGTTTTGTGCAAGGTGAAAGAGCAGAGAACGAAGATATATTTTGAGCCTTCCGAACGGATGCTGACGGCTATGCAGGCAAAAGCGCCGAAAAAGGTACAAGTATAAAACAAATTTTAATAAAAGCCGCAGGAGCATCAAAGGGATACTTCTGCGGCTTTTTGCAGAGCGCGCCTGAAAAAGAAGAAATACAAAAAAATATTAAAGAAGTGGTGTTGACATTCCAGAGAATATTCGTTATACTTCATAACTAAATACAGAAACGTAAGAAGATAAAGCTTAGAAAGGAAGGAAACAATGGGAACAATTATCGGAGAGGGAATTACTTTTGACGACGTTTTGCTGGTACCGGCGTATTCTGAGGTTATACCGAACGAGGTAGATTTAACAACCTATTTGACAAAAACAATTAAGCTGCACATCCCTATGATGAGCGCGGGAATGGATACGGTTACAGAGCATAGGATGGCGATTGCCATGGCCAGGCAGGGAGGCATTGGCATTATCCATAAAAATATGTCTATTGAACAACAGGCGGAAGAAGTAGATAAGGTAAAACGATCTGAAAATGGCGTTATAACAGACCCGTTTTTTCTTTCACCAGAGCATACTCTGGAGGATGCAAATGCTCTGATGGCAAAGTTTCGGATTTCAGGCGTTCCTATTACAGAAGGCAAGAAGCTGGTTGGTATTATTACAAACCGCGATTTAAAGTTTGAAACCGATTTTTCTAAGAAAATAAAAGAATCTATGACTTCAGAGGGACTGATTACAGCCAGAGAAGGCATTACGTTGGAGGAAGCAAAGGAGGTTCTTGCCAAGGCAAGGAAGGAAAAACTTCCGAT
>CATKYY010000018.1 GCA_949841225.1 uncultured Acetivibrio sp.
TATATTGGAACCAAGAGCCAGATACGCCATGTGCCAGCCCCGCTCAATTTCTACAGAAACCGTATCCATTGGGAGTAAAATAGGCGCCCACGGCTTTTTAACCTCTATCCATACCCTTTCTGCCCTCTTGTACTGTAAAAGCAGCTTTTCTGCCAACTGCTCTGCCAAAGCCTCCAAAAGCTTAAAGGTATGCTCCCGCAAAAAAGCCTCTATCTCATGAGCTACATCGGCATAACTGATGGAATCCTCCAGAGCATCCGACTTCCCAGCCTTTCTTGTATCTACATACAAATCTGCCGACACTAAAAACTTCTGACCCAGAACATTTTCTTCCTTCAATACTCCGTGTTTTCCATAAACCTCCAGATCTTTAATCTTAATTTTGTCATGCCTTTTCATACAGTACCGCCTCCGCCATCCGAATTGCCCGTCTATTTGCCTCTACGTTGTGTACCCGTATAAAATGACAGCCCTTCATTGCTCCAATCACGCTGATTGCCATCGTCCCTTCCTCCCGCTCTTCCACCGGCAGATTCAGAGCCAATCCCACCACCGATTTCCTGGAAGCGCCTAAAAGCACGGGAAGGCCAAGGCTTGAAAATTTCTCCAAATGATTGATACAGGTTAAATTCATTTCCAGCGTCTTTCCAAAGCCGATTCCTGGGTCTACCATTAATTTATCTTCTGAAATCCCCGCTTTCTTTGCAAGAGCCACGCTCTCCCCCAGCTCTTTCAAAACCTCTGGTAAAAAATCCCTGTATTCTGTATTCGCCTTATTATGCATTAGGCATACTGGTACATCAAATTCCTTTATAAGAGAAGCCATATTCTCATCATATTTGAGCCCCCAGATGTCGTTTACCATATCCGCCCCGGCCTCCAGAGCCGCCCTAGCTACCCGGCTTTTATAAGTATCTATAGAAACCGGTATAGGAAGCTCTCTTTTTATCCTTTCAATTACCGGAACCACTCTCTCAATTTCTTCCTCCTCTGAAATCTGCTTATGGCCCGGCCGGGTAGATTCACCGCCAACATCAATGACGTCCGCTCCCTGTTCCATCATTTCCGCCCCATGAGCCAAAGCCTTTTCCACCTGGTTAAAACGGCCGCCGTCAGAAAAAGAATCCGGCGTCGTATTTAAAATTCCCATCAGGTAAGTCCTCTCCCCTATAGGAAAGCTCCTGCCTCCAATTACCATATTTTTCGTCATCAAATCCTCCGCTCATCTTTTCTTTTACAACAGCCGGAAAAAGCATTCCCTTAAATCCCCGTCCTGCTCAAAAACTCCCTTTGCTACAAAGCTTACCGTTTTACTGCCTGGTTTTTTTATGCCCCGCATAGTCATGCACATATGCTCTGCTTCTGTATACACCATTACGCCCTTCGGCTTTAAGTTCTCCATAATATCCTCTGCAATCTGAGCCGTCATCTGCTCCTGGATTTGGGCCCGCCTGGCATATACCTCCACTGTCCGGGCGAGCTTGCTTAAGCCTACTACCCTTCCATCCGGGATATACGCGATATGCACCCTTCCATAAAAGGGAAGCAAATGGTGCTCGCAGACAGAATAAAAAGTAATATCCTTTTCCAGTACCATTTCATTGTTTTTTGCAGTAAAGTTTTTCTCAAGATGCTTTGCAGCGTCCTGTCCAATACCCCCAAACAGCTCATAGCACATAGCGCTTATCCTTTTTGGCGTTTCCTGAAGCCCCTCCCTCTCCGGGTCTTCGCCAATGCCTTCCAGAAACAGGCGGACAGCCTCCTCTATTTTTTTCTCTTCTATCATGGCCCTTTATTCCTTTCCAAATATCTCCTTTGCAATGGCCTGGCCCGTTTTTGTCTTTGCGATACCGCCCAGAGCCGTTTCCTTCAACTGATATGGAAGTAACTTTCCTACCCGGTACATGGCGTCTACTACCTCGTCTGGAGGTACCGGGCTTTTCATACCTGCCAAAGCCAAATCTGCGCTAAGCAAAGCGTTCACCGCCTGGGAAGCGTTCCTTTGGGCGCAAGGCACCTGTACCAGTCCTGCAATAGGGTCGCATACCAGCCCCATGCAGTTCATCAGTGAAATAGCCACGCTGTCCGCCGCCATTTCATTGGTGCCGCCCTTTAAATACACCGCCGCCGCTGCCGCCATAGCCGCCGCCACGCCGCACTCTGCCTGACAGCCTCCTTCCGCTCCTGCTACCGTAGCGTTTTTCATAATAACCGCGCCAATACCAGAGGCAACTAAAAGCCCCTCCAATGCCTTCCTTCTGGAAAAGCCCTCCTTTTCCTCCAAAGAAATCAATACCGCAGGCAGAATTCCACACGCTCCTGCTGTCGGAGCCGCGCATATTTTACCCATAGAAGCATTTACCTCGCTGCAGGACAAAGCCCTTGCCATTACTATATTTAAAAAGCTTCCGCAGAGCCCTTCTCCTTTTTTGGCATACTCATACTGTATCTTAGTAACTCCGGTAATCAAAGAGCCTACGGTTTTTCTCTCCTCTGTAAGCGCCCTGGAAGCCGCCTCTTCCATCACCTGGTAACGCTTCTCCAGCCGCTTAAAAATCTCTTCTTCGCTAATTTCCGAAACCCGCGCCTCATTATCCAAAATCACCTGGTACAAAGGCTTATTCTCTGCTTCAGAAATCCTCAGCATATCTTCGATTGAATTGTACATTTGCATAATATTTAATTCTAACCTCATTTCTGCATGGCTTTTTACACAGACCAAGTTTGCGGTTGCCGCACAGACGCAAACTTGTTTGGTTTCCCCGTCGCCTGTTTCTTATACTTCCTCTTCTGGTATTATATTAATCGCCCTTACGCTGATAATATTCGGAACCTGACGCAGAGCCTTTACTACCTCCTCTGTCAGATAGCTGTCTGTTTCAATACTGCAATAGGCGGTTCCGCCCTTTGAATTCCGGTTTACTGTCATAACTCCGATATTTATCTGATGCTTCGCTAACACTCTGGAAATTTCGCTGATAATTCCAACCTTGTCCTCCTGGCAGATTAAAAGGGTGCTGGAATTCATTCTAAGCTCCGTATCAAAGCCGTCGATCCGGCGGATTAAAATTTCCCCGCCTCCAATAGATGCGCCTACGATTTCTGCCTGTGTGCCATCTTCCAGATAAAAGGTCATCACTACCGTATTTTCATGCATATTTTCCAAATCTATCTCGTAAAACTCATAGGCAAGCCCGGCTTCCTTTGCCAATGCAAAGGCTCCTTCCAGCCTGTCGTCATTTTCCTTCAGTCCCAAAGCTCCCGCCACCAAAGCTACATCTGTTCCATGCCCCTTATAGGTTTTTGCAAAGGAACCATGAAGCCCAAAGGATACCCGTGAAAAAGGCTTCCCTACAATCGCTCTTGCTGCTTTTGAAAGCTTCGCGGCCCCTGCAGTATGAGAGCTGCTTGGCCCTATCATAACCGGTCCCAAAACGTTAAAAATACTAATATCCATTCTTTACTCCATTTCTGCACTCTTTTCTGTGCAAAATTTCAGACAATCTCATGTAAAAACGACAAAGAGCCATAAACAATTACCACAGCCTCCTGTCCCGCCTTATTTATACTCTCCGCCGCTTCCAAAGCCTTAGAAAACGCTTCTTTCGCATTCTGGCAGAGGAATACCTCTTTGCAGTACTTTTTCCCGCACTCTGCCAAAATAAAAGCATCCAGTCCCCTTGGCCCCTCCGGTTTCAAGGTGTACGCCCTTTCCATAAGGGGCAGCGTTTCCTTAAGTACCTTATCGTATTCCTTGTCCTTAAACATTCCTATAACGCCAATCAGCCGTTTTCCTTCAAAATAAGCTTTAAGGGATTCTGCTAAAGAGCGCGCGGCCCCTTCGTTGTGAGCTCCGTCCATAAACGCCGGAGGTTCTTTGGAAATCACTGTAAACCTGCCCGGCCAGCGGGCCTTCCTGACTCCTTCCCGGATAGCCTCCCTTGTGATAGGAAAACCCTGCCTTTGAAGCTCCCAGGCCGTCTCTATAGCAACCGCAGCATTTTTCGGCTGGTTCTCTCCCAAAAGCGCCGTTTCAAAACTTTCCCCCTTATAAGTAAAGCAGGTTCCGCAAAGCTCCATTCTTTCTATAGAAAGCTCGGAAAAAGAAGCTTCATAAAACTGGCTTCCCATTTCCTTTGCCCTCCCGGCTACCACATCCTTTGCTTCCTTTTCCTGGGGCCAGGAAATTACCGGAATACCTTTTTTTATAATCCCCGCCTTTTCCAAGGCAATCTCTGCAAGGCTTTCTCCCAAAAACTTCATATGGTCCCTGCTGATTACCGTAATTACCTGGCATACCCCGGTCCTTATAATATTCGTCGCATCCAGCCGGCCTCCCAAACCTGTTTCCAGTACAGCCAGGCGGCAGCCCTGGGACTTAAACTCCAAAAATGCCATTGCCGTTTCTATTTCAAAAGGCGTTGGATGTAAAAGACCTTCTCTTTCCATCTCTTCAATAGCTTCCTTTATCCGTCCTATCCACCTTCCAACGGCCTCTTGGGAAATACAAAAGGATTCTTTGTCCTTCCCTGTCTGGATTTTCTCCTCATAGGAAAATACCCCGGGAGACACATACCGTCCTGTATTTACTCCGGCAGACAAAAGTATTTCATACAAAAAGGCTCCTACAGAGCCTTTTCCATTGGTTCCTGCAATATGTACAAAAGAAACCTCATCCTGGGGATTGCCAAGGCGCAAAAGGAGTTCCCTCATGCCGGAAAGCCCTAAAACCATGCCATATTTTCCTGCCTCATCTATATACTGTCTCGCTTCTTTATAATCCACGGTTTCCGCCCTCTCGCCTTCCTTGTTAATCTATAGCTTGTATCTCATAGCTCTTACCATTTCTGTTCTATTTTACAACTTTAAACGCATTCGAGCTTCTCATTTATTATACACAAGTCCGGTCAACTATACAATCATTTTTTACTCCATTCCTTTACTGCTTTCTGCAAATCTTTCTATCTGCTAAAAAACGATTAAACCATTATATCCATGCTGAAACCTGTCATATTCCCTTGTCCTACAGCCGCCTGCCCGATTTCCACATCCTCCTTCGCCTTCTCTTCTAATTGCTCTGCAAGCTCCTCTGCTTTTTTACAGGTATTTTCCCTGATTTTTTCTATCTGCTTTTCCCTATTTTTCTGAGATTCTAAGCGAAGCTTTTTATTCAGCTTATCATCGCGGACCGTATGGGCAAAATGATAAAATTTCCCGTTTTCATCAATATACCAGGTACTGGTTCGCTCTACGCAACCGCCAAGAGCATTATAATAAGCGTCAGCTGTCTTTTCTGCCCGTTCAATATCCTTTATTGTCTGTGTACACCGTTTTTCTGCCTCTGGATCATTTTTCATTTTTTCCAAAAGCTTTGGATGTATCGTTACAACTCCTGGTCCATTCTTTTCTTTTACCTTTGTTTTCAGCCCATATCCGGCTTCCAGCCTCACATATGGCGCCTTCTCCTGCAATTTATCCAGATATTTCTCATTGCTCTCCGTACATATTTTAGAATCTTCTTTGACATTATTTTGTAGAGCGTGCAAATTCCCATAAACATTTCCATAACTTCCTATTCCTGAAATTGCCATACCCTTATCCTCCTTTTAAATTATTTGCTTCTACTTATTTTATATATCGGATAATATCTATTTATTATTAATATATGTTAATTATATTTGTAGTTTTAAAAGCCTTGCAAGCAAACTTTTTGAAATCAAAAAAACAGCCGCGGTGTCCAAAGCGGCTGCTTTTCTAATTATATCTCCTGTCCAACATGCTCCTTCCACATGCATTCCGTAATTTTCATATCTGTAAAAATTGCCTTAAATGTAGATACTTCCGGGCTACAAGCATAAATCCCAAACCTAATTTTTCCGGCTCCCTCCCACATATGACAAATACGCATCTGTGTAAAATGCCGGCCATCCTCAGAACACTCAATACAATAATCATCTTCCCGCCGGCTGAACCTGTACCACATGGTTTTAACATCCGCAGAAATCGCCGTAGTAGCCCAATCAGAATACCCATGATTTGTAACAACGCTCCCTAAATATTGCAATTCTTCATTTTCATATTCAACAGAACCTTTTAACCAATTCTCACTATCAAGATACATCACAATACCGCACTGGTCAAAGCGATGATGGCTTTCTGAGAAATCTGTTTTTACAATAAATGAAAAAAATTTCTCGTCTGTTTCCATTTGAAGCACCGGAGCATTATCATTTCTGAAATGGTAATAGGTCCGCTGCCAAAGATCCGTTCCTGGCATCGTATTTATTTCTACTTTGTTTTTATCTAACTTGTATTCCTGTGGTTCTCTTATCCATTGAAATTCATTTATATTAAACTCCATATTCAGGGCTCCTTTTTATTCCTCCAACGAAAATATTACCGTAACGTCCCCTTTCCCAAGGGCTTCTCTTAGTTCCTCTTCCTTTATATTATCAATTTTCCCAATGGGAGTCAAGCTCCGTCGCAGCTCTTTCTATTCTTCCTCCCAACTTCTTCCTCTCGCGTATATTTTTCCAATCTGCAGCCGTACAAATAATTCTCTTCATTCTTAACTCCATTTCTGCGCCTCAGCAAGATTGAAAATCTCAATTTTCTTTGTCAGGCGCAGCTGCACAGGCCGCCGCCATTCCTATCCTTTCTCTGTCCTCCAACCAAAACCTTCCCCTTGGAAGCCTCGTCATCTATAATCAGCTCTCCTACCTCTGGCGCGTAGATTCGTCCAGCCAAAGGATTTTTAATACTGTCAACTTTTGTTGTAATAACCGCCTCCACCTCAGATTTCTCAAACGCAAGATCTGTATCAATCATTTCACAATTAATTAATTTCAGATTTTTACAATAGCAAAAAGGCTGCGTGCCAATAATCCTGCAATTTATGAACGTCAAGCGTTCGGAATACCACGCCAGATATTCGCCCTTTATCACGCTGTCCTTTACCGTTATATTTTCGCCGTGCCAAAAAGCATCCTTTGTATCAAACACGCAATTTTCAAAGGTTGCATTTTTAATATATTGAAAGGAATATTTTCCCCTGAAATCTACGCCTCTGAACGTTAGATTCTCTGAGCGCATCATAAAATACTCGCTAACGGCAGTCGTATCTTCCATATGGATTCCACGCGCAGACCAGCCAAATTCTGGCGAAATAATGTCGCAGTTTTTAATAAAAACATCACTGCACTCTCTGAGCGCCTTAATCCCATGCAGCTTTGTATCCGTAATTTTCACATGCTCCGAGTACCATAGGGCGGCCCTGCAAAGCTCTGTCATTTCCGAGTCTGCAATCGTAAGGCCGCTGTCGTGCCAGAAAGGATAACGCAGATTAAAAAAGCAACCCTCGGCTCCAATCTCTTTTCCCTCTTTAAAAGCGCTTTCCCCATCTGCCGGACCATCAAAAGAACAGTTTTTCACTAACACGCCGTTGCTTCCATAAAGCGCCCGTTCCACATCAAAAGTCTGATTTTCAATTACTTTCATCGTCTGATTTCCTCCATTTCAAATTTCTTAATTCTCAAATTGGCAGCGGTCAATCTGATAAACCAGATAATCCAGGCAGTCAATCTGTTTTTCTCCCTCATGTACCTTGTGCAAAAGACCGCTCCTATGCTTTTCCAGCCGTTCTAAAAGCTCCGCTTTCTTCCCGCAGTCCAGGCAGGTAATGCAACATTCCACGGTATCCTGACCGCATCCCGCATCCTTTAAATTTTGGACAATAGCCTCTTTTGATCCATATGCAATTAATTTTTCCAACTTAATCCTATTATCATCCATTCTCACTCTCCATCACTGATTTGAACCATTTTTTCTTTTCTACTTCTTATTATACTTTCCTGCCTCTATAATAACAAATACTTATATCTAATTCATTTGAATAGTTAAAAACTATTAAAAATAAAAAAGCATTTGGATTTAATTTTCCAAACGCTTTCAAAAACATTATCTTATCTTTCCTCGCACACCTGAAAAATATAAAATTTCAAGTAATAGGACTCCTCTGACGCCCAAAGAATTGGATGGTCCGCCGCCTGCGTTCTGTATTCTACCTGCCTCAGCCGTTTATGCACGCTTTTAGCCGCCTGCCCAATCGTCTCTGAAAATAACTCCGGCGTCATAAAATGAGAGCAGGAACAGGTAGCCAGATAGCCGCCGTCCCGTACCAGCCGCAAGCCGTTCCGGTTAATCTCCCGGTAGCCCTTCACTGCGTTTTTTAGAGAGCCTCTGGATTTTGCAAAAGCAGGCGGATCTAAAATCATCACATCAAATTTTTCTCCTGCTTCATAGAGCTTTGGCAACAAATCAAATACATCCGCGCATTGAAACCTCACCCGGTCTGACAGCCCGTTCAAAGCTGCATTTTCCTCTGCCTGCTCTATTCCCAGACGGGAAGCATCTACTCCCAGCACGCTTTTTGCTCCTCCAATTCCTGCATTCAGCGCAAAAGAACCTGTATGAGTAAAGCAGTCCAAAACCTTAGCCTCTTGGCACAGCCTCTGGATAGCCAGCCGATTATATTTCTGGTCCAGAAAAAAGCCTGTTTTTTGGCCTTCCGCCACATCTACCAAGTATTTTACGCCGTTTTCCACAATAGGCACCTTAGTATCAAAAGCTTTTGAAAGAAATCCCTTATATCTTTCCATTCCTTCATTTTCTCTTACCTTTGCATCGCTTCTCTCATAAACGCCGCGTATTTTGATTCCATCCTCTTCCATAGCAGCCTGCAAAAGCTCCAGAATCTCTTCCTTCAACCGCTCCATTCCCAACGCCAGGGACTGCACTACCAGCACATCAGAAAACTTGTCTACCACCAGCCCCGGTAAAAAATCAGCTTCTCCAAAAATAACCCGGCAGCTATCTGTATCTACCGTTTTCTTTCGGTACTCCCAGGCTGCTCTGACCCGCATAGACAAAAAATCTCTGTCAATCTCTTGTCCCTTTTTCCTGGAAAGCATACGAACCCTTATTTTAGAATTCATATTAATAAAACCGCAACCCATCTCATAGCCGTCAAAATCCCGTACCGTTACTATGCCGCCGTTTTCAAACTGCCCCATAATACTCTCTATCTCATTATCAAAGACCCAGGCTCCTCCAGCCTTTAACGTCTTTCCACCGCCCTTTTTCAGCGTTACAATCCCTCGCTCCATACATCCGCCCCCGTTTTCTATAAAATTTTATCCATTATTCTGTAATTCCTGATTATAGCACACCTTTCTATTGAAAAAAAGGTAGACAACAAAATTTTTCGTGCTAAAATAGACTTGGACGGTCCTATATGAAACAAACGAAATGTTCCTCAAAGGACATTTTAAAGAAAGGCATAAAAAATGAAAACCATATCTTTTAGAGATTTCCTTTTAATGACAATGAGTACCTTAATCATGGCTGTAGGCGTGTATTTTTTTAAATTCCCGAATAATTTTACATTCGGCGGCGTTACCGGCTACGCCCCTTTAGTAGCAAAGCTGGGAGTTATGAGCGCCGGCGACTTTTCCTTTCTGGCTAATATGGCTCTATTAGTTATCGGACTTATTTTCCTTGGCAAAGGCTTTGCCGCAAAAACCGCCTATACCAGTATTCTTCTGTCTGTTACGATCTCAGGTCTGGAACGGCTGGTTCCCCTGCAGGGGCCCTTAACAAATGAACCTATTCTGGAACTGGTATTTGCCATTGCTCTCCCAGCTTTTGGTTCTGCCGTTTTATTCAATATGAACGCTTCCAGCGGAGGCACGGACGTCCTTGCTTTCCTTTTTAAAAAATATACTTCCATTCAAATTGGAAACGCTCTCCTGGCAACAGATGTACTGGTAGTATTTCTTGCCTTTTTTATATTCGACATCAAAACAGGCCTTTTCTCTTTACTGGGCCTTACCATCAAATCCTTCATGGTAGACGGTATGATTGAGAGCATTAACCTGTGTAAATACTTTAACATTGTATGCGACGACCCGGAGCCAATCTGTAACTTTATTGTAAATAAGCTAAAGCGCAGCGCTACTATCTGCGAAGGCACCGGCGCTTTCTCAGGAAACCAGAAATACGTTATATTTACCGTTATGAGCCGTTATGAAGCCGTCCGTCTCCGAAATTATATCTACGGACTGGATCAGCACGCCTTTATCCTGATTACGAATACCAGTGAAATCGTTGGAAAAGGCTTTCATACCATATAAAAGAAAACAACAGGAAGGCAGAAAAATTTCTTTCCCTGCCTCCCTGTTGTTTGTATATATTAATGACAATAGTACAACCTTTTTTCATACGGCTACTTCCTTACAAAATCCTCTGCGCTTTTGTATCTGCCGCCGGCTCCCATTTGCCTTGCCGCCTGTAAAAGCTGCAATGCCTTTTCCTCTTCTTCTAACTTTTTCTCTCTTTTTTCCTCTCTTTTCTTTTCCAGCCTTTCTTCTTCCTCTTTTTTAGCCGCCTTCTTTTTGGCTATCCTTTCTGCCTCTGCCTTCGCCGCGTTCGCTTTCCTGTCCCTTGCCGCCGATTTTGCCGGGTCTATATGGTCATAAAGAAAGCTCATACTTCGTACCTGCGGGTGAGACTGGGAGGTTGAAAAGCTATGGTCTGAAGTGCAGCTTCCCCGGTATGGGATACCATCCGCTCCCGCATATTTTCCATTTTTCTCAGCTAAAGAAAAAATGCTGCCTGTCAGATGGGACGTTACATTTCTTCCATCGCTGTATTTTAACGTATATCCCTTTTTTCCCTGGATTTCAGAATCCATAAGCCCATAGACCTTGGCGCGGTAAGCCGGGTCAGAGGCCATTTTCTTTAAATTGGCGCTGTCAATATACAGGTAAAATTTCCCCTGCACTACATCGGAAGGCTCTGTTCCTGTCAGAGTGTATTCAGGAAAAAGCTCTTTAATCTCTGCCTTCAATTCCTCCTCTGTCAAGACTCCATTTCCTTCCTTTCCCTCTATCTGGGCAGAATAATATGCAACCGCCTGCTTTTTATAATCCTGAAAGCCCTGGTTCATATCCTCCAAATAGTTATAGACTCTGTTCGGATTCCAAACTGGTTTTTTTCCCGTCCTGCTGCTGGCCGCCGCCTGGCCTGTGTAAAGTCCGGCCGCTGTAATTCCAAGTCCCATATTATTTCCTCCTTCTGTCCTTTTTTCTTTATGAAGCTCAGCTATATCATATATTTCAGCAAAAAATCCAATATCTTATTTTCTATTCCATCATCTGCCAAATACCAAATATCCGTAAAATCCTCTGTTGATACCCTGGCTACATTTCCGCCTCCGCCGATTCCCGGAACCTTCATAATGGTATCATAAGAAATATAAATATAGGGATCTTCTATCCTTTCTACTCTTAAAATTTCCTCCAAAAGAGCCTCTTCAATTTTGATTTTTCCTTTTATACACTGGACCGCCTGTTCCACTTCTTCTGAATCTAAGAAAAGCATCTCCAACCGGCTGTTATATACGAAAATTTCCTCCATCCTCATAAACCTGGGATAGGAAAAAGAAATTGTTCCGGCCAAAACCGCTCCGGTCAATACGCCGGAGCATATCAGGCTTCTTTTTACCTTCTTCCGATACTTCTCTTCTTCTGTTCTTTTTAAAGCCTCCAACCGCCGTTTCAATTCTCCAAAGGAATCCTTCCTCAAAAATGCAAGTATACTCTCCCGATGCATTCCCTGCGCCAGATACAGCGTATGTAAAAGAGCCCCTGCATACCGCTGCCTTTCAGCCTTCATATAATAAAGGCAGCTTTCGTCACAGGCCAGCTCCAGCTCTTCTCTAAGCTTTTTTTCACAAATATAAATCAAAGGATTTATCCACCAGTAAATTCTAAGAAAGGAAAAAGCCGTCAGAATCCAGATATGCCCGGCCTTAATATGCAAAAGCTCATGACACAAAATCAGGCTTATTTCCTCCTCGCTCCAGCCCTGAACGATCTGAGCTGGAACTACGATATAAGGATGCCATAAGCCGCCGGAAAAAGGGCTTACCGCCTCCTGGGTTTCATAAATCCGCACCCTTTTTAAGTACCAGTAAAAAAACGGAACCCTGTCCCCCTCGCTAACCTTCTGAACCAGACGATTAGAAAGCTCTCTATTTAAAAATAACGGCAGGCTCCTTACCCTTTTACTTAATCTGAGGCTTTTCCCCACATACCCGGCAAAAAGCCCTCCTGCGACAATCAAATATATTTTCCCATACCATGGCTTTATCTCCTTACAAAGCCAGTTGCTGATATGCCACAATTTTCCTGTAAAAAACAGCTTGCTGCTCCCCATTAGGCACATAGGAAAAAGAAGAAACATACTTCCAATATTTAAATAAGGATTTTTTCTTTTTTGGATTCCCTGCCAAAAAAGGAGCAAAAGGGCTACTACGCTGCCTGCCAGCATAGTTTTTATGCATTTCATCAGCTCATAGCTAAAAGCAAAATTTAAAAGCGCCGACAGCGCCCTTCCAAATTCTGTCATCCCTGGCGTTCACTCCCTGCTCCAAAGCCTTCCTTTAATTCCTTTACCATTTCCTCTAACTGACTAAGCTGCTCCTTTGTCACATTGGAATTCTGTACAAAGCTTGCCATAGCCAACGCTGCATTTCCTCCAAAATAATTTTTCAAAAACCGGCTGCTTTTCACAGACAGGCATTCTTCCTTTGTTTTCAACGGAAAGTAATGGTAAACCCTGGCGTCCTGTTTATCAACGGTATAATCTAAAACGCCCTTCGCCACCAGCCGGTTAAACATCACCCGTATAGTTTTCTGGCTTATTTCCAACACGCCATTTAAAAGCTTAATTACCTCTCCTGCAGTAATCGGCCGGTTCTCTCTCCAGATAACCTCCATAATCAACCATTCATTTTCACTAGGTATACCTTCCTTCATTACTCCACCTCCTGAATTATCAACCTATTTTAAATGCAAAAAACTCAATATCCCATCTATGTATTATATCGGTTTACATATATAAATAATTAACTGTAAAAGCATAATTTTTCAAAAAAAGGAGATTCTACAGAATATGAAAAAGAAACCTTTTATTTATAATTTTATCCGCTGCGGCCTCACGGGATGGTGTCTGGAATGCTTTTGGACCGGACTTGGCTCTTTTTTTCATGAACAAGATAAAAAGCTTACCTGCCGCACCTCTATTTTAATGTTTCCCATTTACGGCATGGCTGCGCTAATCGCCCCGTTCAGCCGGTTCTTCAAAAATAAGAGCGCTTTTTTCCGCGGCAGCCTTTATACCGCTTTAATTTACAGCGCTGAATACTTAACCGGCTTTTATCTGAAAAAAAAAGACGCCTGCCCCTGGGATTACAGCCGCGCCCGCTACAATATAAAAGGCTTAATCCGTCTGGATTACGCCCCCGTATGGTTTTTTATGGGTCTGTTTTATGAACAGCTTCTAAAAAAATAATCTACGCTGCTTTATAAAACTGCTACTCCAAAAGAAAAGACTGGCGTATTAAAGAAATTCATCATTCATGCGCCAGTCTCTTTCTGTTTTAAATCATAAAGCTACCATTTTTCAAGATAACTCCTGTCCTTGCAAATACAGAAGCGTCATCTTTTATTCCTTCGTAATAATTGCTACAGCGCAGGGCATTCTGCCAGAAATAATATAATAGTTAACATGTTTATACCCTGCCTCTTCAAAAAATTTTCTATAGGAATGAATATCAAATTGCCGTTCAAACCTTGCCCCTGCAAATTCAAGCAAACGTACGGCTCTTTTATTAACTCCGCCAGACGCGTTAATATAGGTTGGAATAATTATTTTTCCGCCCGTTTTACATACCCTTTCTAATTCTCTTATTGCAATATGCGGTTCTTCTAATAAATGTATTACATTACCTGCAACTACCTTATCAAATCTTTCATCGCGGCATCTTAGACGCGTCGTATCTGCACGCTTTATTTTTATATTATTATGTT
Source organism: uncultured Acetivibrio sp. (assembly GCA_949841225.1). GTDB lineage: Bacteria > Bacillota > Clostridia > Lachnospirales > Lachnospiraceae > Velocimicrobium. The sequence goes on from CATKYY010000018.1 coordinate 13,932, forward strand.
TCCGGCATTTTTTTGAAGCCTGCCTTAACATTCCTTTAGAAATATCCGTTGCGATTAACTGTTTACATTTAGGCCCAATATATTTGCTAATAGCTCCTGTACCGCAGGCGCATTCTAATACTATATCATTTTGTTCCATTTCTTCTGCTACTCTTTTGCCAAGCTTCCGATAAACCTTCCCATTGTATACTGTTTCAAAAAAATCATAAAAACCAGACACTTTATCCCAAAACATATCGTTCTCCTTTCAAATAACTCAAAAATAACTTAACTTGGTCTTCCATATAATCCGCCGGCTATAAAATACAAGGGAAACAGCTTCTTTACAAAGCGTTTCCCTTACAAAATCCTTTTATTTTAACTGCTTATCTCTTACTACCAATCTTTTTATAATATTGTTTTTTATCCTTGTACATCCTCTTATCTGCTTCGTCTATCAATACCCCCAAATCACTGGGATTCTCCAAAAAGCTGGCCCCGATAGCCGCATTGCAGCCGTTCCTTCCGTCCAGCTCCTCCCGAAGCCGCTTATGCAGCCCTTCCAGCTTCTCTTTGGAAATATTCCGGCACAAAACCGCAAACTCATCGCCGCCCAGCCGGTAAACAGGGAAATCGCCCATTACATAGCAAATAATCTGATACACCTGGCGAATCAGATTATCTCCTGCTTCATGCCCATAAGTATCGTTTGTTTTTTTCAGACCATTAATATCGATAAAAAAGCCTCCCGCAGAAGAAAGCCCTCCCGTATCGCTTAGCATTGTATCCCGTATAAATGCATTTTTATTATTCGCTCCGGTCATAGTATCCGTAAACCCTATTTTTTTCAGATAGTCCTCTCTTTTTTTGCGCTCTAGCAAAGCCTGAAAAAAATAGGCCAGCATTTTCAATATATTAGATACTTCGTCCAAATTGCCTGCTTTTGGATTATCAATACCAAAGTAGCCGACCAACTGCTCCTTTTCTATAAAAGGAACGGCAATCAGCGTCTTTATCCCCTGGCGTTTCAAGATAGCGTACTCCTCTGGGGCAGATTCCTTAATCAGCTCCACATCCCGGATAATAACGCACTCGTTCCTGTAAAAATAAGGAAGCCACCTTTGAATCGCTGAAATCGGGAGCTTTTGGAGGGAACCCCTTTCCTCAGAAACTCCTTCTGCGCACCATTCATAAATATTGTCCATATAGCTGCCATAAGTATTAAATATATAGGTCCGTTCCCCATATAAATACCGCCCCATTACTTCCAGCGTGTTATTGACGGCCATATCAACCTCCAGAGAAGAGTGCATCATCTGGATACATTCCATCACAATCTGTTCCCGTTCCAGCATCCGTTTCAATTCCGCCTCTGCATTCTGTTGGCCGCTGTTAAAAATCTCCTCGGCAATTTCTATCCGGGCTTCTCTTCCTTCCCATGAAATCAGCTTATCCTTCAACCGGTACTCTTTGCCGGTCGGCCGGTTCTTATGTCTCCATTCCAGGTATTTATCCTTGTGGAGCTTTCCATTGGTGCAAAATGGGCAGGGGCTTTTCCTTCCCTGGAGCACCTCATAACACTTTTTCCCCTCTACCTGTTCCAGGCTGTCATATCCAAAGGCCTTCAGCCCTGCTTTATTTAAAAACAGTAGTACATAATCCTTTATATCGGCCACATACACAATTTCACTGACCCCGTCAAACTCCCTGATTATTCTTTTCACCCTGCGTTATACTCCTTCTAAAGGTTTTGTATCCCGGCTTGTTACCGGGAGCATTGGCATAAACCTGACATCTATTACTTTAAATTATAATGAAAAAAGCTAATAAATGCAAGTCCTGAACCTGGAGTTTCCATATTTTCAAGATTTTAACAATTTATCGCGCAGCTCATAATACTGCCGTTCTGACAATAGCTCTTCCCCATGGGTATCCAGCTTCGGCGCGCGTTCTTTAAGAAGGGCTAGAAGCTCCAGCGCCGCCTGCTCCGTACAGTCCGCAAAATCCACCGTTCCTTTCGATGAAATAATATTCAAGGTCAGATAGGAAAAAGTCATCCTTACTCTCCGGCCCTCATTAATGGTTCCGGCCGTCTGGGTATTTTTAACCATGTAGGCGGCTAAAATATCGCTAATTTTCGTTACATGCATATGCATACCTGGATCCAGGCAAAGGTAATCTTTTGTCAATAACCCTTCCGTCTGCCCAAACATGGCATTTTTCGCCTTCTGAAGCTTCTCTCCTCCAGAAAGGTCTAAAACATAAGTGTCCGGCTGCAAAGCCTGCCTTTCAAACTCCTCGATCTCACTCATGGCATAACCGCAGCTTTTGGCGCACAGCTCCATCATTTTTCTTTTCCCCCGCAGCATACGGCTTATCTGGAGAACACACAACGCCAGCATTAAAAGAGCAATTCCCAAAGCTAATCCAATAAGCAGCTTTCCAATCTCTTCTCCGTCCTCCCCCAGGTTTTTCATCTGACGATTGCAAAACCAGGCTCCAAACAACGCCGCTATCGCCATAGCCGCGCAAAATACCAGTCCGGCCGCCTGGTTTCCTGTCGTTTTCTTTGTGTAAGCCTCAAAAAAAGAACCCTTTGGATACCTTTTTCTCTTGTACCCCTCGTCCATCTGCTTAAAGAAAGCTCCCATAACCAATTCTCCTAATATAGAGGATATTTCTCCGTCAGCCCGGCTGCCAGCTCTTTCGCCTTCTCCTTCTTTTCCTCGCCGCCGTCAATACAAAGAGAAATCGCCTCTGCAATCACGTCCATGTCCTCCGGCTTCATACCTCTGGTGGTAATAGCCGCTGTTCCCAGCCGGATACCGCTGGTAACAAAAGGAGAGGCCGGGTCATTTGGAATCGCGTTTTTATTGCAGGTAATATTCACCTCGTCTAATAAACGCTCCGCATCCTTTCCTGTCACGCCCTTGCTTTGTAAATCTACCAACAAAAGGTGATTATCCGTACCGCCGGACACCAGATGAAAGCCCCGTTTCTTCAAGCCCTCTGCTAAGGCCTGGCAATTATCAATCACCGTCCGAGCATATTGCTTAAAGGAAGGATCCAGCGCCTCCTTAAAGCATACAGCCTTCGCCGCAATTACATGCATAAGAGGTCCGCCCTGGCTGCCTGGGAAAATCGCTTTATTCAGCTTATGCTCATTGGCAAATTCTTCGCTGGATAAAATCATACCTCCTCTCGGCCCGCGCAGAGTCTTATGGGTTGTCGTCGTTACCACATGGGCATAAGGAATTGGGCTTTCATGGAGCCCGGCCGCTACCAGCCCGGCAATATGAGCCATATCCACAAAAAGATAAGCGGAAACCTTGTCCGCAATCTCACGGAACCGTTTAAAATCAATTTTTCTCGCATAGGCGCTGGCCCCTGCTATAATCATCTTGGGCCTGCATTCCAGCGCAATCCGTTCTACCTCTTCATAATCGATATAACCGTTTTCATCAACGCCGTAAGGCACGATATTATAATAGCTGCCGGACATATTTACCGGACTTCCATGGGTCAAATGCCCTCCATGGGCCAAATTCATTCCCATCACAGTATCTCCCGGCTTTACCAAAGCAAAATAAACCGCCATATTGGCCTGGGCTCCAGAATGGGGCTGTACATTGGCATAGGTACAGCCAAAAAGCTCCATAGCCCGGTCTCTTGCCAGATTTTCTACCATATCTACATATTCGCAACCGCCATAATAGCGTTTTCCCGGATACCCTTCCGCATATTTATTTGTCAGGGGACTTCCCATAGCCGCCATCACCGCTTTGCTTACAAAATTTTCTGATGCAATCAGCTCAATATGGCTTCTCTGCCTGGAAAGCTCTAAATCCATTGCCCTGGCAAGCCCCTCGTCATAACCCGCTACCTCATTAAAATCGTACATTCCAGATACCTCCTTATTCATCAATCGCCTTTCCAATATCATGCCGCATATATTTATCAGAAAATTCAATCCATTCAGTCGCCTTATAAGCATTGTCCCTGGCTTCCTTTAAACTGCCTCCCTTAGCTGTAACCCCCAGGACGCGGCCGCCATTGGTAACAATCCCTTTTTCTGTCCTTTTTGTTCCCGCATGGAATACATAGTAATCCTCCAGGCCCTCAAAGCGCTCCAGACCATAGATTTCCTTTCCTTTCTCATAATGCTCTGGATACCCGTCTGAAGCCAGAATAACGCATACTGCCGCATTATCCTCAAACTCCAGGCTGATTTTATCAAGGCAGCCGTCAATACAGGCCTCCATAACCTCTATCATATCATTTTTCATTCTTGGCAGAACGACCTGAGCCTCCGGGTCTCCAAACCTTGCGTTGTACTCTAAAACCTTCGGTCCTTCCTCTGTTAAAATCAGCCCCAGAAACATAATTCCTACAAAATCTCTTCCCTCTGCCTTCATTGCATCCATAGACGGCTGATAAATATATTTTTTACAGAAAGCATCTACCTCTTCTGTATAGAAAGGGCTTGGAGAAAAGGTTCCCATTCCGCCCGTATTTAAGCCCTGGTCGCCGTCCTTCGCTCTTTTATGGTCCTGAGCAGAGGTCATAGGCAGGATATGAGTCCCATCGCAATAGCAAAGAACAGAAACTTCCCGGCCAGTCAAAAACTCCTCCACTACAATTCTATCTCCAGCAGATCCAAACTGTTTCTCCAACATCAGGGTTTTTACTCCGGCCTCTGCCTCCTCTTTTGTATTACAAATTAAAACGCCCTTTCCCAAGGCCAGGCCGTCGGCCTTTAAAACCAGCGGATACTGGCTGTTCTGCAAATAAGCAAGAGCCTCCTCTGCATTATCAAAGGTTTCATAAGCGGCGGTAGGAATGTTGTATTTTTTCATTAAGTCCTTAGAAAAGGCCTTAGAGCCTTCTAAAATAGCCGCGTTTTTCCTTGGGCCAAACACGCGCAGCCCTCTTTTCTCAAATACATCCACCACGCCTGCCACCAGCGGGTCGTCCATACCGATAATCGTTAAATCAATTTCCTTTTCCTCAGCAAAATCTGCCAGCCTGTCAAGCTCCATGGCTCCTATATCAACACATTCCGCAATCCCGGCAATCCCAGCGTTTCCCGGCGCGCAGTATATTTTATCTACCTTCGGGCTTTTTGCCGCCCTTGCTGCAATAGCATGTTCTCTTCCGCCGCTTCCTACAATTAAAACCTTCACGTTTTCCTCCATTCCTGCGCCGCTTTTTCGCACTTCAACGAGTTTAAGCCAAGCAGCGCGCAGGCACAAATCTCGCGAGTGAAAGATTTTAAAAATCCTTCACCCTTTCCTCTTTACCAAATTATCCACTACTTCAATTTTATCATTGGCAATCAGATGGATAGCCTCCGGTAAAATACTCCACTCTGCTTCCTCCATCACCCTTCTTTGGAGAAGCTCCGGCGTATCTCCTTCCTTTACCTCGACTGCCTTCTGAAGGATAATCGGCCCCGTATCCGTTCCTTCGTCTACAAAATGCACCGTCGCTCCCGTTACCTTATTTCCTCTTGCCAAAACGGCTTCATGAACCTTTAAGCCATAATACCCTTCCCCGCAAAAGGACGGTATCAAAGACGGATGAATATTAATGATACGGTTTCGGTATGTTTGGATTACCAGTTCCGGCACAATCACCAAATACCCCGCTAACACGATTAAATCCACCTGGAAGCCCTCCAGCATTTCTAAAAGGGCCCGTGCAAAATCCTCCCGCCTTTCATAATCCTTTGGAGAAATAAAAGCGTTTTCTATCCCATGCCTTTTCGCCCGCTCCAAAGCATACGCATCCTTTTTATTACTGATAACTACGGAAATTTTGGCTCCTGTTACTGTCCCGTTTTCAATTTTATCAATCACCGCCTGAAGATTGGTTCCACCGCCAGATACCAGCACCGCCAGCTTTAACATAAGGTCACTCCCTTTTCTCCCTTCTTTACTTCGCCTACGCAATAAACCGCTTCTCCCGCCTTGGTAAGAAGAGCCGCCGCCTTATCCGCTTCCTCCTGCTTTACGGCGATCATCATGCCAATGCCCATATTATAAGTATTGTACATCATTTCCTCTACAATACCGCCATCCTTTTGAAGCATTTCAAAAATAGCCGGCACCGGATAGCTTTTCTTATTCACATAAGCATGTACGCCCTCTGGAAGCATTCTTGGAATATTTTCATAAAAACCGCCGCCGGTAATATGGCTGCATGCCTTCACTGTTACGCCCCCGTCTTTCAAAGCCTTTAACGCCTTTACATAGATTTTTGTCGGCGTTAAAAGGGCTTCTCCCAAAGTCATAGAAAGAGGCTCATAATATACATTCAAATTCTCTCTTTTTATATTAAAAACCTTCCGTACCAGAGAATAGCCGTTGCTGTGGATACCAGAAGAAGCGATTCCAAGCAAAACGTCTCCCTCCAAAAGCCCAGCTCCGGTAATCATATCCTTTTTATCTACAATGCCTACTGCAAAACCGGCCAAATCATATTCCTCTACCGGATAAAAACCTGGCATCTCCGCCGTTTCACCGCCAATTAAAGCCGCTCCTGCCTGCTTGCATCCCTCTGCCACGCCGCTTACAATGGTTGCAATCTTTTCCGGCACATTCTTACCACAGGCAATATAGTCAAGGAAAAATAATGGTTCTCCGCCCGCGCAGGCAATATCGTTTACACACATAGCCACACAGTCAATTCCCACGGTATCATGCTTATCCAGCTCAAAGGCCAGCTTAAGCTTCGTACCCACGCCGTCCGTACCAGATACCAGCGTCGGATGCTCCATATGCTTAAATCCATCCATAGAAAAAGCCCCTGAAAATCCTCCCAGCCCGGCCAGCACCTCTTTACGCATGGTTTCTTGCACATGCTTTTTCATCAGCTCCACCGAACGGTAGCCTGCCTCAATATCTACTCCTGCCTTCTTGTAATCCATTTTTTCCTCCATTCTGCCTCCCCGGAAGCATGTTAACATTATTTTCTGCTTTTTAATAACCTCATTTTAACATACAACCCTTCATTTGTCCTATTTTTTCCTTTATGGATTTCTTATGCTATTTATTACTGTTTCTTATCAAAATATAAAAACTCAAAAATCCGTATAAAGCACCTCCTGTAAAAACAGCCCCTTTGCCTCTGCCGTAGGCCCCGCCTGCTCTCTGTCCCTGCTGGCAAGGATTTCCGGTATTCTGGAAGGCTCTATATTCCCATATCCGGCTTCCATTAAAGTCCCTGCCAGAATCCTGGCCATATGCGGCCAGAAATCATCTCCATGTACCATAATAGAAATCTCATGAGCTCCGCCGTAAATGTCAATTTCATAAATTTCCCTTACGGTAGACTTTTTCATTCTCTTATTATCCGATAACGCCCGGAAATCCTTTTTTCCAAGGAAGCCCTTAGCCGCCTCCCTCATTTTTCCAATATCCAGCGGCTTAAAGCTGTAATAATTATACTTCCGGTCAAATACCGACGGCGCCTCGCCTGTTGTAATCTTATACTCATACCGGAACGACTTTGCATTAAAACTGCTGTGAAAACGTTCCGGTGTCTCCAAAACCTCTAAAGCCGCAATATCCCGCGGCAGATAGCGGTTCAAATAGCGCTTTATTTCATAAGCTTTCATCTGAGTTCCAGTCTTAAAATTGGCAATCTGCCCATAAGCATGGACCCCGGCCTCTGTCCTGGCCGCTCCAATCAGCTCTATTTCCTCTCCCGTCATCTTCTTTAAAACCTCTTCTATTTTTTCCTGGACAGTCTGTCCTTTTCCATTCTTCTGCTTCTGCCATCCATCATAACGGGAGCCGTCGTACTCCAGCACCAGCTTTATATTCCGCATATTTTTCTCCATTTCTGCGCTATTTCCTGCATACCAGAGGATTTGCGCCAAACAGCGCGCAAAACGCAAATCCCTTCATTGAAAATTTCAAGCTTTACTCCATATTTACCGAATACGCCCATTGTAACATTGTAAAATTCTTTTGTCTATCGCTTCCTCTTGTGTTAAAATAAATTTACCAATTCCTGAAAGGAGATTTTACTATGAATTTTTACCTTCCGACTCATATATTCGACGAAGAAAACTGCGTCCTACGCCATGGGGACGAGCTATGCTCCCTGGGAAGCAAAGCCTTCCTTGTTACAGGAAAACGCTCCTCCCGCGCCAACCGCTCCCTGGACCACGTTTTACAGGCTCTGGAAAGCCGCCGGATTCCCTACGTCATCTTTGACGACGTTGAGCAAAACCCATCGGTAGAAACTGTTATGAAAGCCGCAGAGAAAGGCATCCAGGAAAACGTAGATTTTGTTGTCGGTATCGGAGGGGGCTCTCCCTTAGACGCCTCTAAAGCAATCGCCCTGATGATTGCCAATCCAGACAAAACCGAGGAAATCCTTTACAAAAAAATCGAGCTTCCCCACCTTCCGGTAGCCTGTATCCCGACAACAGCCGGGACTGGTTCTGAGGTAACTCCTTACGCTATTTTAACTCTTCATAAAGAAAAAACCAAGCGCAGCATAAACCACCATATTTTCCCAAAATATGCCTTTACCGACGCCGCCTATTTAAAAACTTCTTCCCGAAGCGGCCTAATAAATACTGCCGTCGATACTCTGGCTCATTTGATTGAAAGCTATTTAAATACCGGCTCTAACCTCTTCAATCATATTTTCAGCGAAAAGGGCCTGGTTCTCTGGGGCGGGATAAAAGATACTCTGGAAAAGAACGAACTGACCGAGCAAACCTATCAGACCTTAATGCACGCCTCTACGCTGGGCGGTATGGCAATTTCTCATACTGGCACCTCCCTGCCTCACGGCCTAAGCTATCCTATTACCTACACTCTGGGCGTGCCTCATGGAAAAGCAGTCGGCTTTTTCTTAGGAGGCTTTGTAGCCTGCTACCCGGACAAAGAGGCTTCCGGGCATGTGCTTTCCCTCCTTGGCTTCCAATCGCCAGAAGCCTTTAAAGACTACCTTTCCCGGCTTTTAGACCTTCCTGCTCTTTCCATTCCGGCAGAGCTGACAGAAACAGCCTTCCAAGAGGTTCTTTCAAATCCGGGAAAGCTTAAAAACTACCCGTTTAAAGCAGATTATGGGCTAATGAAAAAAATCATAAAATAAAGCTTCCAAAAAATCAGGGCGTATTTGAAAATTGCTTTTCCGTAAAACGAAACAGGTAATTTTCAAATACGCCCTGATCTTAGAGGGATACTGCTTTTTTTGACTTCATTTGAAACAGCTTTAGTAAACGGGCGGCTCCTTTTTAATGCCGCCATACTCTCTCTATCTGTGGCATCCGCCACACAAAATTCAATTTTATCTGCATATCGGGCCTGCCGCTTCTTTGCCAGCTCGATCATTTTTTCGCTATAATCAAACGCAACAACAGAAACGCCTTTTTCCGCAAGCAATATCCAAAACATAATCCGAGGGATTGAGGTTCAAAAGCTTTGTAGTTTTGGGCCGGACTACTTCTCTTGGTCTTAACATATGGATCTTACCTCCTCTATTTCCATGGACATATTTTTCTCTCTAATAAATCTATCATCTTAAAAATAATTAACGACATCATACTTAAAGCCAAAATTCCTGCAAACATCCCCTTGTAATCTACCATTGCCCAGGAATTCATTATGTAATAGCCTAATCCAAATTTTGTGGCATAATTTTCACTGAAAAATAAAGCCGAAATCGCAATCCCTATACTGATTCTTAACGCTGAAAAAATCTTAGGGGCTATGCCGGGCAATATTACTTTTGTTATGGTATCTGCCTTACTGAATTTCATTACCTTGGCAGATATTAACACTTCATTATCTATGTCGTTTACCGCGTCTCTGGTTACGATTACAATCTGAAATACAATAATCGTAACCATAAGTATTATTTTCGATTTGTCGCCTATTCCAAACAGCACCATAAATATGGGTAAAAAAGCAATTTTTGGTATTGGATAAAGTAAATATACCACAGGAGATACCATTTTATCAAAAAAAGCGCTTCTGCCTATTAATATACCAAAAGGAATTCCAATCAATAATGACAAAAATATCGCTGCCAATATCCGGTATAGGCTGTATAAAATATGATAGATAAAATCATTTTGCATAAGTCCTATGAGCTCTAGTAAAGTATCTTTAGGCGTTGGCGCCATATTCGTTCCGATTCCCAGGCTTAATAAACGCCACAATATAATTACGATCATAACTCCGTATAAGCTTTTTAAAAGCTTTAAAACTCTATCCTTAATCACAGAGACTACCTCTTACTTTATTACATATTTCCATATATTCCTTCTTTTTCCTTATATCCTTATCCCCAAAATATTGATTTGGAATGATACTATCCACTCTGCCCTCTTTCATTACGATGATTTCTTCCCCTAGGAAAACCGCTTCTTCAATGTTGTGGGTAACTAAAATCATTGTCATATGCTTTTTCATTTTAATTTCAAGTAATAATTCCTGAATCATTTCCTTGTTAATAGAATCCAGAGCGGAGGTAGCTTCATCTAATAAAAGAATCTCCGGGTTATTTATAATGGTTCTTCCAATCGCGACTCTTTGCTTTTGTCCGCCGCTAAGCTCTTTCGGATATTTATCCTTGACATCCGTCAATCCCAATTCCTTTATAACCCGGCTCGTTGCTCCTTCTTTTTCCACTTTCGATAAATTACTTTTATTTAACCCCAGACTTATATTTTTATATACGGTAAACCAATGAAAAAGCCCTAAATTCTGCAATATTAACGAGGTTTCACCCTTTACCTCTACTTCTCCCTCATAATTAGAAACAAGCCCTGCTATCGTATATAGCAGGGTTGTTTTTCCACATCCAGATTTACCTATAATAGCATAAGATTTTCCTCTTTTAATTGACAAATTTAAGTTATTAATTGCAGTTTCGGTGTTATACTTTACAGTTAAATTTCTTATGCTGTT